>CAZIRO010000008.1:0-33615 GCA_964541595.1 uncultured Acidobacteriota bacterium
CTATGTTTCCCGACCGGGACCCCGTCTGTTGCACGGTATCGCTCTCTTCCTGTCGATCCTCTGGCACACGTCTCCGACGTCCGTACGGGCGCCGTCCGGTGCCGCCATACGGGTAGCATGGACACGCAACGAATGAGGAAATTGCGCCTGCCGGGTCTCCTCGTTCGGTATGAATGGCGCTGACAAAATAACCCGGCTCGGAATGACGCGTCGATGCATTCCGATGTACAGGTCCTGTCATGCGCAACATATGGTGGAGCGTACTGGCTGTGTGCCTGTGGGGCTACCCTTTGCATGCGGTCGCCCTGCAGGTACAGGCAGTGAATATCACAGACCAGCGTAACGTACGTGCTTCGACGACGCGGACGTTTTCCCTTACGGATACCGTCTGGCTGTTTTTTCACGTGACCGATTTTGCCATGGACCAGCAACGGCGCTGTCACATCATTGAGAACCTGGTCATCATCGATGCACAGAAACAGGTGGTCGCCAGTGTCCCCAATCTATTAAAGATTCAGCAGGTGGTTGAACCGGGCACCGATCTCTTTGAAGTGGAAAATCACGTCCAGCTCCGTGTCTTAAAGGACCGTTTAAAACCGGGAGAATATTACATTGTCGCGCAATTTGTCGATCAACTCACCCGGGACGAAAAGATCGTATCACACAAAATTACCATTGTGGCGACGCGCTCGTCCCCGGCGGATCGCGCTCCCGCCGATCGCCCATCCACGCCACCGAACCGCTCGAAAACGTCGATCGTTCGTGCGAGTGATCAGTTCAAATACGGCCGCATCATATACGTGACCGGACCCGACGGGGAACCGCGCATGCTGGCGCTTTACCGCCCTGGGGAGACCATCTGGCTCGCCGTTGAGGTGGAAGGGTATGGTATGCGGGCAGGTGATGGTCGCGCACATCTCGTCCAGGATCTGTACGTGTACGATCCGAACGGAGAAAAAATTCTGGAAAAACCCGGAATTGTCACGTTTCGCGACCGTGGGCGCAAGGGGCGACCGGTCGTATTCACCCTGCAGATTACACTTCGCGACCCCAGGGAGGGCACATATACCATTCATCTGACCACAACCGACCGCCTGACCGGGGAACGGATTGAAACGAAAACGACTTTTCGTATGATCGTCCCTTAAGTTCCGTTCCGGCCGGTAGCCGGGATGTGCCCGAAACGGTCAACCACGGTCCCGGATAGACACTGACAACAATCCCTGTCGCACCCAGGACAGGGAGAACCTGTGAACTGAGGAGCGGGCTCATCATGGAGAAACGGATCCTCTGTCACTTTGCGACCATCGCATGGACGGACGCATATTACGCGCTTGCCCGGGAAGAGCGACAGCGTTTACATCGGCAATGGCTGGAAACCCTGCGTGCAGCGGCAGAACGCGTATACATTTATCAACTGTTTCCCGCACGTGCGGAAGCGGACGTACTCGTATGGACTTCTGTGCATGCGGAGGACCCGCAGGCGCCGGACATATTCTTTCGGCAGCTCGGTCAGGCACTGCACGGGATTCGTCCCCATGCGCGTACTGTTTGGACTCTATGGGGGCTGACCAAGCCTTCGATTTATGCCCGCGGATCCAGCACCCAGGAAATGGACCCATTCGCCGACACCCGCAAGCGCTATCTGATCGCGTATCCATTCGTCAAGACCCCGGAATGGTACCTGCTCAGTCGCGATACCCGACAGGGGATGATGAATGAACACATCCGCGTGGGACGTCAGTATCCATCCATTCTGCAGTTACTGCTGTACTCTTTCGGATTGCAGGACCAGGAATTCGTGGTCGTTTACGAAACGGACGATCTCGTGCAGTTCTCCGATCTGGTATTTGAACTGCGCAGCACGGAGGCACGGCGATACACCGAGCGGGATACACCGATCATTACGGCGGTATATCGACCGGCGGAAGAAACTCTGGCGATGTTCGCATAAACAGTGCCCAGACAGCCGACGTTTTTAGCCCTCGACCGTACAAGCAGGCCATGAGGTAACCGATGTGTGCAGGTCCGACGTACCGGAACGATCTCTCGCCGAACGCAACTCCGGAATCCCAGATCCGGCTGGAACTCTACGCCCGCATGCCCGGATGGCAACCGCCATCCATACGGATGATGCTCATCAGCGGGGGATTGTTTGTCCTGACGCTGCTGACCACATTGCTGGTCGGAACCGTGCACATGCTTGCATTTCTTGAACATCCCCCACCCGGTATCGTCCTCGGTCGAGAATGGAGTCTCTGGCAGACGATCTGGCACCAGCCGTCCATACTCCTGCTCGGCATTCCCTATGCCGTGCCCCTGATGCTTATCCTGTTGAGTCACGAACTCGGGCATTACCTGGTGTGCCGCCGTTACGATGTGGACGCAACACTACCGTTTTTCCTGCCCGCACCCTCGCTCATCGGCACGTTCGGTGCGTTCATTCGCATTCGCAGCCTGATTCCCGACCGCAAAGCCCTGATCGACATCGGTGCGGCCGGTCCGCTGATCGGGTTCACGGTCACACTGCCTTTTCTGGTGCTCGGGATCCTCTGGTCCCGCCCGGTGGCATCCGATACGTTCGGGCACGAGGCGATTCTCTTCGGAGAACCGCTCATATGGAAGATCCTGACCGCACTGCTGCGCAATGACCCCCCGGGAACCGACCTGCTCATGCATCCGATCGGTCTGGCCGCATGGTTCGGATTGCTGGCGACGAATCTCAACCTGTTTCCGATCGGCCAGCTCGACGGGGGGCACGTTGCATACGCCCTGTGGCGCAGGCGGGCGCGATGGGTGGGGCGCGGCCTCTGGCTGGTCCTGGTGGGGCTGGCGATTCACAATTACGTATGGATCGCCTGGACGGTCCTGACACTGTTCATCGGATTCTGGCATCCTCCCACGGTCTGGGACGATCGTCCGCCGGATCGGAAACGGCGAATCGTTGCCTGGCTGTCGTTTGCCGTATTCATACTCACGTTCATGCCCGACCCCATTCGACTGGTTCCCTGACCTTATCGCCAATGCAAGAAAATCATGACACGGTCGCACGTCCCGGTTGCGCGCGTCCTGACCAACACCCTCTGGAACCTCTTTGGATACGGGGTGCTCTTCCTCATCCAATTCCTTGCCCTGCCCTGGATCGTGCACGGTGTGGGGGAGCACGCATTCGGTCTGTGGGCACTGGCCGGCGTCATACCCACGTATTTCACGTTCATGGAACTCGGCCTCCGGCGTGCGGTAGTACGCAGTGTCAGCGTGTATCGGGCGCGACAGCAGGTGGAGCGACTGCACGGGGTCGTCTGGACGGCCGTGGGGATGCTCATCGGGCTTGCGGGAGTGGTCGTCCTCGTGGTCAGTGCATGCAGCACACGCATCCTCGATCGGGGGTTCCACGTACCCCCTGCATGGATATCCCTGGCATCCAGTGTGCTCATCCTGCGGACTCTCATTACGGTCGCTGACTGGTTCGCCGGTCTATTTCGCGCTGTTCCCGCCGGATACCAGGATATGGGCGTCCTCAACCGCTGGCAGGTGCTGCTGCACATCGGGCTGTTCAGTGGGTATGTCCTGATCGCGCAGAAGACCGCATCCATCCTCGGGATGGCGTTGTGGGCTACTGTTCTGCACGTGATCGCTATTGGGGTCTTTCATCGCGTTGCACGGCAGCGCATCCCGAACTCTCGCTGGACCGGTGTGCGCCGTGCGGAAGCCCGGGAACTCCTGCATTTCGGCGGATGGCTCACCGTCAGCCAAGTGATCGAACCCGTGCTGTTGCATACGGAAAAACTGCTGCTCGCCCGATGGCTGGGTACGACAGCATTGACGTTCTACATCGTTCCGTATCAGCTGGTGACGCGCGTATGGCATGTGATGACCGGGTTTTCCAACGCGTTGTTTCCCGCGATCAGCGATCGTGTGGCACGTGCGGACACGATGGGATCCCGGCATTTGACGCTCCTCGCCACGCGCTGGGTCAGCGGACTGCTTATCTGGCCCCTGATGTTCCTCGCCGTATTCGCGGATACGTTCATGGAATGGTGGATGGGAACGGCGTACAGTGCACGAAGTGGCCCCGTTCTGGCGATCCTGTGTCTGGGGATCTGGATCAACGTGCTGAGCTGGCCGGTATTTGCACTCTATCAGGCGCAGAACCGTACGAAGATCCCGGCGGTATATCATCTCCTCGAGATGGGGATTCATATCCCCGTATGCCTTCTGGCGGTGGCCGCCGGGGGCCTACCGGGCGCGGCCATTGCCTGGGGGATCCGCATGGTTCTGGACACGGCGATCCTGCTCGGGGACAGTATGTATCGCGGAATGCTCCCCTGGTCGGGGGTATGGCGTGCGATCGTCAATCCCTCCACCTGCGGCGCTTTCTGCATCGGCGGGCTGCTTCTGGGAATCCGTCACTACGGTGGGGATCGTCTCGTGCTCATTCCAGCGGTGCTCGGCGGTCTGTTCGGAACGTTCCTGATCTGGCGTACGGTGCTGGGACACGAGACACGGACCTGGATCCTCCGTATGCTGCGGCTACACCGGGTCCAGCCATAACGACAGTTCCGTCACATGGATAACGCTGAAGGCACCACCGCGGGCCCGGGCATCGACGTCGATCATCAACCATACCCAGTCGGACGCCGCATCGCCGAGGAACACGTCCACCCCCATATCCGGCGGCCACCATGCATGACACTGCCACAGTCCGGTCGTCCGTTGTGTGTGTACGCGAATCCAGGGAGACGCCGGTGTGGTCGGCAACTGTTGAACAAACTCGGGGATGTGGGCGGCCTTCCATTCCGCCTGCAGACGGTCCACAGCCAGGGCCGACGTCGTCTGGATGCGGGCGAGTACCTGAACGGTCCAGAACAATTGCGGTCCGCTGCGGTGCCAGCACCCGTTCAACATATAATCGCCGATATGGGTCTGGGCGAACCAGCCGAGTACCTTGGCCACCTGACGGAGAGGTGTCGGGTCCGGCAGCAGTCGGGCTGTCAATCCGAATGTCTGAGACATTTCGTCCGGCGATGGACAACCACGATCGACGAAACTGCACACATGCATTCCGTCCAGCCGTTCCAGCGGCATCTCCCGGATAAACGGTCCGATCACCAGGGCCAGCGCCGTGGCTGCGGGTTGCGGGCAGGCAATGATCCGCCCGGACCACTCCAGCTGCTGTTCCGTCAGCGCATAGTGATCCGCATTGATTTCGGGGACGATCAGCGGCACTTCCGGGCGCAGCCCCCATGCCACCTGATTCGTAATGACCCTGCGTCCTTCCCGCAACCAGTGGGCAACGAATTCTTCCGGCACGTGATCGCACGATGCCACGAGTACCACGGGAGACGAAAAGTCCGCATCGTACGCGCGCAGTACCTGCGTGGCCAGACCGTCCGGTGGGGGCAATGGAATCGACCACACACTGGACTCTCCGTATCGGCGGCCGGCGTGGTCCGGATCGGTCAACAGCACGTCCAGTTGCACCCACGGGTGATCGGCGAGTGCCGCCAGGAGATACTGACTCATCGGATCTGGTGCACCCCAGACGGCAACGGGGATTTTCGGTCGCATGGTCCGCGCTCCTACCGTTGCGATCCTACGGAAATCGAACCGGAACGCAATTGTACCTGCACCTGCATCTGCATGAGGCGGATTTCCCGCGCATCGGTGCCCCACATGACCACCCCATCGGAAGTCGCGGCGACGCTGAGTGCACGCCAGCCGGATGCGCGCCAGGCGACCGCGCCGGTCCGAACATTCAGGATCACTGGTGGTGCGTCCATCAACACGACCGCGAGGGTTTCCGGGGGATCCGATCCCGCAGGAATGACATGTAAATCGCGCACTGGTGCCGGGAGCGGCGTGACCCATCTGCGATTCCCGGTCCGTAGATCCAGACCGTAGATGAGCAGTCCCCGCGTGGCCATGACGAGCAGTGGCCGGCGGGTGGGGACGAGCACGGGAGACGTATCCGTCCCGGCGCCCACCCGAAGCCGCCAGCGAGGCCGGCGGGCTTCCACATTCCAGACGTGGAGCGTATCCCCGATCGTGCAGACGAGTACCTGCTGCACGAACCAGCACCGTGCGGTCGGGGGGGTTCCCTGCGGGCGTGACGTGGTCCATGTACGCACCTCGACGGCCCGCGCATGCCCGGCGGGAACACGGACCGCACGAATGCACTGAATACGTACGTCGGACTCCCGGTGCGGATCGGGCGCGACGCCGCACCACCAGGGGGGTGACCAGGTCCACGTCCACAGCGTTTCAGGGGAACGCCGATGGACGACCGTCCAGCAATTCCTGTCGACGCCGGTCCATCCCACTGCACAGAACCGTCGGGTATCAGATGTCGTTTGCCACCACCACAGGCGGTTACCGTATCGTTCGATATGCCCTTCCGGGATGGTCAACTGTGCCAGTTCGTGCCGGTCCAGTGAGATACGCCAGAGACGCGTATTCTCCCGGTCCACGACCACAAGACCCTCGGGGAATACCGCCCATCCCGAACCGATCGATGCCTCCGGGATCTGCACGGTCCAGGCGGGTCGTACAGGCCATGTGCGCAGCGGTATGGGACCGAACAGGATGCGAATCCCCCGGCGAAACATCTGCCAGAAATCGGCCTGCGCCTTCACACTCGACGACCACAATGCCACCCAGCCAACCGTTTCCGCTAAGGTCAGCCATCCTTCGGGAACACGGGCGATCGCCGTCACCGGATAATCGACTGACCATTCCGTAATCGGACGCGCAATGACCTGTACCCGATACATCCGGGGCGCGCAGGCGAGCCCTGCGATGACCGCCATCAACCATCCGGTGCGATACCACGCGCGTGTCCAGCGGAGGATACGCTGCATACACCCTCATCGCATATTGCATTTACCGGGACGGTGAACCCCCACACATTTGCACGACACGCCGGATTTTTGCCGCATGCCGATCCCGCGCGGATACATGCGCATTACCGCCTCTCGGAGCGTCCCCGCAGCCACGCGTCCAGGCTATACCGGCCACCGCCGGCCAGCATGAACGCAAACGCGATGCAGAAATACAGCAACGCGAGCTCGCGACGGGCAAAGGGGTCTCCTGCATGGCGGATAAAGGCCGCAACAGCCATATTGATCGTGACCAGCAGTGCGGCCGGTCGGGTCCACAACCCGACGGCCATCAGCATGGCACATACGGATTCCGCAAAAGCCGCCGCCCAGGCAAAGAATCCGGGAACCGGGAACCCCATTTCGCCCACGATCTGGACAAACCGTTCCGAAGGTGGAACCTTATGGATCCCGTGCTGAAGCGCCAGCGCGAAACCGGCAAACGCCCGCAGTATCGCGAAACCGATATGCGCAGCGGAATGGGTCCACTCCGCGGACCCCCACAGCACGTTCCGCCATTGCATCACGTACACCTCCAGAATACACGCTCATGGATACCGCAGGTTCACGGGAGGAAATTTCCATACATACAAACGAAGGGCGTCGATTTCTGTATCCTTCGGGAATGTAAACAGTACACGCAATGCAAACGACGGACGTGTCCCCCCGGCATCACGTGCGGTACAGCGCATGCGAATATCCGATCCGGTCAACCGCGCGGACGATGCCCAGAGTTTCTGCAAAACGGCCGCCGGCGTCCACGTTTGACCGTGCTGGTCGACAATCCGGAGATCGCTCCCATCCGGATGCACGATTCGCAACTCCAGATCCGGCGCGGCCGTTTCCGTTGGTGTCAATACGAGTTCCAGAACATACTGCTGCGTGTTCTGCGCACGATTCCCCGGCGTGCGGTCACGCGTCCATTCCACCACCCGCATCTGCCAGCCCTCGGCCTCCACGGCGTCGCCCAGCCAGTACTGTTCGCGTCCCAGAATGTACCGATCAAACCATTGCAATACACGACGCATCTCATCCAGTTTATGCCACGGTTCCCGAAGCCCGTGCCCTTCCCGGGGGTACACGACGAATTCCACCGTTCGATCGAGAAACCGCAACGCCTGATACATCTCTTTTGAATTGCTGATGAACGTGTTCGGATCTTCCTTCCCGTGAATGATCAATACCGGCGTGGTCACGTTTTTGACATAGCGTGCCGGCGACCGTTCCAGGTACCGTTCGATGTCGTTCCAGTAATAGTCGCCGAGGTAATCCGGCTCCCAGCTCGGCAGATACGAATTACTGAAATCCGTAATGAGATTGAAAATGCCGAACATGGACACGGCGGCCCGAAACCGTTGGGTCTGAGTAATGGCCCAGTTGGTCATATATCCACCGTAACTCCCCCCGAAGATACCCAATTTTTCAGGATCCACCCATCCCTGTGCGATGACATAATCCACGCCGTGCATGATATCCCGGAAGTCACCCCCACCCAGATCGCGAAAGTTGGCGATCGCAAACGCATGTCCGTACCCGGAACTACCCCGGAAATTCGGGGCAAGCACCGCATACCCATGTGCGGCGAAAAACTGATAATAGTAATACTGCCGAAGCGTATTGACTGCGCGACCTTTCGGTCCCCCGTGCACGGCCACCAGTAGCGGCGGTTTTCCCCGGTCTGGAGACTCGAGCGGTGCAACGAAAATCCCCTCGATGGTCTGACCGTCAAAACTCCGCCATTGCACCACCCGTTGTGGTGCCAGCCGGTATTCCTTCAGCGACGGATTCAGATCGGTCAACCGCTGCGGTTCCCGCGATTTCGGTAAAACGATCCAGACGTCCGGCAAAGTCGTGGCGTTTTCCCACACGACCACCCACGGACGATTCCGTCCCGCCACCCAGTCCATCTGTGTGATCACGCGGTCCCCGCCGAGCAGGATTTCCGGTTCACCTCCACGGACATCCACACGATACACCCACTCCCAGACGCCGCGTTCAACCTGCAACGCGAGATAACGCGGTGAAATCCAGGCGAGATCATCGATGTCCGCATCGATCGGAGCGCTGACGAACTGCCACTGTTCCCGTGCCACAACGGACGCCGGTCTGGTCGGCCAGGGAATCACCACAGCGTCCACACGCGAGAAACTGTGCTGCGGATCCCAGAGCGCAAGAAATGCAAGCCGCCGTCCGTCCGGAGAAAAACGTGGACGGCTCTCGGGTCCCTCCGCATCGGTCAATTGCACGGCATCGCCCCGATCCAGGTGCAGTGCCCACAGGTCATACCGCATGTAATCGTCCGGTTTGCCAGAATAGTTTGTCGCGTATACCGCCCACCGGCCATCCGGGTGGATCACAAATTCATCGATACCGTAATCCCCGATATAGATCCATTCCGGTTCCCCGGCGGACAGGTCGGATTTGATCTCCACACGCACGAACGCACGTCGATACTTTTCCGCGTCCACTACTTCTTCGTCATCCCGCCGTTTTTTGCGATGCGCTTCAACCGCACGTTCTGCGTCAGGTTGAGGTTGTTCGGTGAGCACAATCAGGACACGACGCTGCGGCAACCAGGCGAGATCCATCACGCCCCGGGGCAGGTGCGTGACCACCTGCGGTTGACCCCGATGGACGGACCATACCCATGCCTGGGGACGGGGGTTCTCCGTTTCATCCGAATCTTCGTCCGATGGCTCCTCCGCATCACGCTGCGTAATGAACGCGAGCCAGCGGCTGTCCGCGGACCACCGCAGGTGGTGAATGGATGCTCCTGGCGGCATGATCCGGGCATACGTTCCGGTGGCGATCTCATAGACGCGCAGTTCATAACGGTATTGGCTTTTTTTCCAGTCCGTCGTGCGCACGACGACCGCGACTTTTTTGCCGTCCGGCGACAGCGCGATTTCTGTGGGAATGATCCAGGACAGGATGGTTCGCATGGTCAGCGTCTTGCGTACCACCATGAGTCGCTCTCCGGCGTGCATGAAATGCGGCATACATGCCATACTCATTACCCAGAGCATCCAGACGCACCGCGTATACCCATGCATATCGCATCCTCATCATTCATGGACTGGGAACAGCGCAGGATAGATCCCCCCAGAACGGTATGCATCATGGCGAACTGTCGGGCAAAATGCAAGTAGCGTGCACTGGGATCGGGACGGGAAATGGGACAGGGGATACGCCGGATGAACGGATGGCCCGGAGGACACCGGGTGTCGGGTCGCAGGTCTCAGGTGTCGGGTGTCAGGTCCCAGGTCCCAGGTGTCAGGTATTCCGGTGGCAGGTATTTGCGACGGGAGACGGAAGACAGGGGACGGGGCATCGCATGGGCGGGGGATAGCACATGACCGCATGGGTACCCACGGTGTCCCATGGCCTGTCCCGATCCCAGGACCATACGTGTTGACACGCATCCGGCGTCTGCTTTAACCCTTGACCACGACCACCGGCCGGAGTCGCACGAGTTTCGTACTGATCCCGGTGGCATGCACCACGTCCACGACATCCTCCACGTCTTTATACGCATCCGGCATTTCTTCATCGATGGTCGCACGACTCTCACCCCGAACGATGATCCCCTGCAGCCGCAACTCTTTTTCAATGTTCCGGCTGCGGGCCTCGCGTTTGGCCTGCCTGCGGCTCATCACCCGACCCGCACCGTGGCATGAACTGCCGAATGAGATCTGCATCGACTCCGGTCGACCAAGCAGGATGTACGAGTACCGCCCCATATCACCGGGAATGAGCACTGGCTGCCCGGTCGTGCGGTATATGCCGGGCAGTTCCGGTCGTCCCGGTGGGAATGCACGCGTGGCACCCTTCCGATGGAGACAGACTTTGACTCGCTGTCCGTCGACCACGTGTTCCTCAAACTTGGCAATGTTGTGACAGACGTCGTAGAGCAGCCGTACACCGAGTTCACGCGGCGAAATGTCAAGTGCTTTCTGAAAGGCTTTCTGCATGAGGTGCATAATGATCTGGCGATTGCACCAGGCGAAGTTCGCCGCTCCGCGCATGGCCGCGATGTACGCCTCGGCCTCGGGAGACCGAATCGGTGCACAAACGAGTTGGCGATCCGGCAATTCGATCCCGTACTTGCGTACGGCCTGAAACATGACGCTGAGATAATCGTCACAGATCTGATGTCCGAACCCCCGGGAACCGCAGTGAATCATGTATACGATTTGACCCTGAAACAATCCGAGGCGACGCGCGTTCTCCTCGTCATAGATCGCGTCGACGACGTCTACCTCGGCGAAATGGTTACCGGAACCGAGTGTACCGAGCTGGATCGCACCGCGTTCATAGGCACGCTGGGAGATCTTATCCGGGTCAGCACCCTCCAAACATCCTTTCTCCTCGGTTCTCTGCAGGTCGTCCGGCGAACCGAACCCCTGTTCGATGGCCCAACGTGCGCCCTTGACGACGACCTCACGCATCTCCGCACGGCTCAATCGGCGGATCGCGCCATGCGCGCCCACTCCGGTAGGCACCGTCTGAAAGATCACATCGGCCAGCCGTTCTTCCTTTCCCTCGAGATCTTTCCGATGAAGATTTGTCAAAACGACCCGCACCCCACAGTTGATGTCATAACCCACGCCGCCCGGGGATATAATGCCGTCTTCGACGCGGAACGCAGCAACGCCACCGATGGGAAACCCGTATCCCTCATGGACATCCGGCATGGCAATGGCATATCCGACAATCCCCGGCAGGGTGGCAACATTGCATAACTGTTGCAAACTGTTGTCCCGCTGCAGTAATTTCCACAGACGGGACGACGCAAGTACCCGTGCGGGCACGCGCATGGCACCGACGGGTTCGGCTTCCCAGATATATGTACTGATCTGACGAAATACCGGTCGTTCGGCCATAGAAGGCCTCCTTATGAGAACGTTCGATAGATGCACCTGTACAGTGTGGCCATTTATTGTATGACAAGCGGCAACGGTCCGGCAATGGGTAAAAAATCCCCCCTGGGATCAGGGCAGGCAATGGGACAGGGGATGCATCGGATGCGCGGATGGTCCGGTCGACACCAGGTGTCGGGTGTCAGGTCGCAGGTCCCAGGTGTCGGGTGTCGGGTATCGGGTATGCAGGTGGCAGGTATCCGGGACGGGAGACGGAAGACAGGGGACGGGGCATCTCATGGGCTGGGGATAGCGCATGACCGAATGGGTACCCACGGTGTCCCATTGCCTGTCCCGATTGCAGTTTCCCCGGTTGCGGAATCGATGCGATGTGGTTAAATTTCCGCAAGGGACACGATCGGTTTGTTTCCGATGCAGTGGTTTGTTCCCAGAGGGAAAGTGGCGAGGAGAAAAGTGACGAAGGTGTCGATGCACGTCGTCACTTCGGTAATGGACCGCCAGGGGTCCGGTGAGCATGCGATATGTCCGTGACCTGTTCGTACCGGCAGCGATTCGTCTGGACGATATTATTGACGCGCTGTTGAAATATCGTTCAGACGACCGCATCGATCTCATTCGCAAGGCGTATGCACTCTCGGCGTACTGTCACAAAGATCAGATGCGCAAGGACGGGTCCCCCTATCTCAGCCACCCGCTTGCTGTGGCATACATCCTCACGCAGTGGCGCCTGGATGAAGTCAGTATCGCCGCGGCGCTATTACACGATACCCTTGAGGACGCGCCGCACCTGGTTTCCGAAGCGGATCTGCAACGGGTGGTCGGCCCGGAGGTCACCCATATCGTGCGGGGGTTGAGCAAACTCGCCAAACACCATTTTGTCTCCAAGGAACAGCGGCAGGCGGAGTACTTCATGCGTATGTTGATGGCGGCGGCCGAGGATCCGCGGGTGCTTTACGTGAAACTGGCCGATCGACTCCACAACATGATGACGCTGGACGCTGTGGAACCGGAGAAGCAGATCCGGATCGCGCTGGAGACCCAGACGATCTTTGCGCCAATGGCGTTGCGGCTCGGTGTCGGCCAGGCGTATGCCATGTTGAGTGACCTCAGTCTGAAGTACCTCGATCCGAAGAATTATCGGCGCATTATGGCCATTCTGGAACGTCGTCTGCCCGTTGCCGAAGAGGTGCTGGGCCATATCCGGGAAATCCTTCTGGCCGATCTGCATGCCCACGGTTTATCCCGCGCGGAGATCCACATGCGGATCAAACGGCCGGCCAGTATATACCGTAAGATGCGCCGTAAAAACGTTCCCCCCGAAGAGATCTACGACATCTTCGGTGTTCGTATTCTCGTCGATACGGTGGAACAGTGTTATGAAACACTCGGGATTGTGCATCAACGGTGGAACTACATCCGGGACGAGTTCGATGATTACATTGCCCGACCGAAACCGAACGGGTACCAGTCCATCCACACAGCTATCCTGTATCCCCATGCGGAAGAAGGTCTTATCCCGGTGGAAATCCAGATCCGTACGTATGAAATGGACCAGATCGCCGAATGGGGGCTGGCGGCCCACCTGATTTATAAGGGCACGATCCCCTCGACGGACCAGCGATACCTGAAATGGGTACGCGAACTTCAGGAACTCCAGGAACAGGGCGCGTCCCCGGAAGAGATCATTCGTAATCTCCAGCACATGCTGGACTTCGATAAGGTGTATGTCTACACCCCGAAGGGGGATATTCTGGAACTGCCCAAGGGCGCAACCCCGATCGATTTTGCCTTTCACATTCACACGGATATCGGCCTGCACTGTGCGGGTGCACGTGTGAACGGCCGCCAGGTACCGTTGAATTACCGCCTGCGCACCGGAGACGTCGTCGAGATTCTCACCCATCCGCAGCAGACCCCGAGCGAGGGCTGGCTGTCCTTCGTCGTGTCCAAGACGGCCCGACAGAAACTGCGGGCATTCTTCCGTAAACAACAGCAGCAGGAACGCATTCGCCTCATCCAGGAGGGGCGTCAGCGACTGGAACGCCTCCTGGAACCCCGCCAGTGGGAGCCGCAGGACCTCTATCGCAAACTGCAGGAGGTGAAAGAGTACAGGAAACTGTTCGGGAATATGGGGATTCAGAACCTGGACGACTTCCTGTTTTACGTCGGCAATGGTACGATACCGGTGCGCCGTATCGCCACCACGCTAGAAAAGATGGAGGCCGAGTCCGCTCAGAATCTGCTTCAGAAACTCCTGCAACCGTTCCGGGGACGGCGGCGTTCGACGGCGGATCTGGTACTGCAAAATTCCAATCACCCGTTGACCGTTGAGTATCGGCGGGCCATGTGTTGCGCTCCGGTACCCGGCGAGCCGGTGTTGCTGTACTTCAGTCATCGACCGGGACGGTTACCGGCGCTGCACCGGCGCGATTGTCCGCAGGCCCGGCAGTTTCGCTCCGATCGCGTCCAGACCGATATTGAGTGGCACCCCGGTGAGCGGGACCGCTTTCCCGTCGCGCTGGAAATCGAGGTCGAGGATCGGCCCGGGGCGCTCGCCACCATCCTGGACGTGTTTCAGAAGTTCAACATCAATCTTGGACACGTCGAAGCGATCACCCATCAGGGGAAGGGGATCATTACGCTGGTAGCCCAGGTTCCGGATGCCGGGTTGCTCCAACGGATCATCAAATCGATTCAGTCCCGGTCATCCGTCCTCCGGGTGGAACGGATCGGTCTGGATCGCGTGAATTTTCCCGCACGTCCGGCGCCCGTGCACTGAGTGGTTGTTTTCCAAATTCCTGTCCTGATCCCGGGGGGTTTTACCTGAAATCGGGACCGGTACGTCCCGTCACATCGCCGTCAAAAGGGGATCCCCAGCAGCCAGAGGATCAGCCGAATCGGCGGCATCAACAGGAGCGAAAAGAATCCCGGTACGATAAAAAGCATCAGCAGGATGAACGGCATGTACGGCTTGATCTGATACCAGGTCGGCAGCCACGCATACGGCATCAGACCCTCCGCCACCCAGCTGCCGTCCAGTGGATACACGGGCAACAGATTGAACACCGCCAGAACAACATTCAAAATCACGCCGGTTTGCAACACGACGAGAATCAGCCACACGATCAGATGCGCGCCCGGGTGCGCAAACAGTGCACGCGTGATGTGAAACAGTACCGCGAACCCCGCGGCCAGGAGCAGGTTGCTGACCGGACCGGCGAGTGCGGTCAACATGTGGTCCCGACGCGGATGTTGAAAAAAGCGCGGATTGACCGGGGTGGGTTTGGCCCATCCGAAGACGACCCCGAGTTGACCGATCATCGAGATCAGGGGCAACAGGATCGTTCCGATAGGATCGATGTGGGGTAACGGATTCAGGGTGATACGGCCCTGATACCGTGCCGTCGGATCGCCCAGGCGCCAGGCCATCCAGCCGTGTGCACTCTCGTGAAACGACAGACTGAGCAGCAGATGGACGAAATAGAGCATATAAATCCAGATATGCTCACCCATGGACGACCCCCGCAGGCACTTCCCGATAAAAGGGCCGCAACTGTTCCACCCACATGGCCAGCTGATAGATACGGTCTTCGGCGAAATGGGGCGCGATGATCTGCATCCCGATCGGCAGCCCCTGTCGATCGCGGCCAATGGGTACGGACAGTGCCGGCAACCCGGCAAGGGAGACGGGCACGGTATAAATATCGGATAAATACATCTTCAACGGATCATCCAGTTTCTCCCCCAGCCGCCAGGCCGTCGATGGACTGGTCGGGGCAATGATCAGATCCACGCGTTGAAACGCGTGCGCGAAGTCTTCCGCAATCCAGGTGCGTGCACGGGCGGCGGTGAGATAATACGCATCGTAATAGCCGGCACTTAACGCAAACGTGCCGAGCATGATCCGCCGCTTGACCTCCGCTCCGAATCCGCGTGCCCGCGTCCGCGTATACATCTCACGAAACGATGGTGAAGGGACCCTCAGTCCGTACCGAACCCCGTCGTAACGTGCGAGGTTACTGCTCGCCTCAGACGTACAGATCACATAATACACGGCAACGGCGTACGGTGAATGCGGCAGCCGGATCTCTTCGACGGTACACCCCTCCCGCGCGAGTGTATCCACGAGATCCAGGATGGCCGTTCGGGTATCCGCATCGAGGCCCTCGGCGAAATACTCTTTGGGAAGCCCGATCCGCCATCGACGGTGGGCGTCCCAGCGTCGAATCGCATCCAGCGAAAATACCGGCACATCCGCTGTCGTCTGGTCGCAGGGATCCGCACCGGCGATCGCGTGCAGAATCACCGCGTTATCCCACACACGGCGCGTCAGCACCCCGATCACGTCGAGTGAGGACGCAAACGCAACCAGGCCGTACCGGGACACTCGACCGTAGGTCGGTTTCATGCCCACGACACCGCAGAGGGCCGCTGGTTGCCGCACCGAACCGCCGGTATCCGAACCGAGTGCGGCAAACACCATTCCCGCCGCAACGGCCGCCGCCGATCCGCCGGAGGATCCTCCGGGTACCCGCTCGAGATCCCAGGGGTTCCGTGTCGGAAAGAACGCCGAATTCTCCGTGGACGATCCCATGGCAAACTCGTCCAGATTGGTTTTCCCGAAAAACAGCGCTCCGTGCGTATACAGTCGCTCCACGGCGGTCGCATCGTACGGGGCAACAAAATTTTCCAGAATACGGGATGCGCAGGTCGTGGGATATCCCCGGGTGCAGATATTGTCTTTAATCGCAATGGGAATCCCGTACAGAGACCCCCGAGGCCGTGGTGTCGAGGCCGCACGCCCCAGGATCACGTCACGGTCCCAGTACAGGAAGGCCCGAATCCGCGCATCCAGAGTGTCCACGCGCTCCGCAAACGCCTGCAGGACGTCTTCGGGTGCGAGTTCACCCCGCGCATACGCGCGCTGGAAGTCGTCAATCGTCCAGGACCACCATTCCATGACCGCAGTCACGGTTCGCCTCCGATCACCCTGGGAACTTTAAAGTACGCATCGTCGTGATCCGGCGCATTTTCCAGCGCGGCCTCGCGGGGCAGTGACGGCGCAACCGTGTCGTCCCGATAGAACCACCCGCGGGGGATCGTATTGCGAAACGGCGGGACATTCGTCAGATCGAGTGCACGGATCTGTTCGATATACTCCAGGATACGGTTCAACTGTTCCGTATACAGTGCATACTCCTCTTCCGTGAGTTCCAGCGCTGCGAGCCGGGCAATATGGTGCACCATGGCACGATCGATCTTCATGTCAGAACTCCCCCTCCCGGGATTCTGGTGCCGTACACAACGGCAGACGATACAGACGTGCGTCGTGGGCAATGTACACCCCGATCCAGTAAAGTGCAAGTCCCATTTCCAGGAAATGACTCCGCCAGAACACGAGCCAGGCCGCCAGCGCGAGCCACATCACCCAGGTGCGCATGCGCATGGCGTTTCGGCTATAGAGATAGGTCACCCCACCGACAACGGCCATCCACAGGGCCAGACTGACGCCGCCAGCCCATCGCTCGGCAATCGGCGTCAACTGCAGAAACGTCAGTGCGTTCCAGCCGATATCCGGCCACCGTTCCGACCCCCACCACCAGACGCGCAAACCGTAGATCCAGCCGACACCGCGTGTGCCGACAATGGCCAGGACCAGCAGGCCGATCCCCGGCACGATGGCCAGCCAGCGGCGATACGTCCCCCGGATGCGCCACCACGTGTAGAGCATCCATGGAAAAAAGAACAACACATGTGGATGAAACAGGAGGGCCAGCCAGTACATCCAGACGCTCAGCCATCGTGCCCGGCGCATCCAGAGATATACGGCCAGAGAAAACCCGACCTGCGCCAGGAGGAAATCCCATCGATGGCGTACCACGGCAACCATGGCCATGGGATTCCAGACCGTCAACAGGTATGCCCACACGCCGCTGACAGGCTCGCTCGCATGCAGTGCAGCAAGCGCCACCGCCGTGCTTACCCAGAGCAGATGTGCCAGCCAGGCGAGCAACGCGTTCAGGCGCGCTTCCACCCGTTCCGGTGACGCCGTGCGCAGGGCCACCGCAGCCAGCCAGCGACGCCAGATCGTCGTCAGCGGCGCCACCGCATCCTTTTGCCAGGCAGACGCGATCTGTACCCCCTGTCCCCGTAACGGCCATACGGCCCGATGGGCCGACGTGTTGACCACCCATCCGTAAACGAATGCCTGCCAGGCGATCGTTCCGATCAATACGATCCACAGGACGCGGGATTGCCGTCGGATATCCAGCATGATCTGTCCAGGTATGCCGGTCAGGATTGGGCCCGTCTCAAACGCGATGGCGCCGCGTGGTCATCGGTTGCGGCCGGAATGCCTTGTATGTCATAAACAGTCCAAACACGAATAAAAACGATGAAATCGCCAGTCCCAGTACCACACTCGGAAATACCGCCCGAATAAATACCTGGTACAAGATCAGGAACATCCCCGCAAGCGAAACGAGCGCACCGCTACCGTAAATCCACCGGGCCAGTAAGTACGAGCGACGCACTTCCCGACCATCCTGCATACGTCGCAACAGTAACATGCCCTCAATACGCTTCATGTCCGGCGGTTGAATGCGGGCCAGGATCTCAGCCGGAATAGTTGCACCACAATAGAGACATTTCTTAGAATGAATGGTCAGAATCGGTCGTCGACAAGTCGGACACTGGGCCATGGCTGGAACTCCATGAAATCAACGGTGGAAGAATATCCAAAATCGCCCACTGTGGCAAGCGGTCCCGTGGCCATTCAGGCGCAGATATGGACACTACCCAACGCGTTGAGTCTGCTCCGTATTTTCCTCACGCCATTCATCCTGGTGGTGCTGTTGACACGTGTGGCGGATTTCGAGTTCATCGCGCTGATCATCTTCTGGATCGCTTCAGGTACGGACCTGCTGGACGGTCTGGTGGCGCGGCGGCGTGGTCAACAAACGTCGCTCGGCGCCATGCTTGACCCGCTGGCGGACAAACTGTTGATCTGCAGCGTATTTATTGCATTTGTGGAATTGCGTCTCGCACCCGCCTGGATGGTGGCGATCATTGTGGGCAGGGAACTGATCATCACGGGACTGCGCGCGATCCGCCTGCGGGATCGGCGGCCGGGAGTCGGTGCTGCCCGCTGGTTAGGAAAGTGGAAGTTCTTCATTCAGGTAACGACGGTGTCCATTCTGATCCTCTCATACCGGTATACGGACCTCTATCTCCCGGCCCAGTTGGCACTGTGGATCATGCTGATCTTCACCCTGGTTTCTCTGATGGATTATCTGTTTCTCTTCTTCCGACGGCTGCGCACGCTGCCCGACACGCCGGTGGAACCGTGACGGCACGGGGATCATATCCCGCGTGCAAAGTCCCGGAAGAACTCCACAAACGGTTTGCGTCGGAAACTCGGTTGGGCCGGATCCCCCCAGGTGTCCAATAGAGACGGTTGCAACGTACGCACCGTATCGACGGCCTGTCGTGCCCGTTTCCGATACCCCCAATGATACAGTGCGGCAGCGTAAACCCACCATATACGCGCGTTTTTCGGGTACTCCCGGATCAGGCGTTCCAGACGCTGACGTGATTGCTGGAGCATCGTCCGGTCCTTACACCACCCCTCGGCCAGGGCGAGCAGCAGTTCCACCCGCCAGTCCTCCAGACCGGACCGGGCACTCTGCAGCCAGCGTACGGCTTCCTCCGGCTGGTTTCGCACCCAGGCGTGCAGTCCCTTGAGAAAGTAATGGCGGAATACGGACGGATCGACCCGACCCTCGCGCTGATGCACCACCTCGTATTTGGGACCCTGCGCAGCCTGTAACTCATGGTCATAGGCGCGGCGCTGTCCGGGATCACTGAGTACGGTATACGCCTGTTCAATGCGTGCAAACAGTTGTCGCACGATTTCCTGCTGCTGTACATCCGCGCCGGCCCAGCGATCCGGATGGTACGTGCGCGCAAGCAACCGATACCGGCTGCGAATTGTTTCCTCATCCGCATCCCGGGACACACCGAGCACCCGATAATGGTCCCATAGCCGCGATTGCCGGGCATAGACACGCAGGGTTTCCCAATCGTCTTGCAACGTCTCCAGCAGGATGGGACAGGCGGACGCGGGCGTTTCTCTGGATGGTTCCGGCTGTATGGCGTGTTCCGGAACCGAGGGACGGGTCCGGGGGCGCGGCAGCGCGAAGAGGGACCCGAAGATCGTGGCCAGCGGATCGCCCGCGTGCGTGACCTCGTCGATCAACCGGTCCGCACGGTCCGCAGAGGGACACCATTGCCGCAACAGTGTCTGCCACTCGGCAGCCGCGGGAATCAGTAACCCCGACCGGGCCTCACGGTAACACTGCTCCATTTCCGATGGCGCGGTGGTCACCAGTTGCCAGAGGAGCTCCGGAACCCAGACGGTTTCCGCGGTGGGTTCCGGAATGGCCCGGAGTTCCGCAGCGTGCCAGACGATGGGATCCTGGACCCTCAGCGCATCGCGTAGCATGCGCAGTAATAACGTCTGCCAGTGTTCTGCACCGATACGCGTTCGAAGGATTTCCACCGCACTGAAAAATTCCGATACGGCCGACGGCACCGGTTTCTGCCAGAGATGGGCATGTAACTGCACGATGGAATGCACGATAGACCCCGGCGTCAGGATCGGATCATGCGGTCCCAACCAGGCGCCGACGAGTTGACCCAGCCGCATGATCCAGATACGCGGCGGCCGTGCATGGACCCACACGCCGGAGGTCCGCAGCCGCCAGCTCAGTCCCAACGCCCATGGAACGGGCAACGGCAGCGCGACCGGCGCTTTCCATTCCGCCATATGTGCTATTCCCACAGGGAATTGCCGAACACCGATTCGGAACCGCGTACACCGTTCCGGAATCCGTGGAATTTTATCCCCGGATTCCTTCCTGCTTCACCGCGGGGGCGCTCGTAGACCGGACCGTACGGTCCGTTCCGCCGCGTGGCCCCGCTCCACAGGCGTCACTTCCCGGGGAACTCCCGGTAGGGCCGTTTTCGGGCACACGCCCGAGGGCGGCCAGCCCGTATGAGTGCAGATTCCGCGCCGCGTTCTCGTCCCGGTCGAGTTCCGCTCCGCAGGCCCCACACCGGAAGGTCCTGCATCGGAGCGGAAGCGCCTCACCACGCACCCACCCGCACCGCGAACACCGTCGCGTGGACGGAAACGTCCTCGGCACCACGATGAGACGTGACCCGTACCACCGCGTCTTGTACTCCAGCATCCGCCGAAACGTCCCCCATCCGACGTCCCCTATCGCCCGGGCAAGATGCCCGTTCCGCATGAGATTCCGCACCCCGAGGTCCTCCACGACGACCGCCCGCTTGGTTTTCGCAAGCGTCGTCGTGAGTTTGTGCAGAAAATCCATCCGAATATTGCGGATGCGCCTGTGCAGCCTGGCCAGACGCAGGGCCGCCTTACGGTAATTCATTGAGGGAAGACGCCGCCCCGGCCGTTCCGGGTCCTCGTAAAGGTGTGCCTTCTTGCGTGCAAGCTGCCGCTGCCGCCGCGCAAGCAGCCGGAGCAGTCGCTCGAGTGGGCGCGGCGCGCGGACCACGCGAACGAGCACGCCGTCATAGATGACGGCAAATTTCTCCAAACCCAGGTCCACGGCAACGACCGGCCCCCGGGGCGGCACCGGGTCGGGCCGCTCCTCCTCCACCACAAGCGCCACATACCACCGGTCCGCCTCCCGGCACACCGTCGCGGACAGTATCCGCGCCTTCCCCTCCCGCAAAAGCCCGATAAGGCCCTCCGTCCGCTCCTTCGTCCGCACGCGGCCGATGCGCGGGAGTCTTACGTGTCGAGCATCCTCCACCCGGATGCTTCCGGTGAACCTGGCGCCGTTGTCGTCGGCCACCTTCTTCCGCTTCCACCGGGGAAATCGCGCAAGCCCCCGGCGCCATCGACGCACGGCACGCTCGAGATCGCGGAATGCCTCCTGCGGCGCACACTTCGATACCTCCCGCCGCCAGGGCGCACCCTCCCGCTTCCACCGGTTCCACGCCCGGTGCAGTTCCGCCGCCGCAGGAAGCCTGTCCCCGCGTTCCAGCGCCGCGCGCACCCGTGCGAGCCCCCAGTTCCACGCAAATCGGGCCGCGCCCACGTGCATCGCCAGCGCCCGGCGCTGCGCGGCCGACGGGGCCAGCTCGAACCGAAACGCCCGGAGCACCTTCACCGCATCGCCTCCAGGGCCCGTCGTGCCCGGCGCCGCGCCGAACGCCTCCCGTAAAGCCGCGCCGCCACCGACGTCAGCAACTCCAGTACGTCCCGCACAAGGTCGTCCTCCACCTCCCGGTCGTCGGCCACCAGGATGCGCCGACCCTGGGCCGAAAGCGCCGCCTCCACGAGTTCAAATCCCCACCGCATCAGCCGGTCCCGCGTCTCCACCACAATGACCCGCGCGCGCGGGTCCTGAAGCAGCGCACGCAAACGCCTGCGCCGTCCGCTCAGACCCGACGCCACCTCCGTGACCACCCGGTCCACGCGCAGGTGCCTTTCGGTCGCCCACCCGACCAGCCGCGCCACCTGCCGGTCCAGATCCCCCTTTTGGTCGGCCGACGATACCCGCGCGTATATCACCACCTCCCCCTCGGCTTCCGGCACCGACTCCTCCTCCACCAGAATCGTGCCCGTCGGCAGCTGCCGAGCCCGCACCGGCAGAATCCCCGCCTTCCACCACTTCCATGCCGTCTTGTAGGAAATCCCGTGCTTCCGGGCCCAGTCGGATAGCTTCATGGTTCCTCAAAATACCATAGAATTCCATAAAATATACCCCATTCGTCAACTGCTGTCAACCCTGCAGCACGCGCCGGGATTCAATCTTCTGCGCGCGGGATGGCCTCCAGTGCCCGGGGATTTTCCAGCGACGACGTATCACCGAGCGGCTGTCCCAGATATCTGGCCCGGATCAGGCGACGCATGATTTTGGCATTCCGTGTACGCGGCAGGTCACGCACGAAGTGAATCGCCCGTGGACGGAACGCCTTTCCGAGATGGCGCGCGACCCAATCACACAACTCGTCCTGCAGATGCCTCCCCGGTGTCACGTCGTGCCGCAATACGGCAAAGATCACGATCGCCTGTCCCTTGACCGGATCCGGCACGCCGATGGCGGCAGCCTCGACGACGGCGGGATGCGCGACGGCGACGGACTCCACTTCGGCAGGTCCCAGGCGCTTACCGGCGATCTTGAGCGTATCGTCTGAGCGGCCCTCAATATACCAGAACCCATCGGTATCGCGCAGCACGAGGTCGCCATGTACCCAGACGTCCGGCCACCGGCCGAAGTACGTCTGCATGTATCGATCCGGGTCATTCCAGAACCCGCGCGTCATTCCCGGCCACGGTGCTTTCAGCACGAGTTCCCCGACCTGACCCGTGACGGGCTGTCCGCGTTCGTCCCACACATCGGCGTCCATGCCCGGCACTGGTCCGTGAAATGCACAGGGGCGCAGGGGCAGGATCGGAACGCATCCGAGAATCCCCCCGGAAACTTCCGTACCCCCGGAATAGTTGATGATCGGACACCGCCGTCGACCCACGTGCTCAAACGTCCACATCCAGGGGTCCGGATTCCAGGGTTCGCCGGTGGACCCGATCAGACGCAATCGGGACATTGGATGACTGTCCACCCAGCGGTCGTCCTCCTGCATCATCGCGCGAATGAACGTCGGCGTCAGACCGAGGATCGTGATCCCATGGCGGTCCACCAGATCCCAGATCCGATCCGGACGCGGATAGTCCGGTGCACCGTCATAGATACACAACGTGCCGCCCAGGATCAGCGTACCGGTGACCTCCCAGGGTCCCATCATCCAGCCCATATCCGTCATCCAGAAGAGCACGTCCGTCGGATACAGATCGAACAGATGGTACATATCCTGGGCCGCCTTGATCGGGAATCCGGCATGCACGTGAACGGTACCTTTCGGACGGCCGGTGGTCCCCGAAGTGTAAATCAACATGAAGACCGTTTCCGCATCGGTGATCTCCATGATCGGGGTGGCGGGGGCTTCCGACACGATCGCATGCCAGTCGACGTCGCGATCGTCCTGCCACGGGATCGGATGCTGTCCCCGGCGAATGACGATCTGGGTCTCCACGGACGGTGCATGTTCCAGCGCAGCATCCGCCGTCTCCTTCATCGGTACCACACGTCCGCGGCGTGTGAACGCGTCCGCGGTGATCATGAACCGCGCCTGGCTGTCCTGCAAACGCACGGCAATGGCATCCGGTCCAAATCCGGAAAACAACGGCACCACGATACCCCCCAGCCGCGCAACGGCGAGGAACGCGGGAACGATCTCGGGGATCATCGGTAGATAGATGGCCACGCGGTCCCCCGGACGAAACCCCAGTCGCCGCAAGGCATGACAGATCTGCAGGGTCCGGGTGAGCACTTCATGATAAGTCCACCGACCTGTCGTACCGTCCTCACTTTCCCAGATCAGGGCGGTGTGCCCGCCACGGCCAGCGCGTACGTGCCTGTCCAGACAGTTATACGTGAGGTTAAACTGCCCATCGATAAACCATCGCGCCCACGGCCATCCCCGGGACGTGTCAACCACGCGCGTGTACGGCCGTTGCCACTCCAGACCGATTGCCCGGTCCATCGTTCGCCAGAACCATTCGATGTCCCGTACCGAACGCTCGAGGAAGGCGGCGTAATCCGCGAACCCCAATCCCCGCATCTGGCGGTATACATGACTTCGCCGGATGATATCGTCCGTCGGTTGCCAGGCATATTCCGGCATGATCGCCACTCCGTGACGGTGGGGATAATTCACGGCCGCTCGTCACCAGTGTATTGCAACCCGCGTATAGACGCAAAAGGCTATCGTAAAATGAGCATGGACCCCACACGCGTCAGTGCTGTCAGCCAGAGGAGGAAATTCAACAAATGCGCGACGTAACAATGGGTACAGTGCGCCCGCAACCGCCGCAATAAAGCCATCAGGTAGACGGATACGGCCGCACCCAGGGTGGTCAACACGGTCCGGATCCACCACCGCGCCGGAAACGACACACACACCGTACCCACCAGGACAACGAGATACACGCCGCCCCATATCCAGGAGGGAACTCCCCACCAGCGGACCTCCGAACGGTGCGCGAGATGCGTACACTGGCCAGCGGCCACATCCCCCGGAGACGCGCACCGGCCATGTTGGGACCGGAGCGTGTACACGAAGTGCCCCCAGTTGACGACCGCAAGACCCAGTACCGTCCACCATACCCATGGAACGACCGCGTGCATTTCCACCGTCCGCCCCCGAAATCCGGCACACGCCAGCGCTGCAACGGGACCGCTCGGACCGTTCCGGGAGGCGGGGCTCGGGTGCACGGTTACGACTCGTCCGGATCACGGACCTCCGCGTGCAGGCGGGCGAGGATCTCCCATGCCTGGCGCGGGCTCAACGTGTCCGGATCCAATCGCTCCAGCACACGCCGGATTTTCTCCAGTCGCCGGTAACGCGCGTCCTGATCGAGCAGGCTCTGCTGAACGAGTACCGTCCACTGCTGACGCACCCGTTTCTGCCGGGCCATGGCGTGCACCGGCGCCTGCGATGATGCACCGGACGTCGTGCCTGATCGGGCGACTGTGGTTTCAAATTGCGATTCCAACTGCTCGAGTTCGCGCAAGATCTCTTCTGAACGGCGGATAATCGCGTCCGGCAAACCGGCCAGGCGGGCCACGTGAATTCCGTAGCTGCGATCGCAGGGTCCGGGAACCACACGATAGAGAAACGTGATTTCCTGGCCACTCTCGCGAACGGCAACGGCGTAGTTACGGACCCGCGCATAGCGGTCCGCCAGGTGGACCAGTTCATGGAAATGTGTGGCAAACAACACCCGCGGCCCCGGTTGCCAGCGTTCGTGCAGGTACTCCAGAACGGCCCAGGCGATGGCCATGCCGTCGAACGTGCTTGTGCCCCGGCCAATCTCGTCCAGAATGATCAGACTGCGCGGGGTCGCATTGCGGACGATGGTCGCCGTTTCGATCATCTCAACCATGAACGTGGATTGACCACGGACCAGATGGTCCGTCGCGCCCACGCGCGAAAAAATGCGATCGACCAGCCCGATCGAAGCCGACTCCGCCGGTACGAAACTGCCCATCTGTGCAAGGATACAGATCAACGCGGCCTGACGGAGATAGGTCGACTTTCCGCCCATATTCGGACCGGTCAGCACGATGATCTGGACGCGTTCGGGGTCGAGCACCAGGTCGTTGGGAATGAACGGTCGATCCTCAAGTTGCGTCTCCACCACCGGGTGCCGGCCACCCCGGATCTCCAGTGTCGTTCCGGTATGCAGCACCGGGCGCACATACCGGTGCCGCAGCGCGACGTCTGCCAGGGCGGCAAGCACGTCCAGCGTGGTCAGGAACTCGATCAGCGTTCGCAGGACCGGAATACACGTCTGCACGTGTGCCACGATCTCGCGGAACAGGCGTTGTTCCAGTGCGGCGGCACGTTCTTCCGCGGTGAGGATCTGCTCCTCGATCTCGCGCAACTCGGGAGTCGTAAACCGTTCCGCCTGGGTCAGTGTCTGTCGTCGTTCGTAGGACTGTGGAACGCGCTGCAGATACGATTTCGTCACCTCGATGTAATACCCGAACACGCGGTTGTAGCCGACGCGCAGATTCGGGATCCCGGTGCGCTGGCGTTCCCGCTGTTCAAACTCGATCAGAATCCGTTTACTGTCGCGAGCGATCATGCGGTAACGGTCGAGTTCCGCATGGTAACCGTCCCGAATGAATCCGGGGTCCCGGGTATGCAGCGGTGGATCGTCCACGATCGCCCGTTGCAGCAGCGTCCGGACGTCTTCGCCCCAGTCGGAAATACGGTCCACGGTCGACAACCACCCCCGCCGGGGAAGCGTCAGCAGGCGCTTGCGCAGTTCCGGAACCGCGGCCAGACCCTGCCGTAAACGCCCCAGATCACGCGGCGTTGCCGTACCGATCCCCACCCGGGCCACCACGCGGGACAGATCCGGTACGGTACGCAGAATTGTCCGGATCTCCTCGAGCACGGTGGGATGGTGGACGAGGGTGTCCACGGCGTCTAACCGATCTTCAATACGCTGCAGGTCCCGCAGGGGCTGGAGTATCCACGTCTGCAGTCGGCGGGAACCCATCGGTGTCATCGTCTGGTCCAGGACCTCCAGCAGTGTCCCCCTCGTGGACCCGTCGATCAGGTTCCGCACGAGTTCCAGATTCCGCACGGTGGCCGTATCCAGCAGGACAAACGATTCCGGATGCAGATACCGTACTTCGCAGATGTGGTGCAGGGGCACCCGCTGGGTTTCCTCCAGATAGTGGAGGATCATCCCCACGGCGACCTGTGCAAGCGGCCGTCCTTCGAGTTCCAGCGGTTGCAGGGTCCGGACACCCAGCGTGCGCTGGATCACTTCCCGAGCATACATCGTATCCAGTACATAGTCGGGAACCGTCGCAATCGCGACAGTCGCCTGTTCCGGGGGAACATACCGCGCGCGTTCCCGTGGACTCCACGTCTCCGGGACGATCAACTCCACGACCGGATATTGCGCCCACAGGCTGGATACCGTATCCGGTGCGGCCGCGTCGTCCCATTCGCGCACCCAGATGACCCCCGCGGTCGGCTCCAGAAAGGCCATTGCCATCCGTGTCGAACGACGCACCATACTCGCGAGGTGTTCCGCCGCAGCCGCCGCTTCGCCCAGGAATGTTCCTGGAGTCACAATACGCACCACCTCGCGTCGGACCAGTCCGCGGGTTTTTGCGGGGTCTTCCATCTGCTCGCAAATGGCCACTTTATACCCCCGCCGGACCAGTCGCGCGATATACCCTTCGGCAGCAAACCAGGGCACCCCGCACATGGGGATCGGCTCGTCACTGTCCTTCTCCCGGGAGGTCAATACCAGATCGAGTTCCCGCGCGGCAGTCACCGCGTCCTCGAAAAACATCTCATAGAAATCTCCCAGCCGGAAGAAGAGTATACAATCCGGATACTGACGCTTGATCTGCAGGTATTGACGCATCAACGGTTTCAGTTGTTTTCCCATCGGTCCCAATCCGACCGGTTTATTCCAGTCCGTGGGCCCGCAGCCACGCCACATTGAACTTTGAGAGATACCGTTCCCCGGTATCCGGGAGTAACACGACAATCACATCGTCCGGCGTTGCACGCTCGGCGATGCGCGCTGCCGCCCATACGGCCGCACCGGACGAGTTGCCGCAGAGGATCGCCTCCTCCCGGGCCAGACGCAGGGTCATTTGATATGCATCCCGGTCGGTGACCGTCACGACCTCGTCAATATAGCGAAAGTCAATGGTCTCGGGGATAAAGTCTTCTCCGATCCCGTCGATGAGATACGGGCGGGGCGATGCCATCTTACCGGTACGAAAATACGGAGCGTACACCGACCCGACGGGATCGACTCCAATCACACGGACGGCGGGATTCTGTTCTTTCAGATATCGCGCAACCCCGGTAATGGTCCCTCCGGTTCCCATACCCGCCACGAAATGGGTCACCCGTCCGTCGGTCTGGCGCCAGATTTCGGGACCGGTGGTCTGATAGTGCGCTTCCGGATTGGCCGGATTGAAATACTGCTGCGGCATATACGCATTCGGGATCTCCCGCGCCAGACGTTCCGCAGTGCGGTAATACGAGCGTTCGTCGTCCGGAGGCACATCTGTCGGACAGAGGACACATTCCGCGCCATACGCCTGTAACAGGGCGATTTTCTCTTTCGGGACCTTGTCCGGCATCACACAGAGCAAACGGTACCCCTTCAATGCACAGACCAGCGCCAGTCCAACACCCGTATTGCCCGACGTCGGTTCGATGATCGTGGCTCCCGGCCGAATCCATCCGGCCTGTTCGGCCCGTTCCAGCATGGCAATGCCGATGCGATCTTTGACCGATCCGCCCGGGTTCATGGATTCCAACTTGGCCAGAACCCACCGATCCGGCGGGACCACACGGTGCAGTCGCACCAGCGGTGTGTTCCCGATCAGGTCAAGGATCGTGTTCGCATATTCCATACATCACGATCTCCGGAGATGTGCAGGCCCGAAAATACGGATTCCACCGCGTCACTCGTCCGGCGTGAACCCCATCTGTTCGAGTTGCGCACGCGCCGCCCGGGCCTCTTCCGAATCCGGATACAGTTTGACCAGGTTCCGGAGTTCTGTCACCGCCTGGGCCTTCCGTCCCATTTTCAAATACGCCAGTGCTTTTTTGTAATTTGCGGACGGTGCGAGCCGATGAGAGGGATACTGCCGCAGGAAATAATCGAAATCGACAATGGCGTCCAGGTACATCTTCTGACTGTAGTGACATTCCCCGATCCAGTAATAGGCCTCGGGGACGCGCGGGTCGTCCGGATACCGTTCGATAAACTGACGAAACTCCTGGACGGCGATGTCATACTGACCCCGACTGTAGTCACTGTAAGCGATCTGAAACAGGTCGGGCAGTTCTGTGGACGGCGTCGCCTTTTCTTCGGCCGCCGGTTCAGCCGGCGAAGGCGCGGTCTCCGGTGCGGGTGCTGTCGGACCCACTGCGGACGGAGTGGCACCCGCCGGTACAGCGCGCGCCCGCAAATACTGCTGCGTTTCGTTTAACTGGCTCTTCAGCCCCTGGATTTCGTTCAACAGGATCTGCATCTGTTGTACCAGTTGCGTCTGCGTGGCCTGATACTCGGCCAGCCGTTCCTGCAGCGTCGTGATTGTCTTCTGCATGGCCGTCTGCTGCTCGTTCAACTGTTTTTGCAATTCCCAGATCTGCTGCTGCAGGTCAATGATGTATTTCTGAATTTTGATCAATTCCTGCCGCGTATCCGCCCGCGCCGGTGGGGGAGAATCCGGCAACAGCCACATGCCCGATCCGATGAGGACCATTCCGATGAGCCAGCCGATCCAGAGGCGATGATGCCTGACAGACCGCATATCCGTTTCTCCTCTTGACATAGTGGCCACGCCCCGTGATCTCCCGGTGGGGGATCGCCCCACACGGTCGATGCGACCGATCGGGCGCGTATGACTTCATTATAATCCAGAACGGCGATTTCGCTATCACAGCGGTTGGCATACCGGCCGAACGTGTCGATCCCCGGTGACGTACACGGTCTCTCCGCCGCCGTTACGGGACACCCATCGGCCAGACACCGGCCACATCCCGGACCAACCGGCGGGATACCCGCGGACCGATGCGGGAGAACACCTCATGCGGTGCCGTTTGACACCATGCGGCCACGTGATGGAAATCGATCCGCTGTTCCTGCCACGTGCCGAACAGGAGCACCGGATCGCCGGGACGCACGACGGCGGCGGCGGGCACCTCCACCACCGTCAGATCCATACTGATCGTCCCGATGACGCGCAACCGGACACCGGACGGGGATACCATCCAGGCCCCCGGACTCATGCGGCGGTCATAGCCGTCGAAGTATCCCACCCCGACCACTGCAACCCAGGTGTCCCGGGGCAGTACATACCGCGCACCGTACCCCACCGGCCAGCCACCGGCCAGCCGACGCACCTGGAGAACCCGCGCCCACCAGCGAACGGCCAGCCGCAATTCAATCCGACTGCCGGGCAGCTGCCAGCCATACAACGCCAGTCCCGGCCGCACGAGGTCGAACCACGCCTCCGGCCAGAGCTGTACGCCGGCACTGTTCGCCAGATGCCGCCACCGGATCGGAAGACCCGCGTCCTCAAGAAATGCGCATACCTGACGAAACCGCGCAACCTGCTGTCGTGTGAGCGGATGGTCCGGTTGATCCGCACAGGCGAGATTGGAGAATACGCCCTCCATTTCCAGATCGGGAAACCGCCGACATTGCGCAACAAACGCGTCCACCGCATCCCACCGAACCCCGAGCCGACCCATACCGGTGTCGACCTTGAGATGGAACCGCATGGGCGATACTCCGACGGCATGTAGCCAGGTGAGCTGATCCGCATGGTATACCGCTGGGGTGAGATCCCACTGTCGCAGTAACGATACCTCTTCCGGCAAAAATCCGCTGAGGATCAGAATGCGGCCCCGGTACCCCAGCCGCCGGAGGCGGACGCCTTCCCAGGGATTGGCCACGCCGATCCATGGCGGGTTCAGGTCCCGCAACGCCGAATATACCAGACCCAGCCCGAGTCCGTAAGCGTCCGACTTCAGTACGGGCATGACCGGACGGCCGGTATGGTCGGCCATCGCGCGGTAATTCGCCTGGACCGCTTCCGGCCACAGTTCCAGGACAGAACGTAACGTCGCGAGATCCCGGTCGATTTCAACGCTGACCATGCGTAAGTGACTCCCGAGCCGCCGAACGTCTACCGCTCAATCATAAATGTTTTGAAACAACTGAATCGAACGGTGAAACGCGAGTTCCACCGTGTCCGTGGGACCGTTCCGTTGTTTCGCAATGATGATCTCCGCAATCCCCGCCTTCGGCGAGTCCTGGCGGTAAGCGTCCTCTCTGTAAATGAACATCACGACATCAGAGTCCTGTTCAATGCTTCCGGACTCCCGTAGATCGGCGAGTTGCGGTCGACTGTCTTCACGCTGTTCCGTACGCCGGGACAGTTGCGAAAGCGCGATAACGGGGATGTGCAGCTCCTTGGCCAACTCTTTCAGATTGCGACTGATGAAACTGACTTCCTGCTGACGATTTTCCGTTCGCCCGCGCACGGTCAACATCTGCAGGTAATCGATGAACACGACGTCCAGACCGACCTCCTGGCGCATCCGACGTGCACGGGCCCGCAATTCCTGCACGCTCAGTCCGGCCGTATCGTCGATATAAAACGGAAGGTTGGTCATCTGGGAAACGGCTTCGGCCACACGCAGCCACTCCTCCTGTCGCAACTCCGCCGTACGAATGCGCTGTAACTCGATGCGGGCCATCATGCTCAGCAACCGCTGTAATAACTGCGTTGCGGACATTTCCAGACTGAAAAAGGCCACTTTCAAATGCTGCCGGGCAAAGTTCAGCGCCAGGTTCAGGGCAAACGCGGTTTTCCCCATCCCCGGACGGCCCGCAATAATGATGAGGTCGCCCTTCTGGAACCCCGATGTCAATTCATCCAGCCGCTGGAATCGCGTCGGATAGCCGGTAATGCGCGTACCCGATTGATACAGACTCTCCAGGTACTCCCAGAGTTCAACCAGCGGCGCACGGATCGGACGCAGTCCCTGAACGGAAACGACCTGCAGCATGCGCACGAGTTCGGATTCGAGTTCGGCGGCGATCTGCTCGGGAGTCCGCTCCGGATCGAAACACTGCGTTCGGAATTGTTCCAGTAACAGCGCCAGCTGGCGCCGATGCGCCTGTTGCACGAAACGGCGCAGATAATAGGAATAATCGACCGACCGGGGGAAATCGAGTAACCGGTCGAGGTATTCCACACCTCCGACGGTCTCCAACTGCTGTTCCCGTTCCAGCGCTCCGATCAGGGTACTGAAGTTGATCTCCTCACCCTGTTCGTACAGGTGAACGATGGTATCATAGATGGTCCGGTGGGGGGCATACGCGAAGTATTCGGACCGCACCTGCTCGATCAACAGATCGAGCACTTCGGAACGGACCAGGGGGATGCCGAGGATCAGCCGTTCCAGTTCGAGATCCACGTCTGTCGTCGAAAACGGGGATCCCTGCACATCCATGGATCACAGGCCGCAGGGGTCATAACGATTCTTGCTTGGTTTCCGGCACGATCTCCAGGCGAATGGTGGCGCGTACGTCTTCAAACAGCCGCACCGGGATGGTGTAATTCCCCGCCCGCTTGATCGGTCGATCCAGTAAAATATCCCGTCGATCCACGCGGTATCCCTTTTGCGCGAGGAGACGGGCGATCTCATCCCGTGTGACCGCCTGAAACAGGAGGTCTTCGCGACCCGCTGGACGCGGAATGACAAACGTTTCGGCCTCCAGGGCGGTTTTCATTGCTTCCGCATGTGCACGTGCACGTAACGCCCGCTGCTCAAACGACCGTCGCAGGTGTTCGATCTGTTTCTTCGCGGACGCTGTCGCAGGCGTTGCCAGACCCCGTGGGATCAGATAGTTCCGGGCGTACCCGGAACGAACGGTCACGATCGCCCCCCGGGTACCCAGATTCGGCACGTCCTGCAGCAGGATCACTTCCACGTGTTTTGCCATCGTTATCGCCCCGTTTCTGAGAATTCACGGCCCTTCACTGGATCATGAACGGCATTAGCGCCATGATCCGTGCACGTTTAATGGCCGTCGTCAGCATCTTCTGATGGCGGGTGCAATTGCCGTTGATCCGCCGTGGCGGAATCCGACCGCGCTCCGTCACCCACTGTGCCAGCAACGGAACGTCCTTGTAATCGATATATTCGACCTTGCTCCGGCAGAACCGGCAGTATCGGCGATACTTTAAAAACGCACGCCGGGGAATACCGATACGGATGCCTTCCACTTCAAACTGTTCGGACTTGGGAATGTCCGCCATGATCGTCCCTCATGCGATGGTTACTTCGGACGGGCCAGGGAAACACCTTCCGGCAACACGATCTCCGCTTTTTTCCGGATGTACTCGAAATGTGCCCGGTTAATCCGGACCATCATGTATCGAAGGACATGGGTATTTAATTTAAGCCACCGTTCGATCGGCGCCAGTTGGCCGGGATATGCCGCAAAATAGAAGAGGTCATAATACCCTTCTCGCTCTTTTTCGATCGGATATGCCAGCATGCGTTTTCCCATAGTATCCGTATGAAATACTTCACCACCGGCATCCTCAATGGCTTTCCGAATGGCCGAAAGCAACGCCTGCCGGTCCTCATCGCTCAACGAGGGGCGAGAGAGTACCAGCAAT
>CAZIRO010000009.1:0-33166 GCA_964541595.1 uncultured Acidobacteriota bacterium
CGGTTCCGGCTATCATACAAATATCTACATCGCCCGTTCTATCCTTGCAATGTGCAATCTTTGCAACGGAGCAATGTCAACTTGCCATCATATTCGCGAAAATCGACATAGTAGCCACAAATTGTTATCATGGAGCCACAAAAAGCAAACTCTCGGAGGACATCGTGGCAACAATACGTGTAAGTGTGCGGGAGCTGAAAAACCGTTTGAGCCATTATCTTCGCCTAGTCAAGGCCGGTCATATTGTGGAAATTACCGAACGGGGACGATCAATTGGCCAGGTGATACGTATATCCCCGACACGGCATATAGAAGAACGTCTTGATGCGATGGCCACACTGGGGTTGCTTTCACGTGCAGAGGGACGTCTTGCCTCACGTGCCCCGGTGGCGAGGACAAGAGGACCCAAAAGTGTCGCCTCGATTCTTGTGGAGGAGCGAAATTCATCATGACTTACAATATCGTTTACCTGGATGCCAGTGCACTGGTGAAACGCTATGTGGAAGAGGCGGGTTCTGAGGAAGTGCGGAATCTCCTGGAGCAGGTGCCGGTGATCGGCACGGCTATGATCACTCGAGTGGAAGTCGCAGCAGCTCTGGCGAAAGCGACGCGAATGGGCATATTACCTGTAAAAGAAGCCCTTACTGCCTTGGAGGCTTTTTACGAAGAGTGGCGCTTTTTAGAGAGAGTGCATGTGACAGAATCAGTGATCTTCCGGGCTTCTGCCCTGGCATGGGAGAAAAAGTTACGAGGGTATGACGCAACCCATCTGGCCGCTGCTCTCGTATGGCAGGAAATGATGGAAACATCTGTTACAATGGCCACGTTTGATCGAGAACTCTGGATAGCGGCCAGAAACTCGGGTCTGTATGTGTGGCCTGTAGATTTGTCCTCGGCATGCATCTGGAATGCGTGAGGTACACGGCGTGTCGCCCATTCCGGATCTGATCGATAACCGCAAACACAGGCTCGCGGACGTCCTGCGAGATGCGCTCGCTCAGAGCCGGGACCCCCGGCTGGATGTGGTCACGGCGTTCTTCAACCTGAACGGCCTGGAGGTCCTGGAACCCGAGATTCAGACCCTGTCTCGTCTGCGGCTCCTTCTGGGTAAGGAGCAGGAACAGGCGTTTGTCGTCGGCGATCGACTGCTGGCGGAACTGGAAGACGCATCCGCACGGGCCGAGATCACGGCCGGAGAAATTCGAAAATGGCGGACGTTTCTCGACCGTGATGGTGTGGAAATTCGATACTACAGGAAAGCCTTTGTCCATGGAAAAGCATACATTCTGGACGGCGTCCCCGCGCTGGGTTCTCTGGGTATCGTGGGTTCCTCGAATTTCACAGGCGCCGGTTTGAGCACCAACCTGGAACTGAACGCTGTGCTCAAGCAGACGTCTGCCGTACGCGAACTCAAAACCTGGTTTGAACACCTGTGGAACGAGGCGGAAGATTACAAAGCGGCACTATTAGAACTGCTCGAACGATTCACCCGGACCTATACCCCTTACGAGATCTACATCAAGGTGCTCTACGAGGCATTTCGGGATCAGCTGGACCGGGATCTGGGGGAAGAGGATGCGAAACCCTCGCCGATCGTACTGGCCGATTTTCAGCGTGATGGTTATTTTGCGGCCAGAGAGATTCTGGAAAACTACGGAGGAGTACTCATCGCCGATTCGGTAGGTCTGGGCAAGACTTATCTGGCCCTGCGACTCCTGGAGGACTACGCATATCGTGAACGGCAGACGGCCCTGGTGGTATGCCCCGCAGCGATCGCCGACACCGTCTGGCGACCGCTGCTCCGGCAGTTTGCCATTCCGCACGAGATCGTCTCCATGGAACGGATCAGCCAGAAAGACTTTCCCGTTGAGGCATATGCCCGACGGTTCCGGATCATCGTTGTGGATGAAAGTCACAATTTCCGCAACCCGAACACGAATCGCTGGACCCATCTCTTCCGGGTGATCGCCGACGGCGAACCGGACAAGAAAGTCATTCTCCTGACCGCCACACCTGTGAACAACACGGTCTTCGACCTGTATCATCAGTTGTGTCTGATCACACGGGATGAACCCCGTTTCCTGCTGTCCGCCGGTATACCGAATCTGCGGGAATACTTTCGCCGTGCCGAGCGCCATAAGGAAGCACTTTACGAAGTCCTGGAGGCCATTGCGGTCCGCCGAAGCCGTCGATTCATTCGAGCCAACTATCCCCATGCTGAGATCGACGGCCAGCCGATTCGTTTTCCGGAGCGGCGTCTGCGCACCGTCCATTACAGTTTGAACAACACATATGGACCAAACCTGTATCGCAAGATCGCAAAGGCGATTGAAAGCCTGTTACTTGCTCCCTATCAGGTGGACATGTATCGCAGGGAGCTGTTGCAGGCGCGAAGGCAGTGGGCAAAGCAATCGGGTCTTTTTGAAAACCCGGAAGATAGCCAGGACAGCATGGTGCAGCGGCTCCAGGAGGCACTCGGATGGTCCGGGGAGCAGGCACATACATTTCTGATGACGATCGGCCGCCAGACTGCCCTGGCGCATATCATGCGCGTCCTGTATCTCAAGCGTCTGGAGTCTTCCGTTGAAGCGCTACGCATCTCTTTAGAACGTCTTCTGGATTTTCTCAATGCTTTTCTGCAAGCACTGGAGGCAGGACGGCTCCTGGATGCACAGAGTTACCGGCGATGGGTGCAACTCGAAGGCTCCTGGGACGAAGCGGACGAGCCATCGGACGGCATGGATTTCATCTCCGAACTGCCCGCTCTATCACCCGAGCACTATGATATCGACAGTATCCGGAACGCCGTTTGGACGGACCTGCATACACTTGAGGACGTTCTTGCAGAACTCCAGCAGGACCATGCGGATGACAAACTGGAGACGCTGAAAGACCTTCTGCTGGATCCGGAATTGAACAACAGGAAAGTCGTCATCTTCTGTTACTTCAAGGACACCGCACGTTACCTGTACCGTCAATTACTGTCGGACACAGATTTTTTAAACGCCCTGGGTCATCAACGAATCTCCATTGTGGACAGCGACGTGAAACCCTCCGAGCGGTGGCAACGGATCGTGCGTTTTGCTCCCCATGCAAACGACCGTCCGGACATGCCACGGGAAGAACAGATCGACCTGCTGATCAGCACGGATGCCCTCTCTGAGGGACAAAACCTGCAGGATGCCAGCGTGATCATCAACTATGACCTCCACTGGAACCCGGTCCGCCTGGTGCAACGGGTGGGTCGGCTGGATCGGATCGGGTCGCCTCACCCGATCATCGATGTGTACAACTTCTTTCCCGAGGAAGAACTGGAGAATCTGCTTCGGATTCTGGAAAGATTGTATGAAAAACTCCATGCCATCAATCGCACGGTAGGCCTCGATGCGTCGGTCCTGGGGGAGACACCGAACCCCATGGATTTCAACATCCTGCGCCGGCTGGAACGCGAAGAAACAGCGACCCTGGAGGAACTGGAAGAAGTCAGTGAATTAACCGTGGGAGAATTCCTCAAACAGGATTTGCTACGCTTTCTGAAAGCGCTGGGTGAAGAGAAACTCAAGCGTATTCCTCTGGGAGTCGGAACGGCCCGGAAGGTGCGGGAGGGTCTCCGGGGATTCTTTGCCGCTTTCCGAAACCCGGTGACCAACCAGCATCACTGGCTCTTTTACGATGAGACAACGCAACGCATCGTGAGTCGTCGTCTGGAAGCCATCCGTCCCGTTCGGTGTGATCCCGACGAACCGGCGGAGCCTCTACCGGAGGATTTTGACCCGCGACCATTGATCCAGAAACTGCGGCGGTATCTCTGGAACCGCATTCGCGCAGCGCAAATCGTGCCGGACAGGCTTCCTGCACCCCAACGGCAGATTGTTAACATGCTGCATGCCTTACCCCCGTCTGCGGAACGAAACCGTCTGTTGCAGTACTTCGAAGCGCGTGCGCTGGCAGGGCCGGATCTCAAGGAGTTGCGGCGCCTGTGGCGGTCGCGTTCCCAATGGACCTGGGAAACGTGGTGCCAACGTCTTCTGGAATTTGCGGATACACACCCCCATCCGCCCGCACCGCCTGCTGCATCACAGGGCGACCATGTACCGCAGGTAGAGGAAGAACTCGAATGCATCGCCTGGATGCGGATCGTTGGATAACTTCCCATCACTTTTTTCACGTTCCTTTACCTCTGGGATCGGGACAGGAAATGGGACACCGTGGGTGCCCATTCGGCCATGCGATGTCCCCGGCCCATTGGATGCCCCGTCCCCTGTCTTCCGTCTCCCGTCCCGGATACCTGCCACCTGCATACCTGACACCGGATACCCGACACCTGACACCTGGGACCTGAGACCTGAGACCTGAGACCTGAATACCCGCCACCCGGGACCGGAGACCAATGGCCACCGGCACACCGGTGGATCCGGTGCATTCCCTGGCCCATTTCCTGCCCCGATCTCCGGGACCACTTCTTGCGCCTAACGTGTGGACTGACCATAATAGAACACCGTGGCCATCTGCCGCACGGACCATCAGATGGACCCCAGCAGCGGAACCCACCCGGAAAACCGCTGATGCCGGGAAAAGGGGGCGATTGAACACCGTGAGGGATTTCATAACAGGGAGGCGACGCATGCACATGTGGAAGATCCGATGGGTCGCGCTCTGGATGGTGACTCTCGCTCTCGGATGTGTCAGCGGGATCCCCGCACGCGGACCCCATCATACCGAACACCTGCTGACCTCGCCCTGGTGGGCGCGGGCGTTCGTCGCGACCGAAGAATCCGTTGTTCCTGCGGATACACGTCTGCAACCGCAACTCGTGACCATGCAGGGTCGCGTCTATCGGGGGATTCCCGTCACGCACCCGCTCGATCTCCTGTTCCCCCTGCGTGTGCAACCCGCGACGGAGTTCGTATTCGGTGTAGGGGTGTCTGAAGACGCCAAGGGTACGGTCACCGTCAGCGTGTCTTTAGAAATTCCCCGACAGGGAGCAGAACCCGTGACGCTCGTTCCCGAAACCACCGTACGATTCCCGGACACGGCATCACGGACGGTCCGATGGTTCCGGCTGTCGCTGGATGAACGGGTCCGGGAGTGGGCACGTTTGCGGATTCATGTCGAACCGACCGGTGAGAAACAACCCCGGGCCTGGTTACTCGATCCGGTACTCGTGTATACGATTGCCCCTGAATCTCCATGGGCGCCGGTCGAATCCCCGCGCACGGCATTGCGCCATTTCCGGGAACAGAGTCATCGTCTGCATACGGTCCTGCTCGTAGCCGATCGCCTGTCCATGGCGGATTTGAATCTGGAGGTCCCCGGTCAAACCCCCTGGCCGGCGGTCGAGTCCTTCATGGCCGGTGCCATTCGATTCGACCATGTGGTTCCCGTGTTCGACGATGCCAATGCGAATCTGCGTGCCATCTGGGCAGGACGACGCGTGGGCCACAGCCGTATCCCCCTGCCGGTGGTATTCCGCAGGGGATTGTACCGTACGACGGTCTGGATATCGTCCACACTGCAGGAGATTCCCGGTCTTGCGACAGCCGTGGAAGCCGAAACGGTGCCGCTGGATCTCGCCGAATCGACGGATACGTGGGTACGGAAAATTTTGGACACGCTCCGGGAAGCGCATCGGGCGCATCGCAAAGTCTTTCTGGCGTTGATCACCCGTCTGACGGATCCCCGGTACGGAGCGCAGGGACTGGATACATGGGTACACGCTTTCCAGCATGCGATTCAGTCGATACCGGAAATCCGTGCACGGCTGAATCTGTGTATCCTTGCCACCGGCCGCGTGGACGAGAACCGTGTGTGGCCCGGATTCCTCGGATGCCGTCCTCCGGACAACGTACTCGTGCCGCATCCGATCGTGCGGGCGCCGATTTCCGGTCTGGACGTGGTTCCCACGTGGGCGGACTGGATTGCCGTCTCCCGAAAGGATGCGGATTGGGAAGGCACCAGCCGGCTCGCCTGGGTATTCTATCGGGAGGATCCCGTCGATGCGGTCGCCGTCGGCTGGACCGCATCCGGTGGGTTTGTCGTCGCGTCCGACGGAGTCCTCTGGGTGCGGGATACGAAGGTCGACCGGTTTGAGGTCACCCATCCGCGCAGTCGTGTGCAGGTCGATCCCGTGTTTCGAGATTTCTATCAGGAGTTCCTCTGGGGCCAGTGGCGTACCCGGGGAGTGGGTGAATGAATCGGACATCCACGCACGTGCCGAAACCGGAATGGTTGAAAGTTCGTCTTCCGATGGGGCCGACCGTACGTCGTTTACACCGCCGGTTGCGTTCCCTGCAGTTGTACACTGTATGTGAAGAGGCACGGTGCCCCAATCGGGGAGAATGCTGGTCCGAAGGTACGGCAACCGTCATGATTCTGGGGGGTACCTGTACCCGCGGGTGCCGCTTCTGCGCGGTGAAATCCGGCAATCCCCGGGGCTGGCTGGATCCGTTTGAACCGTTGCATACCGCGCAGATGGTTCGGGAAATGGGGCTGCGGTATGTGGTCGTGACTTCGGTCGATCGCGACGACCTGCCCGACGAGGGCGCCGAACAGTTTGCCCGGACCATTCGTGCCATCCGGTACCATAACCCGGAAACGATGATCGAGGTCCTCATTCCCGATTTTCACGCGCGTCCCGACTGTCTGGATACGGTTATCCGCGCCCGTCCGCATGTCATCGCCCATAATGTGGAAACCGTCCGTCGGCTGACCCCGGTCGTGCGCGATCGAAAAGCCAGGTACGATCAATCGTTACAGGTGCTCGCATACATCCGGGATCGGGCGTCGCACATTTACCGTAAGTCGTCCATTATGGTCGGACTCGGTGAAACGTTCGACGAGGTCGTCGAGACGATGCGGGATCTCCTGCGTGCTGGGTGTCAGATCCTCACCATCGGGCAGTATCTACAACCGACCCCGCGCCATCTGCCCGTGGTTCGGTATGTACCTCCGGAGGAGTTTACCGAATGGGCCCGCATCGGACATGCGATGGGGTTTTTGCATGTCTTCGCGGGTCCCCTGGTGCGTTCGTCCTACCGTGCGGCAGAAGCGTTTCTGCACGCATTGCGGGAAGAGAAGTGACGGATTCTACCCCGGCACTTTTTTGCCCACATACAGGGTGGCCACGCCCCCCGTGAGCGGTACAAACCGTACATCGGTAAAGCCGGTTTCCGTCAACCATACCGCGAGGTCGTGATAGTGCGGGAATTCCAGAATCGATTCGACCAGGTGCCGGTACGCGGAACGGTCTCCCGTCAATACAGTTCCGATAACGGGCAGGATCCGGCGCAGGTAGAACCCGTACACCCACCGCCAGGGACGCCATCGGGGCAGGGTAAACTCCAGGACAATGCATGTTCCACCGGGACGCAGCACGCGGTGGAACTCTTCCAGACCCCGGCGCGGGTGTTCCAGATTCCGTAATCCAAACGCGATTGTCACCGCATCGAACGTGGCGTCCGGAAAGGGCAACGACGTGGCATCTCCCCGAACCCACACGGCTGCAATGCCGCGGGTACGGCTCTTCCGGCGTGCGCGTGTGAGCATCATGGCACTGAAATCCAGACCCACGCGCATGGCCCAGGGATGGTCCATACACAGCAGGGAATCCCCCGTGCCGGTACATACGTCCAGGATGCGGCCGTCGGTCCGACTGCTCAGGCATCGCGCCATGCGAAGTCGCCAGTACCGGTCCAGTCCCAGGCTGAGGACGTGATTCGCGAGGTCGTATCGTGTGGCAATCCGGTCAAACATGGACCGCACCCACTGGGCGGACCAGCGCATGCGGAACGACGATCCGGAACGGGTATCGTGCGACGTCATGGAAAGCGACGCTCGTGGTATTCTTACCGGTCGGGGTTTGACCGGCGCATGGATATTAACCGCCGACCTCAAACATTTCCACACGGGTCTTCGGACGCGGGTTCTGCGCGATATGAACCATGCGTTCTTCCGAATAACGGTCCTTCCGTCGGGTCCAGATCGTTCGGATCCAGGCTGCAATCTCGTCGTCCGTGGATCCGCTCCGCAGGCGTGCCCGCAGGTCAAACCCGACACTTGCGAACAGACAGGTGTACAGTTGACCCTGGGCGCTCAATCGCAGACGCGTACACGTCCGGCAGAACGGGCGAGTGACCGAGGCGATCACGCCGATCTCCAGACCGTCGTCCCGGTACCGATACCGTTCGGCGACTTCATTGGGCATGACGCGTCCAATCGGTTCCAGCGGCATTTCCGCGTGGATCTGCCGAACGATCTCGGTTGCAGGGACCACACGGTCCATCGACCAGTCGTTCACCGTACCGACGTCCATATATTCGATAAACCGGACGATCACGCCCCACGCTTTGAAAAATCGGGCAATCGATACGATTTCATCATCGTTGACTCCTCGAATCACCACGACGTTAACCTTGACAGGATGCAAACCGGCATCGATGGCGGCACGAATGCCGCGGAGTACGACATCGACCGGCTGGCCCCGACCGTTCATGCGTCCGAAGACGTCATCCCGCAGACTGTGCAGACTGACGGTCACGCGGTGCAGCCCGGCTTCCCGGAGCGCACGTGCACGATCGGCGAGCAGGACACCGTTCGTGGTCAGCGCGAGGTCTGTGATCCCGGGAATACCGGCCAGGCGGGAGATCAATCGTTCGATGTCGCGGCGCAGCAGGGGTTCCCCACCGGTCAGGCGGATTTTCCGGACACCCAGACGTGTGAGGATCCGCACCACCCGTTCGATCTCTTCATAGGTCAGCAGTTCCTTCCGCGGAACAAACCGGTAGGTGCGATCCGGCGGCATACAGAACACGCACCGGAAATTGCAGCGGTCGGTTACGGAAATCCGCAGGTCCGTTAACGGTCGATGCCAGACATCGTGAATCTGTGTCATCGTATCAACCAGCCTTTGAGCAAATCAATCAATGCGGGATTGAGCAATGCCTCGATGACGATCAGCAATACGGTCACCCCCCGCAGTGAGCCGTAATGGGACACAGATACACGCAGACGTCCGCAGATCAGGAAACCTATCTGCACGCATCCGCGTCCATCTGTGTCCCATCCCCTCAACCTCCGGCACCTCTTTCGTCACTTCACTTTGGAAATGAACCACTAAAAGCTGACATCCGGGCACCAAACTCCTCATTTACTGATTTTTTTACTGACCAGTCGTGCAAGGAGCTCATCCCGCACCTGTGCCCAGCGCACGGTCGTTGCCGTTTCGACGGCGGCTTCGAGACCCCGCACGACCTTTCGTGCACGCGCTTTACCCGGCGCGTCCTTCAGTGCCTCATAGACGTCGATCGGCAGGCTCATGAGTGCCTCCGGTGTCGTGAGCCATCATGTATAGTGTATCCGGACGGCGAGTTTTGCAAATCAAAGCCTCTCCGAAATCGGGACAGGCCATGGGACACCGTGGGTCCCCGTGCGGTCATGCGCTATCCCCGGCCCATGGGATGCCCCGTCCCCGGTCTTCCGTCTCCTGTCGCAAATACCTGCCACCGGAATACCCGACACATGGGACCCGACACCCGACACATGGGACCTGAGACCTGGGACCTGAGACCCGCCACCCGGGGCCGGAGACCGGTGGCCACCGGCACACCGGTGGATCCGGTGGTGCGCATGTCCCATGGCCTGTCCCGATCCCAGAAAGCCTCTGAGATCGGGACGGGAAATGGGACATCGCGTGCTCCTGCATGTGTGCCTGCGGTCCGGGGACGGGTCTCAGCCGCGCGGGTCCACAGGTATTCGTTTCACGGTATACGGCATCCATATTTTTCATGCACGCATCGGTGCAGGTGTATCTTCCTGGTTGCGCAACACGATCACGGACACGTCATCCGGAAACTCCGTATGCCCCACCCATGCATACAGATCCTTGAGCAGGCATTCGAGGATTGCCGCAGCGGACCGGTTGTGCATACACCATTCCTGCAGACGGGTTTTCAGTCGTTCCCGGCCGTATTCTGTCCCGTCTCCCGCGCGGGGCGCTTCCACCACACCATCCGTATAGAGCATCAGGATACTCCCCGGCGGAAAGTGTACCAGCCGGGTCTCCCAGGACATCTCCGGGAGCGCGCCGATAATTGGTCCGGTGGGATGCAACTCCTGGAGTGTACCCTGTCGATACAGCAGGGCCGGTGGGTGTCCGGCGCAGGCGTAGAGAAACCGATGACTGCTCTGCAGGAAGGCCACGTAGAACAGTGTGGCAAACTGCTGGGGTTCCGTATGTTCGACGAGGTGTTCGTTCACCGTACGGAGCATCACGGAAATGTCTTCCGGATTGCGCAAAATGCGATGTGAAAAGTGGAGCAATGCGTGCATATTCGCCATCAACAGACTGGCCGGCAACCCTTTACCAGCCACGTCCACGATGACGATCGCCAGGGACTCCGGTAAGACGAAGAAGTCATAGTAATCTCCGGCCAATCGCCGCGCAGGCAGAAGACGGGCGGCGACGTCCAGTCCCGGCCATTCCGGGATCTTTCGGGGGTATAACCGCTGCTGCACCACACGTGCGATGTCGACCTCCCGTTCCAGTCGTTCTTTACTGACTTTTTCCTGAAACAGGTACGCCAGCGAATAACTCATCCGTTCGATCCGCCGGGCGAGGTGGCCGAGTTGATCAGCATGACGGAAGGCGACTTCAACCGGGAAGTTCCCGTGGGCGATCTCGTCCACCCCCGTTTCGATGGCCTGGACGGCGTGTCCGATCCGGCGCGCGATCCGAACCCCGTTCCAGAGCAGACCGGCCATGGCTGTTCCAGTGATCAGCATGGTGGCAATGAATGCCCAACCGATGAAACGTACCGGCGCGTCCGTTGCGGTACGAGACTTGAAAGTCGCGCGAATGAGGTCGGTGACAGTGAACTCCATGCTCCAGAATACGGCGGGGCGGGTCCAGGCATAGGTATACACGGTGGATAACGCCCATACACCGGTCGACCCCGACGGATTGTTCAATGCCCATGATCGGTACGTGCATTCCGGCGTGGAAGGTGCGGCTGCCTCATCGCTCGCGGGAGGCCGGTATACCCGGAAAACCCGTTGCGGCCGGCCGCATGTGTTCGGGGTCAGTTCGGTCAGTCCGGGAGAGATGTCCGGGTAGAAAATCCACGCGTGTGCAAAAGGAATGCGGAGCAAACGGCGCACCTGTTCCAGATCGGTCCGGAAGAGCCTGCTCCAGGTCAAGCGTCCCGGGTCCGTTTCCACCATGACCAGTACCGGGGTCCCGGCCGGTTGCATCCCCGGCAATGGACAGTCGTGCATCCATTCACGAAACAGGCGCGGGGGAACTGCCCATCGTCCCGGGTAGGTCCAGTAGTACCGGGGACGTACCGGCAGGCGGCAGTCACCGCATCGGATAGCATGCGCCTGTGTCATCGTGCATGTATACGCGCGGGTCATGCTGCGTGTAAACCACAGTTCCGCGTATGCGCGGGTGGCATGCGTGATGACGATCATCGCGAAGGCGAATACCAGCAGGATCCCCAGCAGGAGGCTCAAAATCAGCGGGAACAGCGCGCTCCGGATAAGGGTGCCGTATAGTTGCCGATCGATCCGCCACAGGCGGCGCCGTCGCCAGCGAATGTACGCACGTAGCCCCACAAACAGAACGGCCACCAGTCCCGCGATCGCGAGTTCAAGCGAGACCCAGAACCCCACGATGATGGCGGTGCAACCGATGGCGAGCCAGAATCCGGATTGTACGGGAATCCGTACACGCATGGTTACTGGGCTGCCGTATCCAGCACGAACTGAATGAGCGATCGCGTGCTGAAACCGGTGCCTCCCGGCGACAGATAGTGCATTGCCTTATTCGCCCAGAACGGTCCGGCGATATCCAGATGGATCCACGGTTTGCCTTCGACAAACTCGTGCAGGAAGATGGCCCCCGTGATCGTACCGGCTTCACGTGCGTTCGAACTGTTTTTGATCGTGGCGATTTCACTTTTCATCAGTTCCCGATAGGTTTTCTCCAGCGGCAGGGGCCAGAAAGACTCCCCGGCGCGGCGGGCGGCGGCCAGAAAGGCGTCCTGCAGTTGCGTGTCGTTACTGAGCACGGCAGCCACCTGTGTGCCCAGTGCCACGACGGCTGCTCCCGTCAGTGTGGCAACGTCGATCAACCGGTCCACGCCCTGCCGTGCCGTGTATACCAGACCGTCCGCAAGAACAAGACGACCTTCCGCGTCCGTATTCGTGATTTCAATCGTTTTTCCGTTCATCGCGCGAACGACATCACCCGGACGCGATGCGCTCCCGGAGGGCATATTTTCCGCGCAACAGAGGACCCCGTGAACTTCTACGGGGGGGTGTAATCGGGCAACGGCCCAGAGTGTGGCCAGGACGGCTGCAGCACCGGACATATCACCTTTCATGTCCTGCATGTATGACGTCGATTTCAGGTTCAGACCGCCGCTGTCGAATGTGATGCCCTTACCAACCAGTCCGAGTACCGGCCCGTTCGGTGCGGATTCCGGACGATAGTGCAGATGGATCATCCGGGGCGGACGGGCACTTCCGCGTCCCACGCTGAGAAATGCGCCCGCGCCGAGAGATTCCAGGGCGACTTCGTCATACACCCGGATGGCCAGACCGGACGCGTGTGCGTATGTTTCGGCGATTTCGGCAAATCGGGCGGGATACAGTTCGTTCGCCGGTTCATTGATGAGATCACGGGCAAGCACAACGGCGTCGACCACGATATTGGCCGTCGATACCGCGGGTTCGACCCGTGCGGATTCGATTCCGGTCAACCACAGTGTTCGCAATGGAACCGGTTGGGGTTCCTCCGTTTCGGGCTGATACTTTCGGAATGTATACTGTCCGAGACGAATCCCCTCGACCACGGCCCGAACGCTCATCCACGGATCGTCATCCAGCGTGGGGATCCATACCGCCAGTTGGTGCACACGGTCACCCAGCAATATTCGACCCAGTGTGCCGCAACTCCTGCGCAGTGATTCCGTGGACGTTTCGCGCGCATTGTCTTCCAGACCGACCACGTACAGGGGCACCCCATCCCGGTCGGGTAGCGGGATCGTGACCACGTCGTTGACTTTACCTTTCCATTTCTTCCGCTCCAGGACACGTGCGGGTACACCCTGATACCGGTGCACGAGAAAATTCCAGAGTTCCGGATCCGTCGGCTGGGATCCACGAAAAAACACGGCCACGGCGGCATCTTGAGGCAAATCCTCCCATCGGGTAAACGTTCGGACGTCCATCGTATCCGCTCCTTTTTTGCCGATATTCGGTTCCCAACCCCCCGTCCCGCGCCGGGACACCATAGCGGGTCCCGCATTCGGGGGATCCCCGTGACCGCCAGGGTTCACCGGAGTGCAGCATTCGGTTCGGGAATTGGGGGCTGCGTATCCGATACTGCCATCCCACCGGAAACCGCACGGACGATTTCAACGCTGTCCCCGTCCCGGACCAGGGTCATTTCCCAGCGGTCGCGAGGGATCACATCAGCGTTTACGGCCACGGCAATCCCCTGGGGCGGCACGTCGATCTGAAGGGCATTCAATAGATCCCGAATACTCATGGGTCGTTCAAACGTGCGCCATTCTCCGTTCACCCGAACCCGTATTGCCGTTCCAGATGATGCGGACATACGCATACCTCAGCACCGGGAAGGTGGGTATCTCGCTTTTGGGTTTGGCTTTATTTTACAATAAATCCGGTGCAATGCGTAGGGACGGGGATCTGAGATCGGGACGGGAAGTGGGACAGGGGATGCACCGGATGCGCGGATGGCCCGGTTGATACCGGGGGTCGGGGCGCAGGTCTCAGGTCCCAGGTGTCAGGTGTTCGGTGGCAGGTGGCAGCGCATCCTGGTTGACGGGTTATCGCGGGGTCCATTGGGACACGGTGTGTCCCATTGCCTGTTCCGATTTCAGACGGGGATCTGAGATCCGGGACAGGAGCAGATGTCCGGGAGGACGAATCCACCATCTGTTTGAATCACATGGTGCGGGAACCGTCGATCTGTTTTCGGCATCCGGAACGTATCGCACGACGCCGGTGCTACTACTGTCGCCGGTGGATCTGTCCGCGCTGTCAGTACCGCAGGTCCCATCATATCTTCTGTCGTGCGACGTGTTATTACCGGTGGTGGGGGATCGATCGGTTCGAACGGGCGCGACGCTGGAGACGTGCACATGCCGTCTGGCTGGCCACCGTTGGCGTGACCGTATGGGTGGGGTGGGCCATCCTGATCGGGTTGCACTTCTGGCATCGTGCACTGGACGAAATGATCCGCACGTACCGGACCGCCGGGCTGCCGGTCCCCCGGGTGTCCGGCAGCCGGGACCGTACACCGATTCCCGGTATACGCATTACACGACCGGCGTTTGGTGCACGGGTTCCCGCGGGAGTGATCGTTATCGAGGGACGGGCACCCGCCCACTGTGATCTGGTGCTGTGGCTGAACGGCGAACCCTTTGCGACATCCACAACCGACGCCACCGGATGGTTTATCTTTCGCAACGTGCCGTTGCTGGACGATGACAACCTGTTTCAAATTCAGGCACGTTTACCGGACGGAAACGAGATATACTCCCCGGCGGTTATCGTGTACCGGATTCATCCCCGGGCGCGGACACGTCAGCGATATGTCCAGCGCAGTCCGGACAACCTGATCCGCGGGAATCCGGAGATCCCCGAAATTGCGTTGACGTTCGACGGGCACCTGTCCGATCGGGATGTACTCGATCTGATCGCCTGGGTCGAGCGTGCCCGTATACCGGTGACCGTGTTCCTCACGGGGACGTTCATCCGGCGTTTTCCGGAGTCCACGCGTGCACTGGCCCAAAGCCCATGGATCGAAGTCGGCAATCACACGCTGCACCATCGACACCTGACGACGTTCGACACGGATCACCGACAGGTCACCCGGACGGATCTGGACCGGATGTCCCTGCAACATGAACTGATCGAAACGGCACGCCTGTTTCGCCAGGTGACCGGCGTTTCGATGGCCCCGCTCTGGCGCGCACCGTACGGCGAACATAATACGGAAATCCGCGCCTGGGCCGGTGAACTCGGGTATACGCATGTGGCGTGGACGGTCACGCGGGATTGGTCCCTGGATACGATGGACTGGATCGACGATCCGTCCGATCCGCGTTATCGACCCGCACGCGCGATCCTGGAACGGATCCTGCGCATTGCAGATACGCTGCCGCGCGGGATAGCCGGGGGCATTGTCTTGATGCATCTGGGCACCCGACGGCCCCGGGGGGATCGGATGATCGACGTCTTACCGGATCTGGTGGCGCAGTTGCAGCAACGCGGCTACCGATTCGTACGGGTGTCCACGTTATTGCGCCATCTGCGGGGTACGGGTCTCCGGACAGTGGTACACACCACACCGCGCATGGTGAAAGAGCGTATCGCGAGGTGATGCCACGTGGCATATTTCGGTCGGGACCCACCGCTCAGCCGCCCTTTTCCAGGTATTTTTCCATCTTGTAATAGAGCGTACGCAAACTGATCCCGAGCAGTTCCGCAGCGCGGCGTTTGTTGCCGCCCGCCCGATCCAGCGCTTCCAGAAGCAGCGCCCGCTCCACAGCGGCCAGGATGTGCCGGGCACGATCGGTGAAGTTTCCGGTATCCGCATCATCGGTCGAAACGCGCAGCACACATTGACGCACCGGATCGGGGAGGTGTTCCGGTCCGATCCACCGATCGGCGAGGACCACACACCGCTCGACCACGTTGCGCAACTCGCGGACGTTGCCCGGCCATGAATATCGCATCAATGCGGCCATCGCTTCCGGTCGAAACCCCCGGACGTTCCGCCCGTACTTTTCGTTCAGCCGTTGCAGGAAATACTCGGCGAGGAGGGGAATGTCTTCCACACGGTCCTGGAGTGGAGGGATTTCGATGTGAAATACGTTCAGCCGGAAAAAGAGGTCCTCGCGAAACTGACCCGCGCGGACCATAGCATACAGATCCCGATTGGATGCGGCAAGGATACGCACGTCCAGATGGATCGGCCGTGTCGCGCCGAGGCGGTAAATGATGTGTTCTTCGAGGAACTGCAGCAGTTTCATCTGGCCTTCCGGGGGCAGGTTGCCGATCTCGTCCAGCAGGAGAGTACCACCGGCCGCCAGTTCAAATCGTCCCTGTTTTTGCTGCGTGGCACCGGTGAACGCACCTTTTTCGTGTCCGAACAGTTCGCTCTCCAGTAACGGTGTGGGCAGCGTACCGCAGTCGACCACGACGAACGGGGCATCCCGACGGGGACTCAATCGGTGGATGACTTCCGCGACCCGCCGTTTGCCCGTACCGCTCTGCCCGGTGATCAGCACCGGAGAATCCACTCCGGCGATTCGTACGATCCACTGAAACAGCCGTCGCATGGCCGCCGATCGACCGAGCAGTCCCAATTGCTGTACGACCTGTTCGTCCGCAACGGGTGGGATCTCGTCAACGGTCGAAGGCAGTGTCGATCGAATCCGCGCGGATTCCAGCAGGTGTCGGATGCGGTCCAGGAACCGATCGACGTCGATGGGTTTCGTCAGGTAGTCTTCGGCTCCCTGTTGCATGGCCTGCACGGCGATCTGTGAGTCATCGAATGCGGTCAGCATCACCACACGCGTGGTGGGATCGAACTGGCGCACGGCACGTAACACTTCCAGTCCGTGCATATCCGGCAGACGCACATCGAGGATGATCAGGCGTGGACAGGTTCGACGTGCGAGGGCGATCGCTTCACGACCGGACCCGGCTTCGAGACATTCCAGATCCGGAAGTGCCTCCAGGCAGCGCCGCAGGATCTCTCGAATTTCCGGTTCATCATCCACGATGAGTACCCGGCAGGGCGCTTCCATATGCGGACGCTCCATCGAAGCGAAGTGCCGTTTCCGGTGCAACCGGTCCGATTTTCCTTTGAACCCCCTTCATTATGATTCAGACCGGTGGGGAAGTCTACGGTCAGGGGGCGGGTATCAGGTGTCAGGTATCAGGTCCCGGGTGTCCGGTATCCGCACATCCTGGTTGACGGGTTATCGCGGGGTCCATTGGGACACCGTTCTCGGGGAATCCGAATGGCGCGGTGCCCGTGCAGCACTATAATAAAACAAAATATGGAGGGGTCGGAATGACGACTGACGTCTGGTCCGGAATCCGGGCGGGTGTACTGACCTGCAGCGATAGTTGTGCGTATCGCGGTCTGCCGGACGTATCCGGCCGGTGGCTGGTGCAGACCCTGGAGGCACTGGGTTGCGCGGAGGTCCGGTACGCGGTGGTTCCGGACGAGTTCGACCGGATTCGGGAGACCCTGGACACCTGGAGTCGGGACTGTCATTTCGTGGCCACTGTTGGGGGTACCGGGTTTGCTCCGCGGGATGTCACGCCGGAAGCCACGCGTGCGGTGATCGAACGCGAGGCACCGAATCTGGTCGAATACCTTCGACTGCGTACGGGATCGGCGGATCCAAAAGCATACCTATCCCGGGCGGTGGCCGGCGTACGGGGTCGCTGTCTGATCGTGAACTTCCCGGGAAACCCCCGGGCGGTGGAAGCGTACTGGACGGCACTGACCCCCCTGCTGGACCATATTGTGCACCTTTTGCTGGGTCATCCGATCCATGCGAGGTCGTGAACCATGGCATCTGTCGATATGTCCCAGCACCCCCGATTGACGGATTTGCAACGCCAGATGGAAGACTGGGCGCCTACCCTGGATCGACAACGCGGGCGAAAAGCGCTGCTCGTGGTCCTCGTGCTGACCGGAAGTACATTCTTTGCGGAACTCATCGGCGGGATCGTCAGCCACAGCCTGGCGCTCATCGCGGACGCCATGCATATGTTGACCGATATCAGTGCGTTGAGCCTCAGTATGCTGGCCATCTGGCTGGTGGACCGTCCGGCCACCACACGCCGTACGTTCGGATACTACCGTGCCGAGATCATCGCAGCACTGTTTAACGGAAGTCTGTTGGGTGTCGTGGCCGGCGGTATTATCTGGAAAGCGTGGGAACGCTTACAGCAGCCGGTGTATATTCGGGCGAATATGATGCTCATCATCGCGCTGATCGGACTGGGGGTCAATCTGATCGGTGCGTTCATACTGTACAGACATCGTACGAGGAATCTGAATTTACGCAGTGCGTTTTTTCACGTTCTTGCGGATGGACTGGGATCGCTCTCCGCAGTCGTTGCGGCCGTGCTCATCGTGTGGTGGCGCTGGTTCTGGGTGGACGCTGTCGTGAGTCTGCTGGTCAGCGGTTTGATCATTTCCAGCGCCTGGCACATCATTCGGGACGCCGTTCATATTCTCATGGAAGGTACGCCCATGCATATCGATCTCAACGAGGTGCGTGCGGCACTGCTGCGTATTCCCGGTGTCCAGGACGTCCATGATCTCCACGTCTGGACGGTGACCAGTGGGGTCGAGGCCATGAGTGGCCACGCGGTGGTGCAGGACCTCCACGATACGCACCGGATTCTGATGGAAGCCCGTTCAGTCCTCGCCGAACGGTTTAACATTCATCACGTGACCCTCCAGCTGGAGTGTTGTGATTTCCGACCCACGGAACCGGAAATTTGAATGTAATAGCGGGCAGACTCCCGGAAGGCTCACTTCCCGGATGCAGTCACGCGTACAGGAAAAGCGATCATCCCCACGGCGCGCGGGAATGTCCACAACACTGCTGTGTCTGCAATCTTTCTGCCCGAGTATTTCAGGAACCCGCACTGAAACAGCTGGTACCGGGGACAATGACACAGGCTGAACCATTCGGACCGGTTACGCTTGGTGATTTACAAAACCCCAGTACGGCCTCTTCCGGACGTAACAGTACAACGGTGATCTGTGGGGGAGTGTATACTTTTTTCTCGGATACCTGTACCGCGTCTCGATTCATTCACGGTCCTCCTCACAATACCCCTTTTCATTCCCCTTCCAATCAGGCGTATTGCGCACGGGGATTACGGGGATCAACGCATCCGGACCTGCGGGATCGATCGGGACGCCAGCACTGCACGTGCTGCATCCTGCACCGCACCCGGAGGGTGACCCCGTTTGCAGTGCCCATACAGAAGGACGTTCTGTCAGGTACTCCCCGCGCGCCACACGTTCCCGCAAACGTCGCACCTCCTCAAGAATCTCTTCATACCGGTCCCCACCGGGGCAGTACGCACAGGCACCGTGTTCGGGGACATCGATTTCCAGAGCGTATGCACGCAGGTGTGCAATGTGACAGAAATAGTCCACCGGTTTTTCCGGATCACCGTGTTCCAGTTCGCTCGTCGCCGGGCATGTCACACACATGGGGCGAATGCCACAGCGTGTGCATTTGGTGGGACGTGTGATCGTACGGGCTCGAATCTGACCGAAAAACCGTTCCCATCCTTCACGAAAACTGCCCCGCCGCAGATCGTACGTATCCCGATGGGAAAGCACGCAGATACTCAGTCGACCATACGGGTCAATGGCGAATGCCGTGACGCCTCCACCGCATAGATACAGAGGACTCCGCTGCATGACCGGGGCCGCGGGTTTCTGGACACGTTGTAGCAAATCGACCCACTCCTGACATCGTTTCGGATCCCGTAAATCGAGTTCCACGACTTCCTCCGGTGACAGTCGTGTCGCCAGGGGGCTATGGGAACAGTCAATGCGGGCGTTGATGTGTGGATCAAACTTGAACGGCACACCCAGATCCTCTGCAATGCGTTGCATGGCATACACTTCATGCCGATTAAGTGTTACAGCGACCGTTTTGAGTTTGAGCGGTAACTGTCGTTCGAGTAACAGATGGATGGCGCGCATCACCCGGTCGTATGCGTCCGGTCGGCGGGTCAGTCGCGCATAGGTTTCGCGTGTAGCCCCGTACAGGGAAATTTCAATGGAAAAGGGACGCCATTCTGCCAGCGTGTTGGCTACCCGTTCGTTAATGAGCAGACCATTGGTGAACAGGGTGATCAGAAATCCCTTCTGCTTTGCGTACCGGTAAATGTCAAAAAAGTCTTTACGTGCGAAGATCTCACCTCCGGTGTAGGTCAGCCAGAAACAGCCCGCTTCGGCAATTTCATCCAGAATGCGATGATGTTCTTCTACTGTAAGCTCCTGCGCGCGTGCGACCGCGTCTCCCATCGGCAAGTTATTGTAACAGTGTAAACATGCCAGGGGACATCGATACGTCACCTCGATCATGCCGCTCAGAGGAATGCGGTGACCACGCAGGCGGCTGTGCAAATGGAGGCTGAATTCACCATATGTGGATGTCTGAAGCATACGGGCCTCCCGTAGCATACGCTGAAAACCGGGGGGCGGTAAACACAGGAGTTCGAACCATACTTTAGAGAAAACTCGAGGGTATTGCAATTGTCCGGGATTTGGGATCGGGACAGGCAATGGGACATGCGCACCACCGGATCCACCGGTGTGCCGATAGCCACCGGCCTCAGGTGTCGGGTCTCAGGTCTCCGGTCCCAGGTGTCAGGTATCCGGGACGGGATACGGAAGACAGAGGACGGGACATCGCATGGCCGAATGGGCACTCACGGTGTCCCATGGCGTGTCCCAGTGGACCCCGCGATAACCCGTCATCCAGGGTGCGCGGACACCGGACACCCGACACCTGGGACCGGAGACCTGAGACCCGAGACCCGACACCCGAGACCGGATCCCGGTGTCGACCGGACCATTCGCATACCTGTGGACCCGGCGCATCCCCTGTTCCATTTCCCGTCCCGATCTCAGTGTGTGCAGACCACGAGTCTCACGTCGTTGAACGTCAGCATGCCCGGCGGAGGACTCGTCTGCCGCCGCGCCAGTAAATGCGCACTGACTTGAAACGGAGAGTGCTGGTCGTCGCCCCATCGAGTCTGATGTTGATCACGTAACGCCAGTTTTTCAGGGTACTCGGGTTCAGATGGCGGACCGTATGGTCCGCCGCGAGGTACCGATATCATTCAATCATCGTACGCGCGGGAGAATTATTGCGTGTGAGAAAGCGGGTCATGCATCAATGCAGGGCCTGTACCGCATCGATATCTGCGCCCGGCGTCGCCGGATTGACGTTCCAGTCGCCACAGTGGGTCGAGCCGAAGTGCGTATACCGTTGCCGGTCGATGACCCGGATGAACCGTACGGGAGTCACCCCCGCGACGGCCAGATCGAATTCACAGAATCCGATAAATGAGGACAACGTCCCGCAGAACTGCCACCCCAGGGAGATCCAGGGTCCCTTCTTGAACTGACTCACCTGGACTTCCACACCCTCATTGGCGACGACCTGATATACACGAATGTCCATCCCCGCCCGATCGTGTGCACACCGACCGAGTTCGACCGTAATGGACCCGTCAATCCCCAGAGATACAATACCGGTAAAATCGTCCGGTCCGAACTGTCGTGCATTGGGGGGACCCAGGGCCTCGTTCGGATCCGTATAGTGACTGGTTTCCGTACAGCGCAGGTCGGCGTCGGTGATCCGCACGCCGTATGTACTCTGATTCCAGGTACTGCACGGAGGAATGGCCGTAAACCGGTGCACGACCATTTCGCTGATCGTTGCGGACGTATCCGTCAGCGCGACGGCAAATGCGCCCGCGTACCACACACCCTGCGTCAACAGGACTCCCGTGGGCCGAAAATCGACTGAATCACCGTTCCGGACGGGTACCCACCATTCACTGTCGATCGTTTGAAACGCCGGATGCGTGCTCAGACGAATACCGAACGCGCGCTGTCCGGTGGGAAAATCCTCTCCGAACGCGAGTACGAAATGGAGCAGATCGGCGGGGACTTCATCGTCATCGTCCGGCGCAAACGTCGTCAGTTCCTGTGCGGCCGGGAGCACCCGCGTTTCCACGGCACCGGTGAGTGCCCAGGTCGGTTCATCCTGAGGTCGATCCACCCAGAATACCTGCCAGTAGAACGGGGTATCGCGCGGTACCCGCTCGGCCGGCATATGGAACACCGCAGTATCCGTGGTAGAAGTCACCGGGACACTTTCCCGGTAAATCTCGTTCTGCATATCGCGCGTGCGGCTGACCCGCAACAGCAGGGCAAATCCGTTTTTCCGTTGCGGACCCGGTGGGGGCAGAACGACCGAGATACGCAGATCACCGGACGTTCCCCAGCCGATCCGATACGCCATACCCAGCGCACCGGCCGGCGGCGTGGGTAAGGTGGGACCGGAGGTGGTCCGGCATCCGCTGTACATCAGGAGGAACCCGATCACAAACCATCGACCCAGCCGACGGACGTTCATGCGCGTTGCCTCCGCGAGGGTGACGTCAAATCGGGGCACCATTTTAGTCGATTTGCCGGGGGGTTGTACAGAATTTCAGGTGTCGGGTCCCGGGTCGCAGGTGTCAGGTCGCAGGGAATTGCCTGTGGGATACATATAGCGCAGTCGAATCGGGACGAACGCTGTTCCACTCCCCATCCCCGATTTCGGTTCCGGGAGGTGCAGGTCGGCGTTGCAGGCGGTATAATGGAAATTCCTGAGATCGGGACAGGCAATGAGACAGGAGACGCCACCGGGTCCACGGATGGTCCGGTCGATACCGGGGTCCGGTCTCAGGTCCCGGGTGTCAGGTGTCAGCGTATCCAGTACGACCGTATATCGTGCGGTCCATCGGGACACAGCGTGTCCCATTGCCTATCCCGATCCCGGAAATTCCGGTGACGATTCTTCAGGGAGGTCGCATTATGCCGTTCGAACATATTCGGTTAGATGTCGATGCAGAAGGCATTGCCGTACTCACGATCGACCGTCCGGAACGACGCAATGCCTTAAATCGGGCAACCATGGAGGAGATTTACCGGGTCGTCCGGATGGTCCGGGACCGCACGGGTGACGGGGCAAGGATTCGGGCACTCATCATTACCGGAGCCGGGGACAGGGCGTTTGTCTCCGGCGCGGACATCGAGGAATTGAATCGGTTAACACCGGTCGACGGATATGAATACACCCGATGGGGACAACGGGTCCTGGCAGAACTGGAAGCACTGCCGATCCCGGTCATTGCGGCGATCAACGGGTATGCCCTGGGAGGAGGATGTGAACTCGCACTGGCATGTCACATTCGTATCGCCTGTCCGGAGGCCCGTCTCGGCCAGCCGGAAGTGCGTTTGGGGATCATTCCCGGATATGGAGGCACCCAACGGTTGCCGCGACTCATCGGAAAGGGACGCGCGCTGGAATGGCTGCTGACCGGCGCGCATTACACGGCGGAGGAAGCGTATCGGATCGGATTGATCAACCGGATTGTACCCCGTGAACGGCTGCTTGAAGAGGCGAAAACACTGGCACGTCAGATCCTGCAAAATGGGCCAATCGCCATTCGACTCGTACTGCGTGCCGTGCATGAGGGTCTGGATATGCCCCTGGACAAAGCGTTGCTCCACGAGGCGAGTCTCTTTACAATCACCACGGCGACGGAAGATATGAAAGAGGGCACACGGGCGTTTTTGGAAAAACGTCCGCCGCAGTTCCGCGATCGCTGATGGTCGCGGCGCGGAAATTGCCATGGAGTCTGTGCGCGGAGGAGTACCCACCGTGGACGGTCCGGCGCACAACCCCGGAAATCCGCAGATGCGAGCCGCCTGGCTGGCATGGATTCGGTCCCAGGCGCCGCGCAGTCCGTTCTGGCAGTGGGTGGGACTGAGTCTCCTCTGGGAAGACATTGTGGGACGCCCGCTCGCCCGCGTATCTCGTCCGTATCGATTGCATCAGCGGGTGCTGACGATCGAAGTTCAGGGGTCCGGCTGGTTACACGAGATGCGACAGCATGCGGATATCCTGCGCGACCGGATCCATCGTGTATACCCGTGGTGTCGGTTTGACCGGATCGAGTTCCGATTGTGTCGGTCCCGGAAGAGACCATCCGATCCGGGTGTGCCTCCGCTCCAATCGGCGCGGTTGCCATCGGAACTCGCCACGTGGATTCAGGACATCGCCCGTTCGATCCCCGATATCCGTATTCGCCGCCGCTTTATTCGCGCCTGTCGCGCTTACTGGCATCACCGTTTGAACGAAAGTCTGTGCAGGTGAGCATCGAGATGTTTGCGTCCGAAGCCACGTCGGTGCTTCGCCACATCATTCGCTATCCCGTGGTACTCTATGTATTGCTGCTGATCGGCTGGACGGTGTACTGTACGATTCAGGTCACCCGCTGGAGTATTCGGTTATGGCGTGTGCAGCGGGCCTATCCGGACTGGCCGCGCATTCCCGCGTGGCGTGCCGCCCGACGGAAGTACCTGCGCAGGGGCCTGGTCGGTCTCGTGCTGGCGGCTGTGGTTGGTGGGCTGGCATGGCCGTATGTGCACGACTATCAACCGATCCCGGGGCATCGGCCCGTGCGTGCGGGAACACTCGACGTGCGTCGCACAGGGGCCACGTGGCGTGTTGCGTTCCGGTCGGAAATCTGGTCGCTACGGGATCTGCATACGAGCGTGCAGGGCCGCCGCTGGTTCATCGTCGGGGCCATGATTCAATGTCCGTTTCCATTGCGGTACATTCTGCTGCCCAACATGCATCGTCCGATCTGGATCGGCGTACAGACACCACAGCGGTCCTTCTGGTTGCCCCAACAGATCCGTCAGCAGTGTGCGCCGTTTCTGGGGATTTCGTTTCGCATTTTTGAGAAAATCCCCGTATGCCGTGCAACGTTGCAGGCCACACCGCCAATGGAATTCCGTTCGGGTCGGTATACGCTGTTTGCCCTGCCCGGAGCATATATGGTCGTGTCGGAAGGGAAGTGACGGGATGGCACGATTCCCCGGACAACGGTCGTATGTCCTCACCGTGACTTCCCGGTCCTTTCCCCCTTGTTCCTTTTCTCTCCTTCGTTGTTTCCCTTTCATCCCTTCTCTTTCGTCACTTCCCGCACACCACCCTGCGGGAGATGGACGATGAACTCCGAACCGCGACCGGGGACGGAATGTACGCGGATTTCGCCCCCATGGCGCAGAACCACGTGTTTCACGATACTGAGTCCCAGACCGGATCCGGACGCACCCATTTGAACGGCCCACCGACCACGGTAAAACCGTTCAAAAATACGCGTCTGCTCGTCCGGCGGAATACCGGGTCCCTCATCCCGAACACGCAGCTCCACCGCACCGTTTCGCCGGTGCAATTCGATGTGCACCGTTGTCCCCTGCGGAGAGAACTTCACTGCGTTATCGATCAGGTTGAGACACATGCCTTCCAGCCACTGCGCCCATCCCGTCACGAAGATCATCGGTTCGATCACGGTATGCAGTTGTACGGATTTCTGTTCCGCAAGCGGTTGCAGGTCACGGGTGATGCGTTCCACCAGTTCGGACAGGTTCACGCGTTGCGGGGGCGGCAGCGCCTGTTGCTGTTCGGACTGGTGCAGTCGTTCAATCTTTTCAACAAATGTCTGCAACCGCTCGATCTGGCGCTGCATCAACGAACGGACCTCGGCGGGAAGTGCGATCTGACGTTCTTCCAGGAGATCCATAGCCTGGATGAGAGCGGTCACCGGCGTGCGTAAATCATGCGTCAATTGCGCGATCATGTCGGCCTTATACCGGGACATGCGTTCTTCTGCCGAACGGTTGATAAAGAGTACCACCAGTCGAGGCGGATCGGTGGGTGCCCACCGCGCCCGTACCTCATAGACGTTTTGATCCTCCATCCGCCGCCACGTCCAGACAATGGGCAGTTCGTCCGACCGTTCCAGACACTTGCGCAACCTTTCCTGAAGGACGGCATCGAGATCGGCCATCCAGTAATACACCGTCATTCGATCGGGACCGGATTCCGGGAGTTTCAGCATGCGCTGGGCCTCGCGATTCCAGTCGAGCAGGGCACCGTCCCGGGAAATGACCAGAAAGGCAACCGGCATTTCCTGAACAAGCGCGCGGAAAGATTGTACGGACTGGTCCCACTGCATGACCTGGTACTGCAGGTGAGCAATTTCGTCCCGCATGGTTCGAACGAGCGAGTGCATGGTCGGGAACAACGGTCCCACGGTACGTGCGCGGCCCCGAATGCGGCGAATGAGATCACGCACCATTCGCCGCGCATAGAATCGATACGCGAGTACGCCCACGATCAGTCCGATAAAAAATGCCCACAGCATACGTTCAATCCGTCCGGTGATATGTGTCCGTGGGCTTCTCCCGGGGTTCCCCGCGCTGGCATTCGTGAATACCGTGTTGCGACCCCGTTCGAGCGTGTCCGCCCCCGGAAATGACGCGGATGATCTCCACCTCGTCGCCCGGTTGCACCCACTCGTCTTCGGTGACGGTTTCCCCGTTCCGAACGACGACCACCATGTTCGGCAGGAGGTTCAGCCGTTGCAGGAGTTCTTTCACCTGCATACGTTCCTGAAACTCCCAGGACTGTTTGCCCATTCGTACCCGCATGATCGGTGTCCCCAATGGCGAAGCGTCGCGTGTTCCATTTAACTATAGAACCTTTCGGAGAGATCGGCTACCTGAGATCAGGCCGGGAAGTGGGACAGGGGATGCGCCGGATGCGCGGATGATCTGGTCGATGCCGGGTGTCGGGTGTCCGGTGTCCGCGCATTCTGGTTGACGGGTTATCGTGGGGTCCATCGGGATACACCGTGTCCCATTGCCTGTCCCGATTTCAGATCGGCTACTGCTTGCACTTGCGGCAAAAAGGCTTATTATATTTCGAAATCGGAGAATGAAATGAAGGAGATGTGACGATCCCCGATAGCGTGAGGTGGCGCTTCCTGACATGATCCTTCCGTAATGTTGCCTTCGGTGTGCATTCATCCTGAATGTCCATACGACCGGAGAGGGTTTCCCATGGGATACGCATGGTTGCGGCGATGGCGGTATCGTCGCACATGCCGATCTGACCGTGGTTATCGTGCTGTGATCGTGTTCTGGATCGTGATTATGGGTATGACGTGGGCATCCGCACAGATGCAATCCCGGGCGGTTCAGGGAACGCAGGAGGTGGTGGTACCCCTGCGTCCGGAACATGCGGAATGGGTGGTGTATCTGACGGAGTACGATACGGTTCCGATGGGATGGCTGATCGAGTACTGGCGCGTTCGTGCGACGTTTCCCGAGGTGTCCATTCGCATGTGGTTCACCCCATCTCTGGATCGGGCACCGCAACCGGTGGGCTGGGCCCGGATCGGTCCCGATCATCGGATTCAGTGGCAGTGGACATGGGTCACATCGGACTGGCCGACCGAAATGATGCGTGTCTGGGCCTGGGTGCGGGGACGATTGTATACACCGAATCTGCGCGCGGAAGATTTCGTACCGATCCCGGGGTATACCGCGCATGTGTCGTCGGACGCACGTTCCCTGCGGATCACGTTCCAGCCGTTCACCCCGTTGTCAATGCGGTCCTGGTCGTTCATACTGGAACCGCAGACAGACGGTTTCCCCGAAATCCATCGTGTGCACTATGGTGCCTGGGTATGGCAGCGTATCGACCGTTTTCCGGTCTCTGTGCTGAATGGGGTGCCGTAATCCTGGCCGCCGGCCGGGGACACCGTATGGGCGGTCCCAAAGCCTGGCAGACGTGGTACGGGCGTTCGTTCCTGGAATGGATCCTGGATGTGCTGCGCTGTGTGGGGACGCCCCCGGTGGCCGTTGTGGTGGCGCCCGACACCCCGCCCCTGCCGTGCGGTTATCCGCGACCCATCCGGCGTCTGGTCAATCCCCGACCGGATTCCGGTCCGGCCGGTTCATTGTGGCTCGCATGGCGGCGGGTGGTTGACCCGGAACACTGGTGCGCTGTTCTCATGTGGCCGGTCGACTTTCCCGCCGTACCTCCGGACGTGGTCCACCGTCTCATCGAGGCTTATCGTACGGACCGCTCGGGTACATGGTTCTGGCGCCCGAACGATGGTACCCGTCCCGGCCATCCGATACTGCTGCATCGTGTCGTTGGGCGGTGGCTTTCGTTGCCACCGGTGCATCGACACGGTATGCGGTACCTCCAGCGGCTGTTCATTGACCGTGTGGCCGATGTCGAGGTGCACACACCGGCCATTCACTGGAATATGAATACCCCTGCGCATCTTCACCGGTACGCACCCGTCTGGCAACCGGAAAACGGTCCGGGATCGGGGCGGGCAACGGGATGGAGGATGCGCCGGGTTCACAGGTATGCGGATGGTCCGGTCGACACCGGGATCCGGTCTCGGGTGTCGGGTCTCAGGTCTCCGGTCCCAGGTGTCGGGTGTCCGGTGTCCGCGCATCCTGGATGACGGGTTATCGCGGGGTCCATGGGGACACGCCATGTCCCATTGCCTGTCCCGATCCCAAAAAATGATTACTTTGCGTCCACGACAGTGCTTTGCTATGATGGGTCATCATTGCCATGCGTTGGCGCATGAATCGATCCGTGCACCGGGGTTATCACGATGATACGCTGGGCAGGAGTAGTCGGGGCACTGGGTTTATTGACCGGGGTGGCGCTGGGTGCATTCGCGGCACACGGTTTGCGCACCCGTATCTCTGCGGACATGCTGGCGATCTTTGAAACAGGTGTGCGTTATCAGATCATCCACTCCCTGCTTCTCGTCATCCTTGGATGGATGGCGTCCGCGCGGTTACCGTTCGTCTGGGCAGCCGGATGCTATACAGCGGGTATTGTGGTGTTTTCCGGCAGTTTGTATCTGCTGGCGCTGACGGGCACACGCGCATGGGGGGCGATCACCCCGTTCGGCGGGGTAGCATTCCTGCTCGGACACGGGGCGTTACTCTGGGGGTTTCTTAAGATGTAGCGTTCGGAAGGGAGAATGCATTCTTCACCTTGAAATGAAGGTTTCGCTGCCAGGGAGGTTGCCGATGCGTCGTATGACCTGTTGCGTCATGGCAGTATGTGTGATCCTGATCGGTGCAGGCGTCGTCCGGGCACAACAGCCTCCGCGCCTGCTCCAGCCGTATACGGCGTTCAACTTTTATCCGCCGGGCGCACGTCCGCTGGCCATGGGCGCCAGTTTTATCGGCCTGGCCGATGATGCAACAGCAGCCGAAGCGAATCCGGCCGGGTTGACCATTCTGATCCGACCGGAAATATCCGGACATTTCCGGTACGCCCGGTATACGTATGCGTTTCCCGACCCCGCAGGGATTCATCCGCTGACCGAGTTCAGTGATACCCGTACCGCACCCTCGTTTGCCAGTGTGGTCATTCCCAGCGGACGATTCGCGGTCTCCCTGTATTATCAACAGGCGACCAACTTCCTCACGCACGCAGAATATTCCGGTGACTTCACGGACGATGGGTTGATCTGGCGGTATCAGTTTGAAAACCGGTTCGACTATCTGCTGACAAACGTCGGTGTTGCCGGTGCCGTACGCATTGTGAAAGAACTATCGATCGGCGTGGCCATACGCTGGTCCCGTGTGCGGCTGAATCGGCTGGCGCGGATCCGTTTGCAACTGCGTGATCTGCCGCCGGAGATACTCAGCGGTGAACTGCAGGATGAGGTCGACGATACGGATAACGGTCTGACAGTGAATGCCGGAATCCTGATCAACCCGGCCGGTCGGGTCTCGTTGGGGTTCGTGTACAAAAGCGGTGTGACGTTCGAGGTAACCAACGTGGCCACCGACCGGTTCACGTTTTTCGGGGAAACGGAAACCCGTACCGTACAGCGCACGCTGGAACTGAAAGTGCCCCAGGTGTTCGGTGGCGGGATCGCCGTGCGTCCCCTGGACACCCTGACGTTGACAGCGGATGTCGTGTTTATCACGTATTCGGACCTGTCGCTACCGCCGCGTCCGGAAGAGGGGTTTGAAGGACGCACCATCGACGACGCGGTCGAGTTCCACGGTGGCCTGGAGTACATTCTGTTTGCGGGGGAAACCCCGATATCCCTGCGCGCCGGGTTTTATACCGACCCCGATCACGATGTCTTCGAACGTATCGATACGGGACAGGTGCATTTCACGTTTGGTGGCGGTATCGTGATTCAAAACACGGTGCAGATCGACGTGGCGATCGATATTGCGAAAACCGTCAAACAGGGCCTCACGTCCGTGGTCATCCGGTTTTAACCGTTCGGACCGGGGCTGAAACTATCGGACGTCTCAGTATATACGGTACCCGTCCATGCGAGAGCAGCGGCGATGTCGTATTCGGTGGGCAGTCGTGATATGGGGTATGCTGGGTCTGTTATGGAGCGGGTCCGGTATCGCACATGATCTCGATTTGTGGATACAGTTGATCGAAACTCCCGCACCCTCCGGGATGGAACGTGATCTCCAGAACCTGATCCGCACAGCGCTGGGATCGATACCGGTCCAGAGCGATGCACTGGGGAATCTCTTCGTCACGTTCGGAACGGGTGGAGAACACTGGCTGGTATGTACCCATGTGGATGAACCCGCATGGGTGGTGGGGGAAACCCGGGATGACGGTTACCTGCGCATTACGCCGACAGCATATCACCATCTGCCCGCACGGTGGCAGTGGTGGATCGTGGGCCAGCCCGTCTGGATCGGACCTCCCTGGCGTCCCGGCGTGGTCGCTATCCCGTCCACCCATCTGCAACGGGGTGTTCCCGGACGGCGGTTGCACTATAACGACCTCGATATGAACCGGTTGTATGTCGACGTCGGCGCTGCGACACGACACGAACTCGCACAGGCGAATATCGGGGTGTTGTCCCGCGTGGTTCTCGACCGTACACCGGTCCGGTTGGCTCACGGCTACCTCGCCGGATGGACGGTGGCCGACCGCGCACATGTCGAAATTCTCATTCATCTGGCGCGTCGGCTGCATGCTCACCCACCTGCAACCGGCCGGGTTACCATCGCATGGATGGTCCAGGAACTGTACGGCGCAAAGGGGCGTCAGCGTCTTCTGACGGACGCATCCTACGACCGTGTGATCTGGCTGGAAGTTGTGGCGCCCGATCGGGCATGTTGTGACGATACGATGCGCGTGCCGATCCGGCCCGGCAGCGCAATCCCCGTGGCCGCGTGGACTCCGGCAGAACAGAATCGGACGGTGAACGCCATCTGGACGGCCGCGCAGGCTGCAGGTGTCGACATTGTGAAGGTGCCGTCCTGGGATACTCCACCCATGGTTTATGCGCCGCGTCGCGACCTGTGGCGGGACGCGCACGTGGCGCTCCTCAGTCTGCCGGTGCGGTATCCGATGACACTCGTTGAAACCGTGGCCGTGGCGGACCGTGACCGATTGTTGCGTGTGCTTGCAGGGCTGTTTGGCGTGTCCGAAACGGACGTGCAGCCAATGGCACCGGTGCGGCGTGTCGCCATCGGTCCCGCCGCCACGTCCGACCGGATACCCGCCGAACAATGGCTGCGCGTCCTGGTCGAGACGTACGGCGTGTCCGGTCATGAAGATCCGGTCGCCGCACGTATTCGTCAGTGGTTGCCCGATTGGGCGCGTCCAGAAACGGATGCCATGGGCAACCTGTGGGTCACCGTGGGTCCGAAAGACGCGCCGCACTGGGTCTTTGTCGCTCATATGGACGAGATCGGATATGAAATCGACCACATCCTGGCGGATGGCACTGCCACCGTACGAAAACGCGGCGGGTTTTATGATGAGATTTTTGAAGCCCATCCCGTCGTGGTCGTCGGTACGGACGGTCGCCTGATCCCGGCGATCGTTCGGCCACGTCCGCAGTACTGGGACCCCGAACGGGCACGCGCCGATTTTCGGGATCGGGACATCCGGGTGGAGTTCGGTACGCACGATGCGGATGCAACTATCGCGCTCGGTGTGCAGCCGGGGCTTGCAATGACCTTTCGGAAACAGTACCGACCGCTGCTCGGGATGCGCGCCAGCGGACGGTCATTCGACGACCGTGTTGGATCGACGGCCCTCGTGGCGGCCATTCGTCGCATTCGTCCGGAACGGTGTCGGAAACGGATCACGTTCCTGTGGAGTGTCCAGGAGGAGATCGGTCTGTATGGTGCACGGGCGTTTGCCGAGACCCATCCAGATGTTGCGGTGGTGGTTCCTGTGGATACCTTTGTGTCCGCTGATTCCCCACTGGAACCCTATCCGTACGGTCGGGCGATGCTGGGACGCGGTGCCGTACTGCGAGCGATCGATTCGTCCAATATGGCTCCCTGGCCAGTGGTACAGTTCGTGCGTAACGCGGCACGTACCGCGGACCGGCCGTTACAATGGGGTATCACACGCGGCGGTAATGACGGTGCAGCGTTCGTACCTTATGGTGCCCTTGACTTTCCGATCGGATGGCCCCTGCGGTACTCCCATACGAATGTCGAAGTGATTGATCTGCGCGATCTGGAAAGCCTGATCGAGTGGGTCGTCTGGCTGGCCACACATGAAGTCCCGATTGAGTGATTTCGAATTGCGGATATCGAATTTCGAAATCCGCAATCTGAAATTCGCAATCTCTTCAGGGTTTCTTCCCGGCCCAGGGGCTCACGATGTTGGGCGCGCGCATATGCCACTGCGGGGTGTCCGGAAGACCCTGTGCGGGTGCGGGACGGACAACCGGACAACGTAGTCCCTGTAACAGACAGGTGAGTTGCCAGTAGATCGGATTCGGGAACAGATAGAGGGGAGCGTACCGTCGTTCCGGGGGTCGCCGTTTCCGATGGATATAAATCAAGCGGGGCCGTTCCGGTTTCGCAGGACGCGTTTCCGCACGCACGATCTCGATGACCCGCCGTTCCGGTGCGGGGGCTGCGGCGGGTACGGGTGCCAGTGGTTTTCCCTGCGCGTCCATATTGGTGATCCACCACCGGCGTCGCCCGTTGATCTCTTCGATCACCACCCGCATGTGTCCGCGCAGCCAGATACTGTTACCTTCGACTTTTTCGATGCGGGTACCTTCACCGATAGAACGTTCGGCCATTTGCAGAATGACCGGGGTGGGCACGGGCGATCGGAGCAGTCGCAGCAGTTCGGCGATACCGATGCGCGGCCAGCCATGGGTGTTCAGCCACTGCACACAGGCTTCCTCGGAGGGATTGTGCCGGGCGAATGCGATCAGCTGCTCGACAGATGGACCGGCGTTTCCGGGAAGTGCGGTCCAGCACAGGATCGCGATAGCGAAAATCCCGATGACGATGTCCCAACGATCGCGCATGGTCATACCTGCAGGAGGTTCACTCTAAGTTAGGTCGTTTGAGCAAGAGCGACAAGAGAAAAGCCCACCGGGATCGGGACAGGCCATGGGACATGCGCACCACCGGATCCACCGGTGTGCCGGT
>CAZIRO010000010.1:0-22027 GCA_964541595.1 uncultured Acidobacteriota bacterium
CCCGACTCCCATTCGGAACTTCCGCGGGTACTTCGAGTAAATACGGTCGCCCGTGCACGTCTGCAGCCAGGACCATACCCCGGGACTCGACCCCCATGAATACCGCCGGCTGCAGGTTGGTGACGACAACGACTTTCCGTCCGATGAGTTCTTCCGGTGTATAGTACTGCGCAATCCCGGCAACGACCTGCCGCTGTTCCGTCCCCAGATCGATCCGGAGTTTGAGTAATTTTTTGGATTTCGGAATCGATTCGGCCTGCACGATCTGGCCGACCCGAAGTTCGACCTGCATGAACGTCTGAATATCGATCATGGTTGTCGTCTCCCCGGAATGTGATGACGATACACCCGTGGTGGACGCGGTTGCCGGTGCTGTGTCCGGGACCGCCCGGACTTCTTCGGGCAATTCGATCCTGGGAAACAGTTCACGTCCCATCTCGATCACCGTACCGGGGGATAACCGTCCCCATTCCAGATCCATCGGACCGGGGGGTACGGATTGGCGTATCCACTGAAGGAACGTCTCCGTGGCGAACGGCATCACCGGCCAGAGCGCGACCGTGATCAGACGCAATGCCTCGAGCACGAACCCGAGCAACCGCTCGGCCTCGGGACGTGTATCGGAACTGCGCAGTCCGCGCCAGGGTTCCCGCCGCGCGATCACCCCGTTCAACTCCTGGATCCATCGCCAGCCTTCCCGGAGCAGTACCGGATAGTTCAGATCGTCGACCCAAGATTCCAGCCGCGTGATCCAGTCCCGTATCCCCGTCCGAAGGTGGTCCAGTTCCGCATCGATACCTGCATACGCGGGGACCCGCGCATCGCAAAACCGGGTGATCATCGAGAGGATCCGATGGATCAGGTTCCCATAGTCATTGGCCAGATCCGCGTTGATCCGCGTTTGATACCCCTCGTACGAAAATTCGCTATCGTCCGCAAGCGGTGCCTCGCGTGCCAGATAATAACGCAACATGTCCGGTGTCGAAAATTCGAGGAGTTCATCCGGCGTGATGATGTTCCCCAGGGATTTGGACATCTTGCTCTGCGCCCGCAACCACCAGCCGTGACCGAATATCTGTCGGGGCAACTCCACACCGGCGGACATCAGAAACGCCGGCCAGTACACGCAGTGGAACCGCAGAATGTCCTTGCCGACGAGATGGATGTCCGCCGGCCAGTACCGGGCGAATTTCGGGTCACCGTCCGCCCAGCCGAGTGCGGAGATGTAATTCGTCAGTGCGTCGACCCAGACGTAGATCACATGTCGCGGATCACCGGGGACGGGAATGCCCCAGCGTACGGAAATACGACTCACAGAGAGGTCTTTCAAACCACCCTCAACAAAACGGACGACCTCGTTGTACCGGGACGCCGGGCGAATGCACCCCGGATGTTCTCGATACCAGTGTAACAACGGTTCCTGATAGCGACTCAACCGGAAAAAGTAACTCTCTTCAGTCAGGGGTTCAACAGACCGTCCGCACTCTGCATGCCGACCATCGACGATGGCACCCTCCGGGACAAACGCCTCGCATCCGGTGCAATACCATCCCCGGTATTCCCCCTTGTAGATGTCCCCGCGATCGACCAGACGTTGAAAGAACTTCTGAACGGCCCGTTCATGCATCGGGTCCGTCGTGCGAATGAACGATGAATACGCAATACCCAGACGCTTCCACAGGTTATAGTAATTGGATACGACCTCATCCGCGAGTTGTTTCGGCGAGATGCCTCGCACGCGCGCCGCCTGTTCCGCTTTCTGACCGTGTTCGTCCGTGCCCGTCAGGAAAAACACGTCATACCCGAACAGCCGCTTGTACCGCGCCGTAATGTCGGCCAGTACGGTCGTAAACGTGTGACCGATATGCGGAAGATCGTTGATGTAGTAAATCGGCGTCGTGATGTAAAACTTTCCCCGCTGCATGATGGATTCCCCGCGCTCCCGGGTCTCGTCTCAGATTGGCGGACCGAACGGTATGCAGCCGGCCGATGCTGTACTCATCGAGCGGCAGCACGCACTGCACATTTCGTTCTTAATCTACATGTTCGGCCGATCCGATGTCAATCGGTCCACCTTAAGATCGGGACAGGCAATGGGACAGGGGATGCGCCGGATGCGCGGATGGCCCGGTGGACACCGGGTCTCGGGTGGCGGGTGTCAGGTCCCAGGTCTCAGGGGTCAGGTGTCGGGTGTCCGGGACGGAAGACAGGGGACGGGGCATCACATGGGCTGGGGATAGTGCATGGCCGCATGGGTACCCACGGCGTCCCATTGCCTGTCCCGATCTCAGGTTCCGGCACTTGACAACAACACACAGTTCGCATATTGTATATACCGTGCATGCCTTGAACACCGGTACAATGGGTGTGCCGCTGCGCAAGGGTGCGCTTCCTCCCGTTTCCGCTCAATGGTGAGATTTCCTCACAGATGTTTCCTCGACAAGGACGTTGATCCGTTCTTTTAAACCTCCCGCCAATGACGGCGTACGTCATTCGTACGTTGATACACCTGAAAAATTCTGTCCGTGGAGGCGTACCATGCGCATACTTTTCACGATGTGTCTCCTGTTGGGCATCGCTTTTCCCGTACTCGCACAATCCGCACCGGATCCGAACGGATCGGCGACCATCGCGGCAGACCCAGGTGCGGCGGTCAATTTCACGTGGACGCTTGTTGCGGGTTTTCTCGTGTTCTTCATGCAGGCCGGATTCGCACTTCTGGAAGCCGGTCTCTCGCGTGCAAAAAACGTGGTCGCGGTGCTGACCAAGAACTTTATGGACATCCTGATCGGCGGACTGGCGTTCTGGGCATTCGGGTTCGCACTCATGTTCGGCGGTTCCGGAGCGGCTCCTGGACTTGCGCAGGGCAATGCGATCATCGGATACTCGGGGTTCTTTCTGGCCGGATCTTCCTACGATGTCTCGACGGCCATGCTCTGGTTCTTCCAGATGGTGTTCGTTGCAACGGCGGCGACGATCGTCTCCGGCGCCATGACCGAACGAACGAAAACGACCGCATACCTCGCGTACAGTTTCCTGATCTCCGGACTCGTTTATCCGATCTATGGACACTGGATATGGGGAAACGGCTGGCTGGCAAACCTGTCCACGTATGTACCGTTTCTGGGCGAAGGCATCGGGGCACGAGATTTTGCGGGCTCAGGCGTGGTGCATGCAGTCGGTGGATTCGCCGCACTTGCCGGTGCGGCCATGGTCGGACCGCGTCTGGGGAAGTTTAACACCGACGGCACGATCAACACCATTCCCGGCCATAACCTTTCACTGGCAACCCTGGGGACGTTCATCCTCTTCTTCGGCTGGTTCGGGTTCAATCCGGGATCAACCCTGGCGGCGACCGACCTGCGCATTTCGATCATTGCCGTGAACACATTCCTGGCCGCAGCGACGGGTGCCGCAACCGCCATCTATTACGGATTCCTGCGAACTGGAAAACTCGATCTGCTGCTCGCGTGCAATGGCTGTTTAGCCGGGCTCGTCGGCATCACGGCACCCTGTGCATACGTTCCCCCGTGGGCGGCATTTGTCATCGGTGTAGTCGCTGCTTTTGTGTACATCGCGGCCGCAGCGTTTGTCGAACGTGTGTTACGCATCGACGACGTGGTCGGCGCCGTCGCCGTACACGGATTCGCGGGCCTGTGGGGACTGCTCGCTGTGGGTATCTTCGCGGACGGTACATACGGCGACGTGCGCGGTTTGATCGTCGGCGAGTGGGCGCAACTCGCGGCACAGGCTATCGATTGCGCAGTCGTTGTGGTATGGACCCTGGGTACGAGTTTTCCCATGTTCTGGCTGATCAAACGCACCATCGGCCTGCGGGTCCCTCCGGAAGACGAAATTGCGGGACTGGACATTCCCGAACATGGCCTCGAGGCCTACCCGGAAGGCCGCAAAATCCTGGTGAGCCGGGTGGCATAACCAAATGAACCTGAACCTCAGGGAGGTCCAACCATGCCTGTCGAACTCGTATGGGGATTGCTGGGCCTGACTGTAATGGTAGTACTGTGGGTGGTGCTGCCGCACCATATCCACCAAAAACATAACGGAAATAGAGCCGACACGACACCCGCACGGACCACCACTGTTCGGTCTGAAGCGGAAAGTCCACAGTCCGCAGATCCACACGTATCCCATGATTCTCCCGATACGGCACACTTTTCGAACCGTCACGTTGCCATCACCCGCACTGCTGCGCTGACGTCAAACGTGTCCCCCACGCAATTGAATGTCCGGATCATGCCGGGGCGGAATGCATATCATTTGCATGTACATGCACCGTCGAAAACGTTCGTCCTGCCCGTCCGATCTGCAATCGAACGGTGCGCGACACTCCGACGCGAACGTTTCTCCACGGAAATTCTGGGGATCCCGATGCAAACTTGCACATTACAATCTCTCATCACAGAGGTGCAGCATACACTCGAGACGCTTGCTTCAGGTGCGCATCTTCCAGAGTACGGTTTACAAACCGAGCAGGCCGTATGGCCCGTATACGTACAATCCGGAAAATGGATGCTGCACGATCCGGACGGACCGATCGTAGAAGCACCCACGTTGGAGACACTGCGTATCCGATGGGCGGATTGTCTCCGCATGCCCCGTTCTGCGATCACGCCGGTCATGATCTCCTCTGACCTGCGGTGGGTCCCGCCCGTGGGGTATGTTCAATCACGTTCGGCCCATCTCCAGCGCTTACCGATATTCTTTGACGGGTGTTTGGTCCACTCCCCGATCGGCGTGGATACCGTCACAATTCCGCTGCCTCCCAACCCCCTGAGCCTCCTGAAAACGCTGATGGAATTTTGCGCATCGCGTGCGATCTTCCCGGACGGTTCGGGACCGGCGGTATGCACAGTCGCATCTGCACTCTGGCCAGAAGAGGTTTTCGCCACTGCCGTTTTCCATACGCAGTTGAAGTTCTATACGCCTCATAACGGACGACTGCACGTGCGGACACTCCCGGTGCTTGAAGATCGGCTCGGTTATGTCGCGATCGACACCTGCAATCCGGAGACATACGCCCTCTTTGTCGCGTCCAGCCTGGCGGAACTGCGACAATGGATTGCCGGATGGCTCATCCAGTGGGAAGACACGGCCGACGATCACATGTTTACCGACGCCTTTACGATCGCCGCATCTACTCCCGGTCCCTTTCCACCGGGATAACAGTGACCGATAGAGGATCGGGTTGGGTGCTTCATCCTGCCGCAGCGGTTTGCTGGACGCTGGTCACCCCTGGCGAATTGATGCTGCGGATGGAGGGACAACCATGCGGCAATTGACGACATCCCGAATGTACGTGTGGTCGGGTCTCTGCATGCTGCTGTGGGCTGTCTATACCGGACCGGCGTGGGCCGGTGACGACGGCACAGCCCCATTTACGCTTCCGGAAGGCTGGCAGGCCGGTGGACACATCGCGCTGGGATATTCGTTCAATCTGCACGGATCTGCGGTCAATATGTTTCGCGTGTTTGACGATACGGCCCAGCAGTTGACCCTGAATCAGGCCGAGATCTGGCTGGAAAAACGCGCAACGGCCGACGGGCCGATCGGTTTCGGGCTGGACCTCGTGTTCGGTCAGGACGCCCAGAAAATCCATGCGACGGGCCTGGGTGAACCGGACGACGTATTCGACATTACACAGGTTTACGTGACCGCGTACATCCCGATCGGTCCTGGATTTGCAATCAAATTCGGAAAGTTTGTCACCATACACGGCGCCGAACTCATCCGGCGGCCAGACAATTTCAATCTGACGCGCTCGATCCTGTTCGGCTACGCGATTCCGTTCACGCATACGGGCGTGTTGCTGACCACTTCTCCGACCGACTGGCTGACGCTTGCAGCCGGAGTTGTCAATGGCTGGGACAATGTCACGGACAACAACGGTGCCAAATCCTTACAGGGCATGGTCGTATTGGCGCCATGGAACGGTCTGTCACTGACAGTCAGCGGCATTCACGGTGCCGAACAGGACGACCGCACCGATGCCAAACGGAGCCTCATCGATGGGATTCTGACCGTGCAGTCCGGACCGTGGACGTTCACGGTCAATACGGATTACGGCGTGGAAACGGCCGCGTTCGTTGATCCGTTGACCGGAACGGAGGAAACGGCACGCTGGTATGGGATGGCCGTATACGTGATGTACACCTGGAACGCGCAATGGGCCGTGGGTGTTCGGGGTGAATACTTTGTCGACGCGCAGGGGGTTCGCCTTGGATACGTCGATCCCGCCACCGGTGGACCGGCACGGATCACGCTCCGGGAATGGACGCTGACAGTACGGTACACGTTGCGCGAACACCTGATGATCACCGGAGAATACCGGTATGACAGTGCCAATCGGCCCGTGTTCGGGGATACGACGCCGCACACCACGCAACATACGGTGGCACTGGAGGTTGTCTACCGGTTTTGAACACGGCGATCTCGAATCACGGGTACATGCGCGGACATCCCGGACGCGCGTACATTACGCTGTCAGGACCGCGCGGAGTTGCTCGACGGCCCAGTCGATCTCCTCGCGCGTGATGACGAGTGGCGGGGCAATGCGGATCACGTGTTCATGGGTTTCCTTGCAGAGCATACCCCGCTCCTTGAGCGCTTCACAAAAGCGTCGCGCGCCCCCGGCATCCGGATGCAGTTCAATGCCAACAAACAGGCCGCGGCCCCGGATCTCCCGGACGTACGGACTGTCGATCGTCCGTAACCGTTCGAGCAGGTATTGCCCGAGTTCGGCGGACCGTTCCGGCAGTCGTTCCTCGACAATCACCCGCAGGGCTTCCCGGGCCACTGCACACGCGAGCGGGTTGCCGCCGAACGTGCTGCCGTGATCGCCCGGACGAAACACGCCGAGTATGGACCGGGAGGACAGCACGGCCGAAACCGGATAGACCCCGCCGCTCAGGGCCTTACCCAGGACCAGAATATCCGGACGCACGTCCTCGTGCTCCACAGCGAGCAGTTTCCCGGTCCGGCCGAGACCGGTCTGGATCTCATCTGCAATGAGCAGGACGTTGTGCGCCCGGCAGATCGTTTCCGCGCGTTTCAAAAACCCGTCCGGGGGAATGCGCACCCCGGCCTCGCCCTGAATGGGTTCCACGAGGAACGCTACGGTATTCGGTGTAATCGCCCGCTCGAGCGCGTCCGCATCTCCATAGGGAATGATACGGAATCCGGGTGTGAACGGCCCGAATCCCGCACGGTACTGCGGTTCCGTAGAAAAGCTGACGATTGTGATCGTACGGCCGTGGAAGTTGCCCTCGCAGACGATGATCTCCGCACGGTCGGGTTCGACGCCCTTGATGGTGTATCCCCACTTGCGCGCGGTCTTGATCGCCGTTTCCACGGCTTCCGCACCGGAATTCATGGGCAGCACCATTTCATAGCCCGTCAGTTCACAGAGTTCCCGACAGAACGGACCAAACTGATCGTTGCGAAAGGCCCGGGACGTGATCGTCACACGCTGCGCCTGTTCGATGAGCGCACGCACGATGCGGGGATGACAGTGTCCCTGATTGACGGCCGAATACGCACTCAAACAATCCAGATAGCGCCGGCCCTCGACATCGTACACCCATACGCCTTCGGCACGGTGGATGACGACGTCCAGCGGATGGTAATTGTGGGCACTGTAGCGGTCTTCCAGTGCGATATAATCGCGGGTCGTCCGTGGTTGATCCGGTAGAGTTGCGTGCATGGTGTACCCCTTCTGGCTGTGGTCAGGGATTCCGAACAGAAAGTTTTCAGATTTTCATGCGCGGATGCAAGTTCAGATGTGGGCACTGAACAGGGGCGACGGTGCGGTGTTCCGATCGACGGCAGCGGTGCCTCCCCGCCAGACGCGTGCGCCCAGGGCCCGGAGTTTTTCGTCCAGCCGGGCGTATCCCCGATCCAGATGGTGCACACCCGCGATACAGGTGACACCCCGCGCACAGAGTGCGGCGATCACCAGTCCGGCCGAAGCGCGCAAATCCGTCGCCCGCACGGACGCACCGTGCAGGGATGTCGGCCCACGAACCCATGCACGGGGCGGGGACACGTCCACGCGCGCACCCATCCGTGCGAGTTCTTTTGCGTGCCGAAACCGTTGCGGAAATACGGTCTCTTCAATTTCACTGACACCCTCCGCCTGCGTCATCCAGACCATGATCTGCGCCTGCAGATCGGTCGGGAACCCCGGATACGGCCGGGTCACGATCGTCAACGGCAGCGGCGTGTCGACGTCGCACGCATCCACAATGAGATCCCACGGGGTGGCCACCCAGCGCACGCCCTGACCGGTCAGAATGTCGAGCAATACCCGGAGATGGTCCGGTCGTGCATGCTGCAGCGTCACCCGTCCACGCGTGACCGCAGCGGCCACTGCATACGTGCCCGCTTCGATCCGATCGGGGATGATGGTGATCTCCGCACTGCCCAGTTCACGCCGTCCCCGGATGATCAGCCGGGACGTCCCGGCACCCTCGATCTCGGCCCCCATCGCGCACAGTAACTCGACGAGCTGAACGACCTCCGGTTCCTGCGCGCAGTTGTCGAGGACCGTGACATCCGGGATTCCCGCCGCGACCATCAACAGGTGTTCCGTACCCGTCACGGTGACCCTGGGAAACTGAAAACGGATCCCCCGCAGCGTGCGCCGTTCGATCTCGACGAAGTCTTCCGTTTCGCGAATGTCAAACCCGAACGCCACGAGTCCGGCCAGATGGATATCCACCGGTCGCGGCCCGATCGCACATCCACCCGGATACGCCACCCGCGCCCGGCCCATACGCAGTGCCAGGGGACCGAGCAGAAGAAACGAAGCCCGCATCTGTCGGGTCAGTTCGGGCAGTGGTGTGTCCGCACGTACGGTCGCCGCCCGAACGGTTACCGTGTCTCCCGTCTGCACAACGTCGGCGCCGAGATGGCGCAATAACGCAATCTGGGTCGCCACATCGCGAACATCCGGAACACGATGCAGAACAACGGGAGCATCCGTGAGCAGTGCGGCCGCCAGACAGGGTAATGCTGCGTTTTTCGCTCCTTCAATGGATACGGTACCGAACAGGCGAACCGGTCCTTCGATCCAGAGGGCTGTCTGCATTCGATATTCCCTCCCTTATGATGGACCCCTATTGTACAACGACGGTTCAGGCATGGAAAGACCGCGTGGCTGAAATCGGGACAGGAAACGGAACATCGTGGGTGCCCATGCGGCCATGCGACGTCCCCGGCCCATGGGATGCCCCGTCCCCTGTCTTCCGTCTCCCGTCCCGGATACCTGCCACCCAGAACCGGACACCGGACGCCTGACACCTGGGACCGGACCCCCGGTGTCGACCGATCCATCCGCCCATCCAGTATATCCCCTGCTCCATTTGCCTGCCCCGATCCGGGTACATCTCCTTCTCATTCGTTTCGGTTCAACGTATAATGGAGACCGCGTCTGGCGAACCCGAATGGTGCATTGCCGAAGTGACGGCGGAAAGAGTGACGTCGGGTATCCGCACCCGCGCCACTTTTCCCGCTTGCCACTTCATGACACTCCGGCAGTGGACCGTTCAACACGTTTATCGGGAGTACGGGTGTATGCAACGGTTTCCGGTGATCATTTGCATTGCTTGTATCGGTGGTCTGATGCTCCGGCCGATCGGTTATCCGAACGCGCGTCCGGCAGAAGAACGTCCGTTCCCCGTGGATACACGAATTGAGCAACTCAAGGCGGAACGGCAGAAACTCGATGCCACGGTCTGGAAGAAAGAAGTCATCGCACAGGAGTATGAAAACATCTTTATCGAACTGTGGGACGATCTGCGCACGCGCGATGACCGTTACGCGGTCCTGGCCGCGTTCCCGTTCCGGCAAATCATTCTCGGGGAACCGGTCCGCCGGACCGCACGCGAATGGCATATCGAATCCATTCAGTTCGGGGGACGCAATCGGGTACTCACACACGACGCCTGGACCACGTTCCTCCACCGGTACGCTCGCGCGGGGTACCGTATCGTACAATCGGAATGGCACCACGCCCGGTTTGATCTGCTGCCCGAACAGCCCGCACGGTCCTCGTTCAACTTTGAAATCCACATCGCGCATCCGCAGCATCGGGAACGGCTGATACTCCAGGGCACGCTGTACGTCATCTGGTCGGACCGTAAAGATGCGCACGGCCATCCCGTTCCGGACACGATCGATGCGACCCACGTCCGCATTCTCCGGTATCGGGGTGCGCCTGCGTTCGTGCCCTGGATGGTGGTCGATCCGGCACCGAACCGGATGTCCGGACGGGTGCACAGTCCGATCCTGCTGTACGATCTCAACGGGGACGGATATTCGGAGATCGTCCTTGCGGGGACGAATAACGTGTTCTGGAACCGCAGGGGGCGTCAATTTGAACGGGACGCTTTCCTGGCGTACCCGCCGCGCAGCCTGCTTGCCGGTGTGATCGCCGATTTCACCGGGGACGGCCATCCGGACTTTTTCGGGGCTGGTGTGCAGACGTACCCGATGTTATACGTGGGCGACGCGCACGGACGGTTCCCGGACGTGCCACGCATCTTGAAAGTCATCGACCGTCCATTGCAACAGCCCTCACATATGACCGCCGGCGACATCGACGGGGACGGCGACCTGGACGTATTCATTGCCCAGTACAAACCGGCGTACGTTGGCGGGCAGATGCCCACACCATACTATGACGCGAATGACGGGTATCCGTCGTACCTTTTGCGTAACGACGGCAACGGTCGATTCACCGATATCACGGCAGCGGCCGGACTCGCTCCGAAACGGTACCGACGGACGTACAGCGCTTCTCTGGTCGATCTCGACGAGGACGGCGATCTGGACCTCATCGTGGTCAGTGACTATGCGGGGATCGACATCTACTTCAACAATGGGAAAGGCCACTTTACCGACGTCACGCACAGTGTGGTCGACGAGTGGCATAACTTCGGTATGGCGCATACGTTTGCGGACTTCAATCGCGACGGGCGTCTGGACTTCTATATTATCGGCATGAGTTCCACGACCGCGCGCCGGCTTGAGTACATGCGTCTGGGACGACCGGACTTTCCGGACTACCAGAAGATGCGCATGATCATGGGATACGGCAATCGCATGTACCTCGCTGCTGGCAACGGGCGGTACGTGCAGCCGCCGTTTCAGGATCAGGTCGCCCGTTCGGGGTGGTCCTGGGGAACTTCGTCGTTTGATTTCGATCGGGACGGGGACATGGACATCTACGTCGCGAACGGGCATTACAGCGGCAAAACGGCCAAGGACTACTGTACATACTTCTGGCGCCATGACATCTATACGGTCAGCAAGCAGCCCAGTCCAGCCATTGCACGTTTCTTTCAGGAACAGTTGCGCGCGCTCGGTGTGGGCGACATGTCCTGGAATGGGTTTGAACACAACCACCTGTTTCTCAATGAGAACGGTCGACGATTTCTCAATGTCGCGTTTCTCCTGGGAGTGGCGTTTGAATTCGATTCGGGCAGCGTGGTAACAGACGATCTCGACCTGGATGGGCGACCGGATCTCATCGTGGAGGAAGTCATCACACGCCGGGAAGAACGGCGACGGATTCACGTACTGCGGAACGTCTGGCCGTCTCCATATCACTGGATCGGCGTGATTCTGCAGGGAACGCCCGGTGTATCCCCGATCGGGGCGACCGTCCGTGTCCGGTATCCCGGCGGTATGCACGTGTATCGGTTCATGACGGGAGACTCTTACAGTGCACAGCACGCGATGCAGAAACTCTTCGGTCTGGGGACGCATGACCGGGTGGACTGGATAGAAGTCCGCTGGCCGGACGGTACGGTGCAACGGATACTGCGACCGGCTGTGGATCGGTATCATCGACTGGTCCGAAAGGGAAAGGATTGAATTTCGGGTTTCGGATGGCGAATTTCGGAACCGGTTGGTCTCCAATGGCGCGTCTTTTCAATACCGAAATGCGCGCTCCGAAATTCGAAATATCCGGGAAATCTGTACGAATGGATGCGTTCCATGCCCATGCCGTTCAGGGGGTTGTACACCGGCATTGTACTATGGACGATACTGTGGACGGGCGCGGGCTGTACGCTCGTAGCCACGCCGTCGGAACCGCTGCCGCAACCCGTCTGGCGAGTCTGCCAGCGAATCGCGACTCCCTGGGTGCACCGGACACTCACACAACCCGGTGCAATCCCGATCCCGCTGGGAGCGATTCACGGATTCCTTGAACTCGAGATCGAACGCAACCGCGAATCACGTTCAGGAACCTGGTACATCCGATGGAACCGCCGTACACTGACATCCGGGATCGATCTCCGTCCCGGGCGGTATGCCGTGTACATCCCGCTGGCGTATCGATGGCGTTTTCGGAACCGGATGGAGATCTTCTGGGACCCCGTGGACATGCAGGTGCGTTTTCACGTTCGGGCATTTCTCCAGTGCTGGGACGCCGCTCCGGAACAGGTCACGTACCGTGTGCAAAACGACGGACTGTTCTGGACGGTACCGCCCAACCGCGTCCTCTGGGTTGCGTTCCCGGTTCGCAGTCGCACGCGGATCACCGTTGAACCGATGCTACCCCGAACGTATCGGCAGGTCGTGCACACGTCGGTCACCGTCTATCGCGACGGTCGGCCCGGTCAGTCACTTCCCGAAACGAATCGACAATACACGTACGTTCTCCGGCGGCTGCACCGTCCCGAATGGATCACACTGCGCATGGAAACACAGTGCACGCAACACTGTCCGGAAACGGTGGCATGGCGGGTCCGGGGACAGACGGCGTCGCACGGAACCGGTGCGGGTTCCTCGCGTCGACCGGAGGTCCGTGTACATCCGACCGCCCGGCCGTTTTCCGTATTCATCTTTCTGGTCGACGCATTGCGTGCCGATCACCTGCCCTGCAGTCCCCGCATCGGTGTGCGGTACCCGCGTCTATTTCGTCTATGCCGACGCAGTCTGCGATTTCACCGCGCGCATGCGCATGCGGGATGGACCCGAACATCCGTAGCGTCACTATTGACCGGGCTGTTGCCGGCACAACACGGCGTATACGGATATGAACATCGCCTGCCGGACGAGGTTCCGTACCTGCCGGAACTGCTGCACCGTGCGGGATACCGCACGGCCGCTTTCGTGACCAACGGCAACGTGGGCCTGCGCGGACTGGGGTTTGACCGGGGGTTTGACCTGTTCCGGCGGTTTGAAGAAAACCGGCAGACGCCCTGGGTGCATACACCGGCAACGGAAGTGGCACGTGCGGTTCAGCACTGGATCGAACGGATGGCGCCGCGCGGTCGCCCGCTTTTCGGATACATTCACTTCACCGATCCGCACGCACCGTATGCCGCACCGACCGTGCACAGTAACGGGTCACTGGAATTCATGCGACTGCTCGGCCAGTTGCGACCGGATATCCAGTCGAAGTACCGAACGCCCCTGCTGGAACAGTACCGGCGGGATGTGGATACCGCACTCGCGGGTATTGAAGCAGTCCTGGAAACCCTGTATGCCACCGGATTGGACGAACACAGTCTGATCGTCGTGACCGCCGACCACGGAGAGGCGTTCTATGAGCACGCCTGCTGGCAGCACGGCAACTGTCTGTTCGACGAGGTGCTGCGTGTGCCGCTCTGGATCCGGCTGCCCGGTCGGTTTGCCCGGGGGGCGGATATCGACGTGCCGGTACAGCATATCGATGTCGTGCCGACGATCGCGCACCTCGCACACATTCGGAGAAACCCCGCATGGCTGGGGCATCCCCTGGTTCGATTTTCCACAACATCGCGGCTCTACATTGCAGAACAACGGCTGAACGGACGATACGGAATGGCGATCGAATATCCCCCCTACCGGCTCATCTGGCGGGAACACAGGAACACGGATGTGCCGCTGTTCTATGTATTTAACGAATCCCGCGATCCGACCGAACGGCTGAACCTGTACGTCTACCGACCGCTGGCGATATGGCACCTGTTCGAGTTGCGGGATCGGCTGCATGCCATGTATATTACCCCTTCCCAAACCCGTCCAATGACCCGCGAAGAGCGGGAATTGTTGCGGGCGCTGGGATACGTGCAATAGCACATTCTGAACGCCGGACCTCGAATCTCATCCGCCATCGGGGTGCGCGTGAATATCATCGGGTATTACCTGGGAAAAATCCTGGAAGCCATCGCACTGGGGTTGCTTCTATACGCGTTGATCTACGGACTGACCACCCAGGATCTCGGACAGGAGATCCGGTTGTTCGTCATCGGTATCATTCTGTTCCTGAGCGGCCGGATACTGGAACGGTGGACCGGTACACCGTGAAGGAAACGACAGATGCTCGCACGACTCGCCTGGCGCAATTTGTGGCGGAACCGCATCCGCAGCTGGATCGTGATCGGTTCGGTAGCGATCGGGACACTCGGGCTCATCGTGATCACCATGCTGACCGAAGGACTGCTGCGCCAGATGGTGCGCAACGTCATTGACGGCGGAACCGGGCACCTTCAGATCCACCGGCGCGGGTACCTGCAGGACCCCGACGTGCGTAAATGCATTGCCGATCCGGATACCATCCTGCGGCGGCTCTCGGCCATCCCGGCGATCGCGCACGCTGCCCCCCGTGTGGTCCTGCAGGGTGTCATCAGTTCACCGTACAACAGTGCACCGGTACAGATCGTGGGCGGTGTTCCGGCGGTTGAACGGCAGATCACCTTTTTTCACCGGTATATCGTTCGCGGACGGTTTCCCCTGCAGGGGGATCACGCGCTTATCGGGCAGGAACTGGCGCGCCATCTGAACGTGAACCCCGGTGAACGGATGGTGTTGACGAGTGCCGACCGCCGGGGAGAACTCGTTTCCGTGGCTGTTCGTGTTTCCGGATGGGTACACACGCCGATTCGTGAACTCAACCGGTATTTTGTGTTCGTTCCCATCCGGGTGGCTCGCGAACTCGCCGGGTATCGCAGGGAAACCACCCTCATTGTGGTCCGTCTGCACCGCGCTCGGGACCTCCGCCCAACCGTTGCCGCGATTCGATCCCTGTTGCCCCCCGCGCTGGACGTCACACCCTGGGATGCCATCCATCCAGAGATCCGGTTTCAACTGGAAATATTCGCCGAGTTCAACTGGATCACCGCACTGATCGTATTCCTCGCTGCCGCACTCGGTGTGATGAATGTATTCTACATGGCCGTTTACGAGCGAATGCGTGAATTCGGGATTCTGCGGGCGATCGGCATGCAGCCGCAGCAAATTCGCCGCCTGATCTATCTCGAAGCCCTGTGGTTGAGTCTGACCGGTCTGGGGCTCGGCATCCTCGGCAGCCTGGGGATTTATGTGCCATGGCACGTACGTGGGCTCAATCTCGCCCGTTTGAGCCGTGCCATGGAAGTCTGGGGTACCGGAGCCGTGGTCTATCCGTCGTTGTCCTGGGGACCGATCCTCGAATTCCTCGGCGTACTGTTCGTATGCGTATTTCTCGCCGTATGGATCCCCGCGCGGCGGGCCACCCGCATATCCGTCGTCGAGGCGATGCATCATGTATAAACTGGTCTGGCGCAATGTCTGGCGACACCGACGGCGCACCTGGCTGACGGTAACGGCCATCGCCACGGCGTTGTCGCTACTCAGCGTGATGATGTGTATGCAGGAGGGCACTTATGCACACATGATCCGCCGGGCCACGCATCTGTGGTATGGTGTCCTGCAGATCCAGCACGCACAGTATGCGGACGAACCCTCGCTATACCACAGTTTCCGGATCACACCGGCCATCTCCCGCCTGCTGGACATGACCGCCGACGCATGGAGTCCCCGCATCGTGCATCACGGACTGGTCAGTCTCGGGCAGGAAACGCGCGGCGGCAAGATTGTGGGCATTGATCCGCAACGGGAATGGACCTGGATCCGGCATGCACTGGAACGCGGACGGTGGCTGCGCACGTCCGGGGAGGCTCTGCTGGGCAGCGGCCTCGCTCAATCGCTCGGCGCGACTCCGGACAGCGAGATCGCCGTGCTCGTGCAGGCACGGGACGGCTCGATCGGTGCACGGCTGTTCCGCGTTGTGGGTATTTTCCGTGTCCATATGCCCGATCTCGACCGGAGTGGTGTGCTGATTCATCGGGACGCCGCGGATGACCTGTGCGTCATGCGGGGACGGGTGACGACCGTGGTCCTGCGCGTCCCGATGAAGCAGATGGACACCATCCGTCGGAACCTGCGGGCAGCATTGCATGCACAGGGGATGCGCGACCTGACCGTGCGTGCATGGTCGGAACTGGTGCCGGAAATGGTCCAGGCGATTGAAACCGACCGGGTGTCCGGCTGGTTGTACTACGGTGTGCTCCTCGTCGTCGTGGGGTTCGGTATGTTGAACACGCTGTACATGTCGATCTATGAACGCAATAAGGAGATCGGCATTCTCCGTGCCATTGGCATGACCCGCCGTCGACTGTTGACGATGATCGGTGGCGAGGCTGCGGTACTCGCATGTATCGGTGTGATCACGGGCCTGGCGATCGGAGTGCCGGTGATCCTGTACCTGCAAGCACATCCGATTCGCCTGGGGGGCGAACTCGCAAAACTCTACGAATCGTTCATGTTCGAACCGGCGATATACACACGTCTGGACAGCCACGTGCTGATGCGGCTGAGCGGGTTGGTGATCGGATTTGCCCTGATCAGTGCAGTGTTTCCGGCCTGGCATACCCTGCGTCTGGCACTACCGGACCTGTTGAAGTTTCAGAAATGAACCCATGCGTCGACAATGCCTGAGGACGCGGCATGCACCTTGTCCGTCTCGCGGACGTGTGCCGGTACTATCAAAATGGCGAGACCATCGTATGGGCCGTCGATCACGTCGACCTGACGGTTCACCCGGCGGAATTTGTCTGCATTGTGGGACCCTCCGGATCCGGCAAAACCACGCTGTTGAACCTGATCGCCGGTATTGATCGGCCGACGTCCGGTCATGTCTACTTCGAAACCCACGACCTCTGCACGCTCTCGGAATCCGAACGTACATCGTTGCGTCTACATCAGATGGGATTCGTGTTTCAATCGTACAACCTGATCCCGGTCCTGACCGCGCGCGAAAACGTTGAACTTATTCTTCTCCTGCAAAACGTTCCGAAACCGGAACGGAGCCGGCGCGTGGCCGCGCTGATGGAGCGACTGGGGCTGGCGTCTCTCATGGACCGGTATCCCCATCAGATGAGCGGTGGTCAGCAACAGCGTGTGGCCGTTGCACGGGCCATCGTGCACCACCCGAAACTGGTGCTCGCGGATGAACCGACGGCCAATCTGGATTCGACCAACGCACGGGCGCTCATCGAGATGATGATCGACCTTGCGCACCGTGAAGAGATCACGTTCATCGTGGCCACCCACGACACCCGCCTGGTGGAACAGGCCGACCGGGTGATCCATCTGGTCGATGGCAGGATCGTGGACGCATGATGGGCTGGATACTCATGCTGACACTGCCCGCCTGGTGGTCCTCATCGATATCGGGGTTCGTCCGCAGTGACGCGTTCTGGCTGTCCAGTCCGGGGTTGCAGGGTCCGGGACAGGTCGTCCGCATTCGCCTGCGCTGGGAGCCCGCCTGGGGGCCGTTTACATTCAAGTTCCATCCGGAACTGGATGCATGGACGGGAACGTCCGTTCCCCTGCGGCCGCTGATCGCCGGTCAGTTTCTGGATGACGCCGCACCGTGGCACATCCACCGGGAACCGGACACGGAGACATATGCTATCCTCGACCGGTGGTCCGTGACGTTTGCCCACGGGCCGGTGCAACTCACCGTCGGCCGGGACCGATACCCCTGGGGAAAAGTCCGTTTCTTCTCCCTGCTGGATCAGTGGAATCCCTATGAACCCCTCGCATTCGGGATGGTCGAACGCCAGGGCGTGCGTGGTGCGCGATTGCAACTCTATCGGGACGACTTCTCCTGGATGGAACTCCTGTACGTGCATACGCACGCGGCCGACGCATACGGCGTTGCCGTGTTTGCCACGGCGGGTGCGGTCGATTTCCAGGTCGCCGCAGCGACCGGACCGCGCCGCTGGGTCGGAGGCGCGTTTTCCGGGGGATTCGGCCGATGGGTACTGCGGGGTGAGATGCTGCTGGACGTGTCCGGTGACCTCGAATGGGTCACCGATCTGGATGTGCAGGCCTCCGACCGGATATACGTGACGATGGAGACCGGTCGCAGCCGGGGCCATGTCTACCCGGTCGGGACCTGGTGGCTGGTGGCCGTCCAGTGGCAGATGTCCGACCGTGTGCAACTGTTCGGAAGTTTGGGCCGGTTTGCTGATTTCGGTACGTTGCTGAGTTTGACCGTTCAGTCCACACTGACTCCCGATCTGGACGTGCAGTTCACACTGTTCCTGACGAACGGCACGGCGCCGAACACCCGGATACGCCTCGGCCTGGCGGGGTGGCAGTGGTATTTTTAACAACGGATAAACCGTGGTTTTTCATCGTACACGCGTCATCATGACATTTTATGCTATTTCGGTGGCAACTTTTCCACATTTCCACACCTCTCTCGAATTCGACCATGGAAGAAAGGTAGATTTTAATGCCACCATGGCAGGTCAGCGTATTGTACCTGATGACTACCTGGCCAAGCTGGTGGATGTCCTCTCTCGCTACCGTTTAGGATTTGCCGATCTGGAGGCCCTGCGGGAGGCGGTGGTGAATGCCCTCATCCACCGGGACTACACCTATCCGGCGGACATCCAGATTCGCCTGGAAGAAGACCGCCGGGAGGTCTGGAGTCCAGGCGAACTGCCCTCGCCCCTGACGCCGGAGGCGCTTTACGGTCCGCACTCGTCGGTGCTTCGCAACCCGCTCATCGCGCGGGCCTTCTACTTTGCCGGCGTCATCGAGCGCTGGGGCACGGGTACCACGCGCATCATCCGCCTCTGCCGCGAGCAGGAGCTGCCGGAGCCCGATTTCGCCCACTGCCAGGGCGGTGTCCGGGTGACCTTCCTGAAAGACCCCTACACGCCGGAACGGCTGCGGCAGATGGGCCTGAATGAGCGTCAGATTCGCATCATCGCTGTTCTGCGTGATGTCGAGAGTGCATCCGTGAGCGAGCTGCATCGACGGTTTAGTGAAGGCCCTGGGCGATAAGAAGGGAAGGCGCTATGTCCTGGCGCGGTAACGGACATTTAAGGGACATATCGGACACATTTCGGACATTTATTGGACATAGGAAAGGCGCAGCAATGGGGCAAAAGGGGCATCAAAGGGGCACAAAAGGGGCAAAACGATGTGGACAGAGAGCAAGATGCCTGAAACCCATACCGACGTACAAGATTTACCCGAGGGCTACCGCATGACCGAACTCGGCCCCATGCCTGCGGAGTGGCGGGGCGTGAGGGCCAGAATTGTCAAAGCTTAGTTTCCCAAGTTCGTATTGGACGCAGATGCACGCAGACAGACGCAGGTTAAGAAACCTATCTGTGCTCATCCGCGTCCATCTGTGTCCCATCCCCTCAACCTGCAGTACCTTTTTCGTCACTTCACTTTGGAAACAGACCACCTAATACCTTGGGCACATGTTTCGGCATGGACCTCCGGGAGGAGTTCCCCCCGATCATGATTCAATCCATCGGGCGATCCACGTGCCGACCTCCCGCGTGCCCTGCGGGGAGACTCCGAGCATTTCTGCAAGATCCCGGGTGACCTGGCCCGCCTGAATGGCCGCACGGACACCGTCTTCCACAGTCCGGGCTGCGTCCACATACCCGAGATGCGCCAGCATCATCGCCGCCGACCGGATGGCGGCCATCGGATTGGCCACGTTCTGACCCGCATATTTCGGTGCGGAACCGTGCACCGGTTCGAACATCGACACCTGACCGGGATGGACGTTTGCGGACGGTGCCATGCCCAGTCCACCCTGCAACTGACCACCGAGGTCGCTGATAATGTCTCCGAACATGTTCGACGTTACGATCACGCCGAACTGTTGCGGCCGTTTCACCATCTGCATGGCGAGCGCATCGATATATAGATGAAACGATTCGATATCCGGATACTCGGCGGCCACCGCCTGGAACGTTCGCTGCCAGAGGTCACCGGCATAACGCAGTGCATTGCTCTTATCGCTCATACACACACTGCGATACCCGTACGCACGCGCATATTCAAACGCAAACCGAATCACCCGTTCCACCCCCTGACGCGTATACAGACCCGTTTGCAGGGCAACCTCGTCCGGTGTGTTCCGTTTGAAAATGCCGCCGATCCCGACATAGAGTCCCTCGGTGTTTTCCCGGATGACTACAAAATCCAGCGTATCGACCCCCTTCAGGGGACACAGGCGAGGATCGAGCAACCGTACCGGTCGAATATTCGCATACAGATCAAGACCGAACCGCAGACCGAACAGGATATCGGCCGCGTGTTTCATATCCGGCACACGCGGATCGCCCAGGGCGCCGAGAAAAATGGCATCGTAGGTCTTCATCTTCTCCAGGGCTTCTGGCGGAAACGTCACGCCCTCCCGAAGGTACTTTTCCGCGCCGTAATCGTACCAGTCGAGATGCAGTTCAATCTGAAACCGTCGGGCGGCGGCTTCGAGCACGGACATCGCAGCTTCCGTCACTTCAGGACCGATTCCGTCTCCCGGTATCACGGCGATGTGCAACCGACCCCGCATCGTCGCACCTCCCATCGCTTACAGCGTGAGCGACAATCCCGCGTCCACGAACAGCACATGGCCGGTGATTGCCGCGCCGGCTGGCGAGGCGAGATATGCGATCGCCCAGGCGACCTCTTCCGGTTCAACCAGTCGCTGCAGCAGGGTTTCCTTTTCCAGTTGATGCAACTCCTCTCGGGTCAATCCCCAGGTACGCAACCAGTGCGTACGTACGGATCCGGGTGCGATGGCGTTCACACGGATTCCGGGCGCCAGCATCCGGGCGAGGCTGCGTGTAAGTCCGATGAGTGCGACCTTGACCGGTGCGTAGAGCAACGTATCGGCATCGCCGGCTGCGGCGGCCGCCGAAGCCATATGGATGATGACCCCTTCTCCCTGCTGGCGCATCACCGGGATCACCGCACGACTACATCGCCACGCGCCGAGCACATCGACCTGCCACGCCTGGATCAGGTCCTCCTCGTTCAGGTCGAGAACGTCCCGTTTCCAGGCACGTTGACTCGCGAAAGAGGCGTTATTCACGAGTACATCGATACGTCCGTGCTGCCGGTGCACCTCCCGGAAGAACCGTTGCACGCCATCGGCGTCCCGCACATCCAGGTGCGTGGCATGGATCCGTCCCTGACCCTGCTGCACCAGCCGTCTGGACTCCCGTTGCGCGCTGTGATACGTCACCACCACGGTGGCTCCCAGATGGGCCAGCAACCGCGCCGTTGCCCCGCCGATCCCCCGCACACCGCCGGTAATGACTACCACACGGTCACGAAAGTCCAGAACACGTTCCGGACGCCAGTAATGCCGGATCATCCGGCCCTTCCCCGCGCCTGGATTTCTGCGGCAACGACGGTATTGTGCACCAGCATGGCAACGGTCAGGGGTCCCACCCCACCGGGTACGGGGGTATACGCCCGCGCACGTTCATACGCCAGCGGATGGACATCGCCCAGAATTACCTGACCCAGACGCTGAAACGCCTGCCATTTGGGATGGTCTTCCGTAACCAGTCCCCGCAGCACGTCGGCGTCTCGCACGGGGTTAATGCCCACATCGATGATCACCGCGTCCGGATGCACCCAGTCCGGCTGGATGTATGCCGCCCGTCCGATGGCCACGACGAGGATCTCCGCGCTCCGCACGATCTCCGGGAGGTTGCGCGTCCGTGAATGGCATATCGTGACCGTCGCATGCCGGTGCAAAAATAGAATGGCCGTCGGTTTGCCCACAATATCGCTCCGTCCGACCACGACACAGTGACGGCCTTCGATCGGGATACCGTAAGTGTCCAGCATGTACAGAATGCCCGCCGGTGTACAGGGGATGATCACCGCCCGATTCTCCAGCAGGCGCCCCTTATTGATG
>CAZIRO010000010.1:22037-33019 GCA_964541595.1 uncultured Acidobacteriota bacterium
CACGTCCTTGCGCGGATCGATGGCCGCCAGGACCCGGGACCGGTCGATATGCGCCGGCAGGGGCAACTGCACGAGAACACCATGGATCTCCGGGTCCCGGTTCAACTGCTCGATCGTGGCCAATACCGCGGACTCATCGACACTCGCAGGAAATTCATAGACCACACTGCGGAGTCCCATACGTTCACAGGCCTGTTTTTTGTTCTGCACGTACAGTCGCGAGGATGGATTGTCACCGATCAGAATGGCCGCCAGACAGGGAATCACGCCATCGATCCGCAGGTCTTCAATACGCAACAGCAGATCTTCGTAAATCTTCTGCGCAACGGCTTTTCCGTCGAGTCGTTGCGGCATTCTCCCATCTCTCCATACCGGTCGATCTCATCCGCTCCGGATACGACGTTTGGACGTGATCCATCTGTCACCGCGTTATCGACCCGCTGCACGCGCCGTGCGTGGCACTCTGCGTCGACCGGGTACCGTTGCACGTGCCCGCTTCTGACGCCATTCGTACCAGTACGCGGACAGCGACGACGCGATATAGATACTCGAATACGTTCCGGCAATGACACCCACGATCATGACGAACGCAAAGTCGTTGAGCACCACACCGCCGAAAAAGTAGATGACCAGCAGTACAAACAGCGTGGTGAGACTCGTCAACAACGTGCGGGAAAGGGTCTGGTTCAAACTGACATCGAACAGTTCAATGAAATTGGAAAACCTCCGTGCATTCCGATTCTCCCGTACGCGATCGTAAACGATGATCGTATCATTGACGTCGTATCCGACAACGGTGAGCAGGGCCGCAAGGACCGGTAGAGAAAGTTCCCGGCCGGTGAATGACATCGCACCGAGCAGAATGGTGACATCATGGATCAAACACATCAATGCCATGACGCCGAATACGAGATCAAAACGAAACCAGATATATACGAGCATGAACGTCAGCGATACGAGCACCGCTGTGACCGCTTTACGAATCAATTCCCGGCCGATCTGGGGTCCCACGGATTCGATAGAAAAAATCGTGAACGGACCCAGGACAAAATGGTCCTGCAGCATGGACCGCACTGCCGGCGGCAGATCCACCCGCGCGAACAGGTCTTTCCAGTCATTGAGTACACCCCCGAGTTCCAGTCGGGCATCGTAGATCTGTTGCGCAAGCGCACTGTAGCGGGATTCCATCTGATCCGGGGCGGATTCTTTCAGTCCGAGCGGATCCTTATCCATCAGAAACCGTTGGATCCGTGGGCGATCGGTGGTATTGAAATCCTGTTTATCCTGCAAATCCACATGGAAAATCGTATAAATCGCGCGGGTCACTTCCGGTACGAGTTGTTCCAGCATGACTTCTGTGGACAGTTCACCGCGAATCCCGCGGGCGCGCGCCAGTGCTTCTGCCCGTTCCATAGACGTCCGAATGATGACATTCTCGGGCGATCCGTATTCCTGAATCGTACTGTCTCCAAGACCGACCTGCGCGAGCGCTTGCCGGATCTTGCCGATATCGACGGGTTCCCGAAAGTGCAGCTGCATCAACAGTCCGCCGGTAAAATCGATCCCGCGTCGCACCCCACGGGTCACCAGGAAGAAGACACTCGCCGCCATCAACACGATCGAAATCACGAGAAAGACGGGGCGATACCGCATAAAACGGATTCGAATCCGGTAGGTTTGCGCCATGGACATCCCTCAAGCGTCAGAATGTCCGGGAAAATTCCGAGACGATGCCGGAAGTCCACAATGGAACTCCACACACCGCACCACCCCGGTTTTTCCCATTTCGGGTTTGACCCTCAGATGCTCAACCGCTGGACCTGCCGATTCGCCAGGATGATCTCGTAAATCGTGCGGGACACGAAGACCGACGTGAACAGGTTGGCAAGCAAACCGACGCTCAACGTAATGGCGAACCCCTGAACCGGGCCAGATCCCCAGATATACAGAGCGATCGCCGCAAGAATGGTGGTCGTATTCGAATCGAAAATGGCGCTCCACGCACGGCTGAATCCGAGATCCAGTGCCGCGCGGATGGAACGGCCCGCACGGAGTTCTTCCTTGATACGTTCGAATATCAGGACGTTGGCATCCACTGCCATCCCGATGGTCAGTGCAATACCCGCAATACCGGGCAGCGTCAGGGTGGCCTTGAAGTACGCGAGCACGGCAAGAATGATCAGCAGATTGAGGATGAGCGCCACATCGGCATTGATTCCGGACGCCTTATAGTACAGTAACATGAAGACCATCACGATCAGAGCGCCGGCCAGGGCCGCGCGTGTGCCGTTGCGAATGCTGTCCCGACCGAGTGCCGGTCCCACCTGCCGTTCCTCAAGAACGGTCAGCGTCGCCGGCAACGCACCGGAACGTAACTGGATGGCCAGCCGTTCGGCTTCCTGCTGCGTGAATCGGCCCGTGATCTGGCCCTGATCCCGAATCGCCGATCGAATCGAAGGTGCCGTGATCACCTTGCGGTCGAGCACGATCGCCAGCCGATCCCCAATGTGTTCACTGGTAAACCGATAAAACTTTTCTCCACCGCTGCGGCTCAAACGGAAACACACCGCGGGTAGACCGAGTTCATCCCGACAGGGGTATGCGTATTCCAGATCCTGGCCCGTGATCACCGCTTCTTTGCGGAGCAGGTAGGCACCGGTATCTGCGCCGCCGCCCTCGCGATCGATCCAGCCCGGAAGGATCTCCGTACCCTCCGGCAGGGTATTGCCGTACCGTTGACGAAGTTCCTCTTCCGAATTGCCGACATCCACCACCAGACGCAGTTCCAGGAAAGACGTCTCCCGGATCAGGGACTTGACCTGCTGTGGATCCTCCACTCCGGGTAACTGCACGAGAATCCGCTCCCCGCCGGCACCCTGCGGCGCGACAACGACCTCGGCGAGTCCGTATTCATCCACACGGCGGCGGATGGTCTCGACCGCCTGTTCGGACGTTCGTCGTTTGATCTGCAGAATGAGATCCGGTTTCATGCTCATACGCACGGCGTCGGCAAGCACGTCGACGCGCCAGTCCCCACTGTAGTTGCGTTGCAGATACCCTGCCAGTGTGGAAAACGCATCGTCCGTGGTCTGTTCCGTACGGTGGATGATCACCGTATCGACGGACGGCGTTTCAAACCGGAACTGATCGTCCCATTTTTTATCACGCAACCACGCCCGGATGCTGTTGATCTCGTTGTCCCGATGCGCGCGAATGGCGTCCTCCATGTGAACCTGCAATACCAGGTGCATACCGCCCCGCAGGTCCAATCCAAGCCGGATCTTCTGATCGAGCGGCCATACGCCCCAGGCGCTGATAAGAATCACTCCCAGGATCAAACCGATCCGCCAGCGCAATCGGCGCATTTTTTCACCCCCCTCCGTGGGATCACACGGGTGCGTCAGGATCGGGTCTCCCCCTGTTGCAGGCCGGTGACGGCATTTTTTTCGATCGTCACCACGACCCGGTCCGCGATCCGGAGTTTCAACGTCCGATCTTCGACCTTCACGATCGTACCGTAAATACCACTGCTCGTGACCACGCGGTCACCGGGTTTGAGCGATGCCAGCAACTGCTGATGTTTCTTCTGTTGCCGACGCGTGGGCAGGATGATCAGAATGTAAAAAAACACGAATATCGCGATCCAGGGGAGCAATGCGAGCAGTAACTGTCCCATTCCTCCCCGGGGACCGTTTTGCTGCAATGTCCAGACATTCACACCCAATCCCGTCCAAACTGTCCACATCGTTCCGAACTCCATCGCATGAGCCTGCTACAGTCCATACCTGCACCCGATTCCATCGGTCTGGAATCCGCTCGCGGATGACTGCACGCCATTCCAGGCGGGAACCGGGAGTAGAATGGAATATACAGGTAATATCCGGGACCCGGACCGTCCACGTGCTTCAGATTCGGACCCGGCCTTTACTTTTACTTTACATCACCTCCCTGTGGGATTCAACCGCTGCTCCTTTCCCAGATTCGGGCCGGGGAATAGGACACGGTCTGTCCCGATGGACCACGCGATATACGGTCGCGCCGGATACACTGACAAACACCGGACACCCGGGACCTGGGACCGGACCCCCGGTGTCGACCGATCCATCCCCTGTCCCATTGCCTGTCCCGTTCTCGGGGTGATCTTGACTTTTTTTTTTTATCTGAATGTATACTACTAACGACCATCTTTCAGTCGGGAGGCAAGAGGCATGATAACTGATGTTCAGCGGGGCAAAGTCCCTGATGGGATGCACCGCAGGAGACGGTGGTGGATGTTGTTTATGGGCGTTGTGGGACTGTGGCCGTTCATGGTGGGAGCACAGGCGGTGGGCCAGCGGGTGGTGCTGCCGGACGGCAGCGTATGGTGGGTCATGGCCCAGCACGCTGCGTCGCCAGGTAATGGCAGCATGGCAGGCACCACCGCGGGTGGACCGGAAGTGACGACGTTCTGGTGTGAGAATGACCAGGGCAACCCGGCCGAATGCTGGTGGGGCCGAACGCTGAAAGTGCGGGGATGCGGATTCTCGCCAGTGGCGCGGGACAACGTGATTCACCTGAACCCGCGCCCGGTGCATGCCGACAGCGTGACCACCACGGGTTCGAACTGTTCCGGCGTTCCGGAACAACCCGAACGGGAACTGGTGGTTAACGCGATCCCCGAGGGCGTCCGGTCAGGGTATCTGCAGGTGAGCACGCAGGGTGTGCGGGGACCGGTGGGGGCAAAGATGCGGATCGTGACGCCGCATACCGATACACCGGATACCGACATCACGTTTCAGGACATCCGGTCGGTAATCGGGATTCCCCCGGCGACGGGACAGCCGATGGAATTTGTGGTGATCAGCGTGGAAGGGAGCGATGTGCAGGCATATCAGGTCAGCGGCCTGTACACTGCCACACCGACGAAGGCGCAGTGGTGGCAGGCACCGGCAACGGACGCGGCACCGTACGGAAGCCGGGCGCGCCAGGTGGGCGCCGGATGGGAAATCTGCTGGGTGCAGTTGAACGACCACGGTCAGGGTGCGGTCCCGGACGTGTTCTGTGCGCAGACGGGCGGACCGGCAACGGCCGTGGCGCATCTGCACGGCAAACGTGCCGACGGGAGTCCGTTCGGGGGACCGGCGATCGGGCAGGTGCGGGGCATTGCGCAGGCGGCAGACCGGAGTGTGTTTTACGTGGCATACGAATACACGCCGGGATCGGGATGGTACCGCATCGAACGCGTGGCACGGGGCAACCATCCGGACGCCAGCGGCAGTGTGGACGACGTATGGGGTGATCAGGACTTTCGGATACCGTTTGACAGCACGCGACAGGCCCGGCGGGTGGGACTGGATGTGAACGACGTGGGGACGCTGTGGCTGGTGGCGGGGCCGGGCACACCGGGATGTGCAGCACCGGCCGGAGAGACGTGCACGATGTATATCGGACCGGATGAGACGGTGGGAGCGGGGAAGATATTCCCGGGCGTGTATGAAGACGTGGAGATTGAGTGGCGGTGGCCGGACCGGATTGTCTGGATCCTTGATGCGGTGGCAGCGCTGGGTGTGGACGATGCCCATGACCTGTACGGTATGGTGTTTGCGACGGATGACTACAGGAAACTGACGCTGGCAAGTAACAGTGCGATATACATCACGCGGGCGCTGCGGGCGTACGGGGTGCGGCGGGTGGTGATCTCGTCAGAACCGGCGGGCGTGCAGACGGCCCTGGGATGGCCGGAAGCGGAACAGGTGGCCCCGCGCGTGCTGCGGGTGGACATCCAGGCGGGACTGGATAATCATCCCGTATACATTCGAGTGCTGGACCCGGCGGACCTGGCAGGGTATGCGACGGGTACGCCGGTGGCGGACCCGGCGGTGTGCGTGCCGGAAAGCAGCGGCGGGCCGTGGATGCAGGCGTGCGACAACCAGGTGTGGACAGACGACGCGGCGGTCAACGACTGGGGACTGTGTCCAGACCAGAATAGGTGCGAGGACCCGACATATGTGCCCGCGCGAATGCTGAGTGTGTGGTCTAACGGAGACGGGGAGGCGGTGGTCTATCTGCGGATGCCGCCGCATTACAGTGGCGACAACGTGGTGCTGCAGCTCCGGCTGGCGCCGTTTACCGATGTGCATGCGGATGACGCGGTGATCAACTACTCGGAAATCATCACCGGCTGGAAACGGGTGGTCGTCGAGGCGGACCGCATGTTCCGCTACGGCGGCGTGCTTCTGGTGCCCTGGGATGTAAATTGTGGGGGTACCTCGAACCCATGCAATCAGGTGATCCTGCACAAATGGGCGAATGTACAGGTGGGGGACACGATCGTGATATTCACGCACCCGAAAGTTCCGGGACCGATATCCTGCCGGCTGGCGGATATCCTGCCGGAATCGCACTGTGCAGTCCACAACGTGACGGATGTCCAACCGGTCAAAGTTGGGAGCACGGATGCGCTCAAGGTGACTTTCGACCGAAGACCGGATGCGCCACCGGAAGTGACGTACTGTGCATCGGATGTCGACGAGAACGGAAAACCAATATTCACGAACGGATGCAGCGCGGGCGTGGGGGTGATAGCGCGGGATGGACAGGACCTGGGGTGCACGCAATGGGCGGACACGTGTTTCTACCAGGCGGACCTCGGGGATGTCGACGAACCGTTCTTTGACGCCTTCACCATCGTCACGCGCCATCCTACCGGCGAAGGCGAAGGTGCCGTGCCCTACATCCGCTTCATGGAAAACGGTGTGGCCATTCGTTTCCTGCGGTTTCACCAGATCTGGTTCCACCACCGCAACCCCAAAACCCCGGATTACCTGAACCATGCCCAGAATTATTACCACCTGGTCGGTGCTCATCGACCCGGCAGGGAAGATGCAGATACGCTGGGGATTACCAACAGTGCAAGTGATATCAGCTGGGTGTATACTGCTCAGGTCAAACCCAAATGCGATGCAGTCAAGCAGGAGGCCGGAATTGGCATGGCCTGTACTGCAGATGAAGTCCAGGCCTGGCTGCGCCACACAACAGCCCATGAAATGGTGCACCAGTTTCATGTCAACAAAGAAAATCCCCAGGGCACGTGTCAGATCTGGCCTCCCGAAGACGACCCTCCGGGACATGACCTGAACCCCGCCTGGTGTGCAGGAGAGGCGGGCTGTCGGTTACCGCAGAACGTGCCGTTGAGATGCCTGATGTATGGATTCACGGAAGCGAGAGCGTCGGCACGGGAGGTGTTCTGGAACAAAGTCAAAGGTATTCTGCGCCTGGACTGTAACGACCTGCTGGGCAGTGACAGGGGGGCAGGACTGTGTGGTCTGCCGGAATGCCATGACCACCTGCGTCCCCGCCGGGACCCCAATTGAGGAGGTCGAACATGGTACAACACCTGATGCTCTGGATGATGCTGGTGGGAATGGCTGGCAACGGAATTCCCCCGCAGCAGCCATCGGAAATGGCCACCATGTTTGTGTTGCAGGTGCACGTGCCCTATACGCGGGTGCTGCAGTGTGCACCGATGCCGGTGCACATTCAGGTGCGGTATGTTGGCCGGCAACAGCGAGAGTTGTGCGACGTGGGACCGGTACAGGTGTGGGTCAACGGTGCTCCGGCAGAGGTCATCTGCACCCCCCGCTGGAGGAAATGGCCCTGTGGCAAGTGGACACCGGGCGAAGTCCTGAACATTCAGGGAAGCCTGCGGTGTCTGGTGGCGCTGTGGCAACCCGGAGAATACGTCGTCGAATACCGGCTACCTGTGGGCCGGACGGCGCTCCGCCAGGGACCTTTCGTGATTCGGGTGGAAGCACCTGCAGGGGTGGACCGCGAGGTGTTTGAAGCAGGTCGATTGCGACCAGAAATGCGCCAGGGCGCCGAGGAGTTCATTGACCCGAGGAATCCATGCGGGATACCGGTGCGGGGGATCATCGATGACAAAACGATCTTTATTGGCATTGACAACCAGTCAATTCTCCAACACTACCCCACCTCGCGGTATGCGGCATGGGTGATCGCGCAGGAACTGGGCGTGCTGGGACATCTGGACCCATCTCGGGCCGAAGCATCCGCACGGACGATCGCCCAACGGGTGTGGTGGTGGCGCGAGAACCTGTCGAACGCCGACCAGCTCAATCTGGGTGGCAAGATCCTGACCCCGGAAGGATGGAAATCGGTCTATCTGGGGGAATGGCTGCGGTGGCGGCGGGCGTGGGCGGAGCGGATCATGACGCTGCATCCGGACTTTCCGTACGTGGAGCGTGTGCGATGGTTGTGGGCGACCGAGGGCCTGGCGCTGGGGGATGACGCAGCCGCGCTCGCCGCCCTGGAAGACCTGGCCACACACGGCAAAGACTCAACAGTCCGCGCCCGGGCGGCCGCCTTCCTGCATGCCTGGCGCACACTGACCGAACGCGCGCAACGATAAACGACACCCCGGCCGATGGCATCCCGTGCCTGCTCCCGTGCTTCCTTCCCACGTGTCCGGCGATTGCGTTGCCCGCCCCTCCGGGTGCCCTGACGCCCGGTGCATCTTTCTCCTGCTTCCGGCAACCCGCAGGCCTTGCCGCCATGCAACCATGCACTATTTTTGCAACAGAACCTCGGCAATCATTACCGGCTGGAAACGGGTGGTCGTCGAGGCGGACCGCATGTTCCGCTACGGCGGCGTGCTTCTGGTGCCCTGGGATGTAAATTGTGGGGGTACCTCGAACCCATGCAATCAGGTGATCCTGCACAAATGGGCGAATGTACAGGTGGGGGACACGATCGTGATATTCACGCACCCGAAAGTTCCGGGACCGATATCCTGCCGGCTGGCGGATATCCTGCCGGAATCGCACTGTGCAGTCCACAACGTGACGGATGTCCAACCGGTCAAAGTTGGGAGCACGGATGCGCTCAAGGTGACTTTCGACCGAAGACCGGATGCGCCACCGGAAGTGACGTACTGTGCATCGGATGTCGACGAGAACGGAAAACCAATATTCACGAACGGATGCAGCGCGGGCGTGGGGGTGATAGCGCGGGATGGACAGGACCTGGGGTGCACGCAATGGGCGGACGCATGTTTCTACCGGGCGGACCTCGGGGATGTCGACGAACCGTTCTTGGATGCCTTCACCATCGTGGCGCGTCACCCCACCGGCGAAGGTGAAGGCGCGGTGCCGTACCTGCGCGAGTTTTCCATGTTGAACGAAGACGATACCCCGATTTGCGACCGGGTCAACGCCACCCGACGGTTTCATCAGATCTGGTTTGCCCATCAAAACCCTCTGAACTGTCTGCCTCCGCAGGGGTGTACGGGCGACCGCGTCGACTGCCTGGCGTGTTGTAATGTGCCCCAGAACTACTTCCACGTGGTCGGCAGCAGTCGAAATCGCACCACGACCGACGACGAGCCCGACGCTCTGATGGGCATCGCCGACGCGTCTTCGGACATGTCGCTGATCCTCGGGGACGCCATCGAGCGGCGATGTACGGAATGCACCGACGACGAACGGCGAAACGTGTATCGGCACGTGACGGCCCATGAACTGGCTCATCAGTTCAGGCTCAACAAAGTCTGTCGCAACGACGGCCATGATGACAACGTGGCATGGTGTCAGCAGTGCGCAGGACCCCAACCGCTTGAGAAGTGTATGATGCACGTGTTTATGGTGGTGGATGAAATGCAGGATGCGGTCAATCGACTGGACTGTTACAATCTGATCGGGTCGATGGCCCATCCGACCTGTCGAGGGGACGTGGGCAGTATCCGATGCGGCGAGGTGCTGCGTACGACCGCGGATCCAAAATAAGGAGGACCGGCATGCGCGGGATACTGTGGACCGTTTTGCTGGTCGGACCGTTGCTGGTCGGACCGGGCGCCGGGAGCGAAACACCGGGGCTGCAGGTCGTGATTCGCGGACCGGAACGGATGCATCTGCTGGACATGTGGCTGGGCGGTGGCGTGGGATTTGCGGGATGGCTGGTCAACCGGGATGCGCGGGAATGGCAACTGGGCGTTGTGGTGCTGGGGCACTGGCGCCTGGTGGTGGAGGGTCCGCATGTCGACCCCCGGTGTGAGGACATCGGGGGGACGATCGATGTCCGGTATGCCGGGTATCCCGGCATGCGTGTTCCGCCCGGAAGACATGAATGGACCCCACCATGGGGGTCCCTTCGACAGATTGTGGGACCGGGCAGGTATCGGGTGTGGGTGGAATACGATGGGACGTGGATCCCCCGGGAGGCAGGGGCGGCGTTCTACCGGGGGCGGTTGCGGTCAAACACAATCGAAGTACAGGTATTGCCGGTGACCGGGGTGGACGCGGAGTTGATGGCGATGTGGCAGGAACAGCATCCGGGACGTCCTCTGTGTGCATTTCCGCTGGGGATGCAGCCCAATATTGCGGACCCGAAAGTGCTGCTGCGCGACTACCCCACCTCGCGGTATGCGGCATGGGTGGTGGTGCAGCAGCTGGGGATTGTCGGGTTCTGGAAAGGGGTTGGAAAGACCCGACAGGCGATTGCCCGGGATGCGCGCAGGCGGGCTGCGGGGTGTTATCGGTGGTACCGGTACCATACGGGCCGGGGTGATGCACCCCACTGGGAGGCGGTGTATTTTCCGGACACGGCATGGACGCGCACGAGCGTGCGATGGCTGGAACGCATTCTGGCACTGCATGGCGATTTTCCCTATCGGGAGGAGGTCCAGGCGTCGCTGGCGATGCGACTGCTGGCGCTGGGGCATTTGCAGCGGGGCATCGGGTTGTTGCGGGACCTGGCGCAGCATGCGCGCCAGCAGCGGATGCGACGGTGGGCAGGGGTGTTTCTGGCCACCTGGCAGCAGTGGATGGGCCAGTGAGAGAGCATGGTGGGATGCTACCGGGCGGACCTGGGGGATGTCAACGAACCGTTCTTTGACGCCTTCACCATCGTCACGCGCCATCCTACCGGTGCGGGCGAAGGCGGTGTGCCTTACTACAGTCCTGCATCGGTATACGTGATCGGGCACCGGT
>CAZIRO010000011.1:0-30279 GCA_964541595.1 uncultured Acidobacteriota bacterium
AAGCAGACTCAGGATCAGAATCGGTCGTCGTCCGTACCGATCCGCCAGGTCCCCGAGAAAGGGTGAAGCCACCGTCTGGGCAATGGAATAGGACGCAAACAACCATCCGACGACAAACGGCGAAGCTCCCAGTGACGTGGCGTAAAACGGCAGAAACGGAATGATGATCCCGAACCCGATGAGGTTCACGAACAGGATCAGCCAGACGATCCATAACCGTCGATCACGCATGTGGATTCCCTCCAGCGACCGTGGACTCAGACCGGGTGTGACGCAGAGTGACGCCGTACATCCGGATGTCTGTTATTTTTTTTCGTCCCCTTTCCCCGCGTCACTCCGCTCGTGCCTTTCCCACAGTACCCAGACCACCCAGATGCTCGACATGCTCGCCGGCCGGACGGACCAGTCCCGCAACTGTGGACCCAGGAAATCCATAATTCGCTGCATCCGTGTACGGTCCATATGGTCCGTACGCACGTGTAAGACCACGGGTGGTCCCCCGTCATATTCAAATTCGACGCCATCACACGCCTGGATGAGCCATGCGATAAGTGCCCAGTGATGCGACCGCGGGTCGCCTTTCCACTTCAGCCGGTTGAGTTGTTCGACCGGAATCCAGGCCTGCTGAAACCGTTCCGGAAACCAGACACACACGCGGTCGCGACGCACCTGGGTGACAATACCGATGACATCGCGCGGTACTGCCACGGAATCGACGCGCGGTCGCACGAGTTCGCCCACACGGATCGGATGGGTCATCGCGAGTTCTCCGGATAGAGCACGTCGTTCGGATAGGCGACATAATACATCGTCAACCCCCGTGCCGGTGCTTTCGCGCGCACCCAGTCGTGAAGTTGTTCACCGAGAATGCGCCGGATCGCGTCCACGGGTTTTCGATGCATCCCGATCTCCACCAGTTGCCCCACGATGTACCGCACCATCCCGCGAAGGAATCCGGGTGCAGCAATATGAAAGATATACATCGGGTGCCGATTTTCCCAGCGTGCCCATAAGACCGTTCGCATTTTGGTCTCGTCGGGTTTCACGCCTTTTCCGAACGGTGCATAGTTGTGCGTACCGACGAGGTCCCGTGCAGCCTCGACCATTGCGGCGTAATCCAGGGGCACCGGCAACCACCACACGTACGGGTACCAGTACGGCGGCACATGGTCGTCAATATAGATCCGGTAAATGTATTCCTTCCAGAGCGCACTGAACCGTGCATGAAACCGGTTTGGAACGCGCTCCAGGTCGCGCACCCGGATGTCCCAGGGAAGGACACTGTTCAGTGCACGTCGCAGCCGGATCACGTCAATCTGCCGGGGGATCCCGAAATGGGCCACCTGGCCCTCAGCATGCACACCGGCATCCGTTCGACCGGCGCCGATAACGCGCACGGGGTGCTGGAGGATCATGCGCAGTTTTTCCTCCAGGACGCCCTGGATCGTGGGACCGTGCGGCTGGTACTGCCAGCCGAAATACCGTTCCCCGTTGTACTGCACGATCATGCGGTATTTGTACTGCACCATTTTCGGATGCTCCGGAACACCGGGATACCACCCGCGCGGACGTGGGTATCATCGAATACGGTGCGACAGTCCGGATCGCCCCGGTTTCCCCGGGAGGTTTTGTATATTTACTACAATGGCGGCACACGGGCAAGGGTGGTCGCGTGTGACCGGAGCACGGCCCGGATTGCCCGGTCGATATCGTCGGTCCACGTCCGATCGGCTGCACGTGCACTCGTGACAATCTGCGCCGGCCGGCGCGCGCCGACGATGGCCCCCGTGACCTCCGGCAGTCGCAGCGTCCACGCGATGGCCAGTTCCGCGACCGTCCATTCGTGTGCCTGCGCGATCCGCGCAAGGTCGCGAACGAAATCGAGGATTTTCGGAAGCAGCGGGGGACGAAACCGCGGGTCCCGCCGCCGCCAGTCGTTCCGGGGTAATCGCGCTGCGCGCTCCGCGGTCATCGTGCCGGAGAGTAGCCCCGACGCGAGGGGACTGTAAACGATGACCCCGATCCGGTGCGCGCGGCAGAAGGGGAGCAGATCGGTTTCAAACCGGCGATCGAGCAGACTGTACGGCGGTTGCAGTGATTCAACGGGATGCATACGCGCGATACGCTCGAGCTGAATTCTGTTGAAATTGCATACGCCGATGTGGCGGACCTTACCGGATTCTTTCAATTGTACCATGGTTTCCCAGGCTTCCTCGATCTGATCCTCGGGTTCCGGCCAGTGGATCTGGTAGAGATCGATGACGTCCACCTGCAACCGCTGCAGACTGGCGTGACATTCCTCCATGACGCTCGTCCGGGTTAACCGTGCGCGAATGCGTCCCCGACGATTCCACACCAGACCGCATTTTGTGGCAATGAACACCCGATCCCGTCGGCCACGCAGTGCCCGGCCCACCAGGGTCTCCGCGTGTCCGAGTCCATAGACGGGAGCGGTATCGATCCAGTTGATCCCCAGGTCCAGCGCCTGCTGAATCGTGGCGATCGAATCCGCGTCGTCCTGGTCGCCCCAGCCGTAAGACCACCCGGATCCCCCGATGGCCCAGGTACCGAGTCCGATGACAGAAAACGTCATCCCGGTGGTGCCCAGCGGTCGATAACGCATGTGGACGCCTCGGAGAGAGATGACGCCAGAAGGGTGACGAGGAGAAAAGTGACGATAAATGGATGACGCAAAGTAACGGTAAGCAGTACCAGCGTCACTTCCCCTTTCGTCACTTTTCCGCTCGTCACTTTCCCGGCATCACTTCTTTTTTGTTACCTGTTTCCGGTCCCGCACCCGGATGGCATATTTTTTGAGAAACCGGTGCAGCACCCCCCGGTGCAATCCCGCCATACGCGCGGCGTCCATGATACGTCCGCCGGCGCGCTCGATCAGATGGGTGAAATACGTCCGTTCGAACTGTTCCAGCAGTGCGCGTCGTGCCTCATAAAACGGACGACGCAGCAGTTCCTCCGGCCAGACAATGGCCGCGTCCCAGGAGACCTCGGCCGGCTGCACGGCACGCAGGATGAATTCCGGTAAGTCCATGGGAGTGATCCAGGCCCCTTCGGCCATCGCGTGCGCGTGTTCGATCACGTTGCGCAGTTCGCGGACGTTGCCCGGCCAATCGTATTTCTGTAGAATCCACTGCACCGCCGACGAGAGCCCCTCCACCTGACGCGGACCACGTCGGTTGAGTTCCTGCAGGAAGTAGTGCGCGAGTAACAGGATGTCTTCTTTACGTTCCCGCAAGGGGGGAATCTCCAGCGTGATCACATTGATGCGAAACCAGAGATCTTCACGAAACTGGTGCTGTTCCACCATCGCATGCAGGTCCCGATTGGTCGCCGAGATCAATCGAAAATTCACGGTGATCTCCGTGCGCCCGCCCAGACGGCGGATCCGACCGTCCTGCAAAACCCGCAGGAGTTTGGCCTGAAGGGGTGCCGGCAGTTCCCCGATCTCGTCCAGGAAGAGTGTACCACCGTCCGCGAGTTCAATGAGCCCGTGTTTCCGTTTCTGGGCCCCGGTAAACGCCCCCGGTTCGTACCCGAACAGTTCACTCTCCAGCAGGGTCTCCGGAATGGACGCGCAATCCACCGTAACGAACGGTCCGTCGGCACGGTGGCTGGCCTGGTGGATCGCCTTGGCCAGCAGTTCCTTTCCGGTACCGCTCTCCCCGAGGATCAGAACGGGGACATCGCTGCGTGCGGCTTTCATCGCCTGACGGATCACCGCACGCATCGTCTCGCTCTGCGTGACAATCGCATCGAACGCACGGGTTTGTTCGATGATCGCGTCCACTGTCTGTTCCGGCGCGGTCGCCCGGGAACGGAGTTGACGGTGTTCGACAGCCCGCTGCAGGGATACCCGCAGATGCTGGACGGAAAAGGGTTTCGGAATGTAATCGAATGCCCCGGCTTCCATTGCCTGCACGGCCGTTTCGATATCCGCATATGCGGTCATCAGCACGACCACAACGTCCGGATAGTGTGTCTGAATCTCGTGCAACAGCGTCAGACCGTCCATGCGGGGCATCCGGACATCCGTCAGAACGACGTCATAGGTGTGTTCCCGGAGTCGGGCGAGGGCTTCTTCACCATTGTATACGGTGTCCACGGCGAACCCGGCTTCCTCCAGGGCCTGGCGGCACATGGTGGCGATCATCGGGTCGTCATCGACAACGAGTATCCGGGGTGTGGCGGTCATCGCACCCGTTCCACCCGGAACACTCCGGGAGATGTCACAAAAAAGTTACATCAACGCTTCGCGCGACGCAAGTCGGAAACTCCCTGGGGTCGGGACAGGCAATGGGACAGAGGATGGACCGGATGCGCGGATGGTCCGGTTGTTAGGTCCCAGGTCCCAGGTCTCAGGTCCCGGGTTCCGGGTGTCAGGTGTCAGGTGTCGGGTATTCCGGGACGGGAGACGGAAGACAGGGGACGGGGCATCCCATGGGCGGGGGATATTGCATGGGCACCCACAATGTCCCATTGCCTGTCCCGATCTCAGATAAATCGATGCCCCTTGCGCGTATTCCGGGGATGTTGTATATTGAATTCCCTGTGCTCTCTGCATCTACGGGAGCCGCTTCAGTTCCAGGGTCAGGTGGAGGAGAAACGCATGCAGTCGGTGGCCTTTCCCGTGCAATCCGAATGGGTGGTGCTCTCGGACGTGTTGAAAGTGCAGACCGAATCCCGCATCGGGTTGTACAATCTGACGCCACATATCGTGGATTTCGTCCAGCGCAGCCGGCTGGGTCATGGAGTGGTCATTGTGAGTTCCATGCATACGACCACGGCGATCTTCATCAACGAGTATCAGGACGCACTTTTGCGGGACATCCAGGCCATTCTGGAACAACTCGTCCGGGAGGATCAGTTTTACTATCACAACAGCGAGGACTACTCGGACTGTGAACGGAAGAACGCGACCGCGCATTTACGGGCCATGTTGCTGGGGCACCAGGTGATCCTGCCGGTCCATCACGGGCAACTGGCGATCGGCACGTGGCAGAGTGTCATTCTTGCCGAACTGGACGGTCCGCGAACACGGACGGTCCATCTTCAGGGTCTCGGGGTTCCGCTGAACGGTCATCGGTAGGCCACCGAAACGCCAGACACCGGATCTGTCCCTGCACGTCTCTCCATGTCTGTACGCAGACCGCACCCAGGCGCTCCATCCAGCGCCGGACATGTGCCGCCTGGCGATCGCCCACCTCGACGAACAGTATGCCATTCGCGCGCAGACGGGACCGTACCTGCCGTCCGATCGTCGTATACACGTGCGCCGGTCCGCCGGGAGATACGAACGCTTCCGGAGGCTCAAAATCCCGGACGCTCACCGGTGCCGCACGCCAGGCCCGGCGCGTCAAATAGGGCGGATTGCACACGACCACGTCCCAGAAGGGACCGACACGCACAGCCCGTAGCCAATCACCCTGCCAGATGTGGACCCGATCGGCGACATGAAACCGGTGCGCATTGATGCGTGCCACCTGGACCGCGCGTGTGGAGATGTCGACTGCCCAGACCGTCGCGCGTGGATAAACCACCGCAAGTGCAATGGCGAGCGCACCGGTACCCGTGCCGAGATCCAGGATGCGCAGCGGCACCGTAGCGTCCGGAAACCGTGCCGCGACCGCCGTCATGAGGGTTTCTGTGGCCGGACGCGGGATGGCCACACCGGGCGGCGTCCTCAGGTCGCGTAAATTCCAGAACCCCCAGCGCCCGAGCAGATACTGGATGGGCATACCCCGCGCCCACAAACGGACCATCCGATAAAACCGGCGGACACGGTCCGCCGGTACCCTCTGCTGCGGCGCCGTCCATACGCGTTCCGGCGGCCATTCCAGACAGTGCGCGAGCAATTGAACGGTCAGCATGGTCCATTCCTGCGGGTGCGCGTTTGGTTGCCCGTTCGCCAGGATTTGCAATGCACGACGCAACACCGCACGGACGACCGGCATGGCCATACCTCAGAAGATCGTATACAATCATCTGTGGAACGGTTGGGGTGAATTTATGCCATTCAAAGTGGATTGCCCACCATGGCGTGGCCACCGTTCGGATCGGAGTCCTGGTGGATCGGTTTGATCGTCGCGGCGATCGCGATCGTCGTTCTCTACATCCTGGCGCGACTGCTGATGATCACCGTGCGTTTACTCGCCGTGCTCGGTCTGGCACTGATCGGCGGCGGTATCACCTGGGGCGCACTGACCCTGCTGGAACATCAACTCGGGCCGGCCTGGGAGGCGTGGTTTCTCTATCAGACGGTGGCACCGTTGCCGGAGCCGATCAGTCTGACAAAGACGGTCTGTGCGCTGGTCGTGGGATTCTGGATCGCCTGGCGACTGACGGCCAGAAAATAACCCACCGTCGGCGACCCGCGCGCACCGCACCCTATCGAGTGGTCCGGTATGCGCACGATTGTGTTTGATGCGCGGAAGATCCGGGATTACGGAATCGGTACCCACATTCAGGGTCTGCTCCCGGTTCTGATGGCGCACGCACCCCGTGACTGGCGCTGGATCGTACTCGCACCCGCACGCGTCGCCGTTACGGATGTGCTGCCGGAAGATCTGCGCACACGGGTGCGATGGTGGCCCACCCGCTCCCGACCGTTTGGCCTGCGGATGCATACGGAAATCCCCGCCCTGCTGCGCGCACATCGTGCGGATCTGTTTCACAGTCCCTACTTTCCCCTGCCGGCGCGACTGCCGTGCCCGGCCATTATGACCCTGCACGATACGATCCTGCTTGAACCCTGGACCAGCCGGAACGGATGGTGGAAGAGTCATATCGCCCGGTGGATCATCGAATGGAGCGCCCGACGTGCCGATCGCGTGGTCACGGTTTCTCACACCTCCGCGCGGCAGATACTGCTCCATTTCCCGTTCCTGGAAGACCGGCTCTGCGTGATTCCGAACGGGTTGCTGCCGGAATTCCGGTTGCCACCGCCACCGGAAGTCCGGTCCCTGTGGAAAACCCGGTTACGCCTGCCCGACGAAGGGTACATCCTGTACGTGGGCAACGACAAGCCGCACAAGAATCTGGACCGCCTCATTCGCGCCTGCATCCACCTCTGGACGTCCGCCGATCTGTCGATCCCCCTGGTGTTGACGGGGTGTCCGGAACCGTCCTGGCAGCGGGTGCGCAGGAGATGGACACACTGGGTCGCATCCGGTCGGATTCGCTGGATTCCCTTTCACGTTCAGCGAGATGCGCTGCGGGTGGTGTATACCCATGCACGCGTCCTCGTACAACCCTCGCTCCAGGAGGGATTCGGTTTTCCCGTCCTGGAAGCACTGGCACTCGGTGTGCCCGTGGTTGTCAGCCGTACCGGCGCACTTCCGGAAATCGCCGGAGATGCGGGGATATATTTCGATCCCACGGATGTGTCGGACATGGCACGTGCGATCCACCGCGTGCTCACCGATCCCGAGACGGCCCGACACTGTACGGACCGCGGACGCGCACGGGCATATACGTTCACATGGGAACGTGCTGCCGAGCGGTTCCTGGAACTGTACGAGACCATATGGACCGGACGGGTATCCGTCGTCGAATGAGTGGTGTCACTCGCCATCAATGCGGCAAACGCCTATAATTGTACCCGGAAAAATCCCGGAAATACGGTTGCGCACGGAACGGCAATGACACGTCGGCTTTCCATTCATCGACGCCCGACGCGAGCGGTGCGGATCGGACGCGTGACCATCGGCGCGGGCTATCCGATCGCCGTGCAGACCATGACGTCGACCCGAACGACCGATATCGATGCGACACTGCGACAGATCACGCGCATGCAGGAAGCCGGCGCGGACATCATTCGTATTGCCGTCGATAGCCGTAAAGACGTCGAGGCCCTGCGCACCATCTGTCAATATACTGATGCGGTGCTCGCCGTGGATCTCCAGGAAAACTACCGGCTGGCACGCGATGTGGCGCCGTATGTCGATAAAATCCGGTACAATCCGGGACACCTGTACCACCACGAGCGACATAAAGACGTTCGGGATAAGGTCGCGGACATTGCACGTGTGGCCCGGGATCACGGGTGTGCGATCCGCATCGGCGTGAACTGCGGGTCGGTCGACCCCGAATTCCGTCGACGGTATCCGGACGACCCGATTCGGGCGATGCTGGAATGTGCGCTCTTTCACTGCGACATTCTGGACCGACTCGGGTTTGATCAGTATCTGGTATCATTGAAAGACTCCGACCCGTACCGGGTCATTGAAGTCAATCGACGATTTGCCACGATCCGTCCGGACGTCCCCCTCCACCTCGGTGTCACTGAAGCCGGTCTGCCCCCTGCCGGAATCATCAAAACCCGGATCGCATTCGAACCGCTGCTTGCGGAAGGGATCGGAGATACCCTTCGCGTATCCCTGACACTGCCGAACGATCGGAAACACGAGGAGGTCACGATCGGGCGCCAGATCGTTGAGGACGTCTACGCTGGACGGTTCCTGAACGCGCCTGCCGGGATCCTGCGGGGACTCAATATCGTCAGCTGTCCGAGTTGCGCGCGTGTGGAAAACGAACGGTTCGTAGAACTCGCTGAACAGGTCCGCAGGATGACGGAATATGCTCGCCAGTATGATATTACCATCGCCGTCATGGGTTGTCGGGTGAACGGTCCGGGAGAAACGGATATGGCCGACCTGGGACTCTGGTGCGGTCCCACGCATGTCAACCTGAAACGGGGCCCGCAGAAACTCGGGACATACACGTATGACGAAATTCTCGACCGCCTGCGGGAGGCCCTGGACGAACTGATCCGGGAGCGATTCGGCGATGAACCACACCGTCTCGCCGTCGGTGACGGCTGAGCAAGCGCCATCCACCCGGGGTGCGTCTGTTCATGCGATTCAGCCGGGCATGTGGCCCACATGGATGCGGTGGTCCGTACTGCTCATCTGGATCGGACTCAGCGCCATCGTCGTACTGCCGGCAGGCTGGCGATTGCAGCAGACGCACTGGCCCGTTCGCGTGAACTGGCCGAATCACCCGCCCCTGCCCCGGCAGCCCATTCCGCTCGTCTGGCAGAATCAACGCATCGGTTTCCTGGTGCATTCCGATGCCGTTCATCCGCCGGGCGTGATCGCTTGGATCCGTACGGAATACCGGTCGCGGTTGCCGGTCAATTCGGTCATTTATGTCGATTTTACGACGCAACCGCCCCGCGCCGAATGGGTGGCACTGGACCTGACGAGCCGCGCGATTCGACCGCACGGGACCGTCCCGGCACGTTCGGCACAGATCCGCGCGTGGGAACAGACCTGGCTGGAGAGTTTGCGGTACTGGCTGGACTGGATCAGTCAACGGCTACGACGATTTCAGGAATGGTCCCGTTCGCCGCTCTTCTGGCTGGAAACCATGCTCATCCGCAGCACCCTGATGGATATGCTGCAGATACGTGCAAGGACGAACGGCTGCCCCTCCCTGCTGGAACGGCAGTATGCCTACAGCCTCTTCCGCACGCTGCAGGCACTGGATTTCCATATCCGGCGTATACGCAACGGCGATCGGGAGCACGGTTTCATGGATATTGCCGTTCGGTTTCGACAATTGTGGCATGAACCGTGCTGAAATCACCCGGAGTAGCCACGATGCAACCGCTGATCAATGCAACCTGGATTCAGGAAATCCAGCACGTGTCGGCGCCCTGGGCGCGCCGTTTGCAGGAACTGGACTGGTCAGCATTCGCCACACGGTTCCGTATTGACCGCATGAAACCCACGGATCTCGAAGAGGTGCATGCCATCGAACGGGCCACCTACCCGGATCCGTGGCCGGTGTATACGTTCATTTTTGAGTTGCTGGAAAACCCCCGCGCGATCCTGCGCGTGATCCGCGCGCGTGAAAACCCGCGCACCGTGTGCGGATATTTTACGTTGCGGATTTATAAAAAACGTGCGCACCTCACGAATATTACGTTGCATCCGAAATACCGCGGTCGGGGACTCGGCCGGTATCTGCTCGCCTATGCCATGTATCTCGCCTGGTCGCAGGGCGCAGAACGGATGTGGCTGGAAGTCCGGGTGTCGAACACCCGCGCGATGCGGTTGTACATGTCGTTCGGATTCCGGAAAATCCGCCTGCTCCCCCGATACTATCGGAACGGCGAGGACGCCATCCTGATGGAAGCCGATCTCACCGACCTGTCCTCTGCGTAAACCTTCCCGTACGTTTCCGCGGATACACAATACGGTACGGTTGTTCCAATCAGGCGATACGGGCATCCCCGGTGGGGCTCTGACCATGCACCTGACACCTGTCCGCTCTCAGCCGTTCTGGAATCGAGACAGGAAATGGGACATCGTGGGTGCCCATGCGGCCATGCGACGTCCCCGTCCCATGAGATGCTCTGTCCCCTGTCTTCCATCGCCCGTCCCGGACACCTGGGACCTGACCCCCGACATCTGACATCTGACACCCGAGACCTGAGACCTGAGACCCGACACCTGACACCCGACACCCGGGACCGGTGGCCACTGGCACACCGGTGGATCCGGTAGTGCGCATGTCCCATTGCCTGTCCCGATCCCAGAGCCGTTCACTTGACATTCTCCCATAGGACCAGTATAAGAACACCACTGCACGGGGCAATACCCGTCGCATCCCCCGCTTGGTGCGTCAGCATTTATCCACATCATGAGTCTGGCCGTATGGAGGGTGGCATGCAGGCCTCCGCAACGTGGTCCATTCTGTCTCGCCGGGAACCCGGCTGGATTTACACCCGATCCTGGGACCTTTCCCTGCTGATCTTCAGTGCGGTGCTCGTACCCCTGCCGCTCCTCTTTGCGCACCTTGCGGAAACTTCCGGCTGGCTGACCCGTCACCAGGCCATCGACATTGTCAACATCCTGGTCGCCGGATTGATCGGGGGACCCCACCTGTATTCCACATTCACACTGACGTATCTCAACCGGTCGTTTTTGCGTGCTCATCCGGTGTACGCGTGGTCCTCGCTGGCGATTCCGGCACTGGTCATCTACCTGGGGCTGTACCACTATGTGGTGTTGATCTTCCTGTTCTTCACCTGGGCCTCGATTCATGTCCTGCACCAGATCATTTTCATCACAGACTGCTACCGGGTCCGCAGCGGATTCCGGGAACCGTTATGGTCGCGCCTGCTGGATTACGGGGTGATCCTGACGGGTCTGTACCCCATCGGACTGTACAAACTCGCACGCGGCGAGTTCCAGGTTGCCGGCGTTGTGCTCCCTTATCCGGACTTTCTGCGTCCGTTCCACCTTCCGGAAATCGCCGCGACGGTCTTTTTCACCTTTCTGTTCGCCTGGATCGTCAAAACGGCCTGGGAAATCTGGGAAAACCGTGTCAGTGTCCCGAAGACCCTGCTGATCATCGTCACTGCGGTGGTATCGTTTTTCCTCCCGCTGGCGACGAACATGGACGTCGGGTTTCAGGGATTCAACACCTGGCACTCGTTCCAGTACATGTTTCTGTTCTGGTTGATCAACCGCCTGCGCTATGAACGGGGAGAACTGACGAGCGGACTGGTCTATCGTCTGGTGCGCTCCCCCCGCATGTGGCCGTATTACCTGTTCTTTCTGGGGGTCACGATCGCCGTCGTGCTCATCGTACTCCTGGTGCGTGTGTTGACTCCGCTCACGCCGGACCAGAGCTACTTCATCGTCGTGCTGAGCACACTGCTGGTACACTACTATTTCGACCATTTTCTGTTTGCCCAGCCGGAACTGGTGGAGTAAGCGTCCACGGGTCGGTCGCACATTCCGGCGATTGTTCTACCACCTTCCATCGCGGATTTGTTCCTGAAATCGGGACAGGCAGTGGGACATGGCGTGTCCCATTGGACCCCGCGGTAACCCGTCATCCAGGATACACTGACACCTGGCACCCGACATCCGGGACCCGGGACCGGTGGCCACCGGCACATCTGTGGACCCCGTGGTTTCCCTGCCTCATTGCCTGTTTCGATCTCAGTTGTCCGGGGTCGCATCTCCCGTCCGTTTGCGGTATACTCTCCCTGCGGTTGCATCGGCTTTCGGTGTGGGGTCATGGCCTGAACGTGTGGGGTATGCGCCCGATACCGAACTCCTCCGGCGCCGATCACCGCAGATGTTGATGCATCTGAAATTCCGCAATCATGGGGGAACACCATGAAAATCGCGGTCTGTGTCAAACAGGTTCCCAACCGGGACTATCCCCTGACACTGACGGCGGACGGCCAGTGGATCCGCGAAGAGGGACTGGCATGGGACATCAATGAATCCGATCTCTACGGGATCGAAGCCGCGCTCCAGTTGAAAGAACGGTGGGGCGGCGAGGTACTCGTTCTGGCCGTCGGACCGCAACGGATGACCGAAACCCTGCGCAAAGCCCTGGCCATGGGCTGTGACCGTGCGGTACTGATCGACGACGCGCGCATTCCGCTGACTTCTCCATACTGTGTGGGGCGTGTGCTCGCGCACGTGCTTTCTGGCGAATCGCCCGACTTGGTGATCACCGGTATTGCCTCGGACGATCTCGGTTTCGCCCAGACAGCCGGCGTCATCGCTGAATCGCTCGGATACGAGTCTCTCCCCCTTGTCATCGGTCTGGACGCACCGGAAGCACGTCGGCTGCACATTCGGCAGGAACTCGAAGGCGGCGTGTTTGATGAAATCGAACTGGAACTGCCCGCCGTCATCATGATCCAGTCCGGTGCAAACTCGCCCCGATACGCCTCACTGCGAGGGATCATGATGGCACGGAAGAAGCCCCTGGAAGTCAAGACCCTGGCAGACATCGGGTTTCCTGTGGAACAGTTGCGGGGCACACACGGAACGATCGAATGGCTCGGTATGGAAATTCCGGTGCAGACCACCCGGGTGGAACTCCTGGAAGGTACGCCGGAAGAGGTCGCCGAACGGCTGCTGGAAAAACTCAAAAAGGAAGCCAAAGTCCTGTAAGGAGGAGGGATCATGGGAGTGATCTGGGTGATCGTGGACCATCGGCATCAGAAGATGCATCCGGTGAGCATTGAACTCATTGCGCTGGCCCAGCAACTGGCCGAGCGTCAGGGCCATACGGTCTGGGCAGTGATCGCCGGCGACGGTGTGGATCCCATCATCGATGCTCTGCAATCTTACGATATCTCCCGGATCGTGGCACTCGAGGATCCACGCCTGCAGTACCTCTCCGCGATGCCTTACCTGGACGCATGGCAGTTCCTCGCCCGGTCGACTGAATCGCCCGTATGGGTCCTCTATCCGCATACGTACCGTTATTTTGATATCGGAGCACGGCTTGGCGTGATGTTCCAGACCGAACCGGTTTCGGACGTGCAGGGAGTCGTATGGGCGGATACCACACCAATCTGGGTGAAACCGGTCTTTGCCGGAAAGTTCGTCGCACGCATTCGCTTACAGGGAACCGGTCCGTTCGTCGTGGGGATCCAGCCCGGTGCGATCTCCACCGATCAGGTACGGACCGGTGGATCCCCCGAGGTCGTGCGGATGCATCCGGAAATCCGCCGTGCCGGCCAGCGACGGTTGATCCGCTCCATCGCGGCGGAACGGGGCCGGGTCGACCTGGCCAACGCGCCGATCATCGTCGCCGTCGGGCGGGGTATCGGCAGTAAAGAGAAACTGGCGATCGTGGAGGAACTGGCACGGGAACTCGATGCGGCCATCGGTGCTTCGCGTCCCGTCGTGGATGCGGGCTGGCTGCCGTTCGAACATCAGATCGGTAGTTCCGGTCAGACGGTCGCACCGAAGTTATATATTGCCATCGGTATCTCTGGTGCCATGCAGCACGTCGTCGGAATGAAAAACGCGAAAGTGATCGTCGCGATCAATAAAGACCCGGAGGCCCCGATCTTCAAGATCGCGCACTACGGAATCGTGGACGACCTGTTCAAGGTCGTACCCATCCTGACACAGAAAATCCGCGAGTGGAAAGAAACCGGCAGGTTATAGCCGCACGGGGCATTCCGGAATTCAGCCTTTCGAACCGTTGTTCTGGCGTTCCAGGGCCTTCTTGGCGCGCTCGATCATTTCCTTATAGCGCGCGTCGCCGTTGGACAGTTGAAAGGCCTTTTCGTAATTCTCGAGGGCGGCTTTCGGCTGTTTTTTATTCTCGTACACGTATCCGAGGAGTTCATACACTTTCGGATTATCCGGCGCCTGGGCCTGCCACTGTTTCAACACCCGTTCGGCTTCATCCCATTTTTTCATCGCAACGAGCGCCTGCGCCAGGTTGAACAGTTTGAAGGGATGCGTATCCGGCAACTGGGCGAAGACCGTGGCTGCGTCCGCATACCGTTTCAGTGCGAGATACGCGGTACCCAGATGGAACAGCACGGACGGGTCCTGGACGCCGCGTTGCACCAGCGGTTCCGCGATCTCCACAGCCCGTTCGAATTCGCGCTGAAGCACAGCAGCCTCCAGAAGCAACCGGGCGATTTCCCGACTGTTCGGGGCCCGGGTATACGCTTCATTCAATATCTGATATGCCCGCGCATAGTCTTTCTGGCGGAACGCAATACGTCCCAGGAAGTAGAGAATCGACGTATCGTCGGGTAACAGTTTGCGCGCCTGTTCCAGATCCCGGACCGTCTGCTCCAGTTGGCCCTGCTCATAGTAGGCACGTGCCCGCAGTTTCAACGCCATCCCCTTGTCGCCGGGGTTTGTGGCCAGCGGCAACGCTTTCGAGACCATTTCCGTCACTCTGGCGTAATCCTTCTCTTTCATCGCGATGACGGCAAACTGGTAATAGATCCCGAAATGCTCCTGACCCTGGGCTTTGAGCAGTTTCTGGGCCATTTCGAGGTTCTTGCGGGCGTCATTCAGTTGATTCAACTGGATCTGGCAGAGCGCCAGCATGTAATACCCGGCCGGATGGGCTGGATTGGCGTCGATGACCTTTTCAAACTGGACTGCGGCTTCCGCGTATTTTTTCTGCTGAAACAGGGTGTTGCCCAGTTCCCATGGGTTTTCCTGCGCAGCACCCAGGGTGGCGAGGATCAGGAGTGCAGTCCATATCCACACACCCCCTGTGATGCATCGAAAACGTTGCCGTTTCATGTTCATCTCCTGAATACGGAAGATTGGATAACTCCGCACAGCGTGACCCACATGCAGGACCCGTGTGTTACGGACTGGCGCTGGTCCCGGGCGTGGCCTCTTCCGGCGCGCCTTCTTCCTGGGTCAACGTTTCCATGCGGATCGGTTCCGTTGGAATCCCGATATTTTTCACGCCGGCTTTTTTTAATGTATCCAGGATATCAATGACATTCTGATAGTTCACGTTGTCATCGGCAGTAAAGAAGATCGTCTGTTTGCTGCGGCCGCGAATGATTTCGGACACCCGGGTAAACAGCTCGTTGTAATTGACCTCATTGCGGTTAATAAAGATCTTACACCGTGCCAGTTGACCCATGGGACAGGGGCCGGAGACCTTGATGACGATCTGTTCGGCTGCACCCGGTGGCGGCGTTTCCGCGCGTTGCTGTTGCGGCAATTTTGCCAGGAACCCGAGGTGCGCCATGGTTACCACGACAATGACCATGAAGATGATCAGCAAAACGAGACAGACATCGATAAACGGGGTCACGTTGATATCCGAGATAGCCCCCTTTCGTTCGCCGACCTGCATTGCCATTGGTATCGGCCTCCTTCGGGGTCGGTCCCCCGGTTAAGACGTCGCGCGTGGCTTGTCCACCATGAGGATGACCTTATTGAATCCGGACGCCTGGACGTGTTTCATCAGCACCCGGACCTCTCCGAACGTCATATCCCGCGCGGCTTTAATGAACACCTTACGATCGGGATCCCGCTGGTAGACGTCCCGCAGTTTTTGAATCAGACGCGACACGTCCCCGTTGACATCGTCGGCGTATTTGTCTTCATCGATATACACTTCCAGACGCCCCGTTTTATTCCGGCGCAAAGTGACGAACAGCGCTTTTTGTTTTCCCTTTTCCTTGATCTGTTCCGGGTTTTTCGCCAGCGGCAACGGCACGGCGGTTCCGGTCTGCAACATGGGCGTGATGATCATGAAAATAATGAGCAGCACGAGCACGACGTCCACCAGCGGGGTGACGTTGATCTCGGCGGTCACCCGTGGGGCTTCGCTGTGAAATGTCCGGAACCTAGACTTTCTGTTTGGCATACATTAACTCCTCGACGTCCACCAGGTAATCCAGGAGGTCCGCCGTGACGTTTTCCATTTCATTCTGCACGCGTTCCACCCGACCGCTGAAGTAATTGTATAACCACACGGCCGGGATGGCGACAAACAGTCCGATCGCCGTAGCGATCAACGCTTCGGCAATACCCGCCGATACTTCACCGATCGCGCCGGCGCCGGCCGTTTTCATCGCCTGGAAGGAGTTGATGATGCCCATCACGGTGCCAAACAGACCGACAAACGGTGCGGTTGCACCGATCGTGGCCAGGGAATTCAGGCCACTCTTAAACTCATGCAGCAACAGAACGGCCGCGCGTTCCATCGCATGCTGGGTGCGTTCGAGGACCTTATGTGGCGCAAACGTTTCGACCGCCGCTCCGGTCGGGTTGGACTGTACCTGTTGCATCGTTTCTGTGATACGCAGGAATTCCTGCAAGCCGGCGTTCGCGATTTTGGCGATATGGCTGGCACGGTATTTCTTATCCCGCGTCAGGTTCAGGGCACCTTTGAGATCCTGTTTTTCCAGGAATTTCGTAAACGCATCGACAAACCGCTGGGACGCACGTTTTGCCCGCTGAAACCGAATGTATTTGGCAAGCGCAACGGCCACACTGATGATGGACATGATCAGCAACACAATCCAGACGCCACGCGCGATCCAGTTCATCTCGTGCCAGAGCTCAACCAATGAAATGCCCATGAGTTTGCCTCCGTGGATGATGTTAAAACGTGGATCCCATCATACCGAAACCGGTCGGATCGGACAACCCGATCCCGCGCAATGGTCCACGTTTAATACAACGTATAGTGAACCGTCAGTGTGAAGAACGAGTTCACCGGCCGTCCGTTAATCTTGCCCGGCTTGAATCGCCATTTGCGAATACACTCGATGGCGGCCTGGTCCAGGATTTCATGTAACGATCGAAGCACCCGAACGGTTCCCACGGTACCGTCCTTGAGGATGACCGCTTCAAGCACGACGATGCCCTGAATGCGCAGTCGCCGTGCGGCCTCCGGATAGAGGCACTGGGTTTTATCCAGGATTTCCGGAGGTTCACCACCGACGACCCGAACGTCAATGGCCTGCGACTCCTCCGTCAGGACGCCGCCGGGGACACCACCGGGCACACCCCCCGGCACACCACCGGGAACGCCCCCTTCCACACCGCCTTCCACGCCCCATTCGAACCCACCTTCGACGCCCTCTTCGTATTCAACGGCAGCCTCCACAGGGATGATCTCCGGGGTATAATCGGGAATCACCAGTGGTGCGACATCCCCCTGCGGTTGCGGTTTCGGTTGTGGTTTCGGCTGTTGCTGCTGTTGCGGTTTCGGACGGGCGCGCCGTTTCGGCGGCGGTGGGGGTGGCGGCGGTGGGGGTGGTGCGGCAAATACGACCTCGATCTGGGGACCCTCTTCGATATATTCCAGCGTCCACATGGACGCGATGGCCAGCGCCACAATCGCCACCGCATGAATGATGACCACCACCGGCAACAGCACAAACCACTGGCGACTCAACCGGCGCGGCCGGCTCTCCACAAGGCCTTCAATTAACATGGGCTTCTCCTCCATCTCTGCTGGCCGGCGGTTCCGACGATGACGCCGGAGGCGCCGATTCCTGTGGCGGAGCCGAGGATTGCGGTGTCATGTCCGGTGTGCCTTCCTGCGGATTCGGCGAGGATGCCGGACCGGAATGCGCTGGTTCGTGGGTCGGTACGGCCTGACCGTCGGTGTTCTGTTCCTGCTGTTGTTTTTTCTTCTGTTCGGCGATGAGTTGAATCGCCTTCTGGCGATATTGCTCCGCCATTTGCATATCTTCTGCGAATTTTTCCGGATCGGACTTATCCACCCACTTGGCCTTCTCACGATACAGCAGGTTCATGTAAATATACGATTGCACATGCTTCGGATCAATCTCGATCGCCTTTGCCAGCGCCTGCATCCCGATATCGATGTACCGCCCACGTTCCTCCGCCGGCAGTGTGGGGTCATCGCATTTCAACCGCTCGCAGTATACCTTGTTCCACACGCTCGAACCAATCGCGTACCAGGGGTCCGGCGTCGTCGGTTCCACCTCCGCCCAGCGCTGGTACCACTCGAGCATCTTGTCAAAGTCCCCCAGTTTACTGTAATAATATGCCACGTTCTGAATGATTTCGGCATCGTCCGGATGACGCTGCAGATACTCCAGCGAGACGGTCAGGGCGTCCTCATACCGATCGGCCAGCAGGTAGGTCTTCACGAGTTCCCGGAACAGTTCCCCATTGTCGGGGTCATCCGCGAGCATTTCCTTCCATATGGCGGCGGCCTTATCCACGAGTTGCTGGTTTTCCGGCGACGTATCCAGGGGACGGAACCAGGCCATATAACAGTATGCAAGAGACCGTTTCAGACGGACATCCTGCGGACGAAGTTCCAGTGCCCGTTCGAGTAACGGACACGCCTTTTCGAAGTCTTCCTTTTCATAGAGTTCCTTCGCATCGCGCATCAACTGACGTGCCCGCAGTTCCTGGGCCAGCCGACAGCCGGTACCGAATACCACCGGAATCAACAGTACTGTCACCAATCGGGAGACAGTCCACGTGCGCAAGGGAATCCTCCGTTTGCGAGATTCTGGGAACATCACGTATTATAAAATGAAGACGCGACGCAGACAACCACTGCCCATCCAGAATCGGAACGGGCAATGGGACACTGCGGGTGCCCATTCGGCCGTTCGATGTCTTCCCTCCCATGGGATTCCGGTTTCCCCCGTCCCCGGAGCGGGTGCGTCAACGACCGGCCACCACCTGGGTGGTCACCGGGATCGGCTGCGTTAAACAGTACATCCCCGGGCACTGCCGGTCGGCTTTTTCTTTGATCCGTTGCAGGGTCTGCGCGTCCACGCCTGTCGAAACTTCAACGCGGATACGGACCTGTTCCACCGTGGGTTCATCCGCAATGCCCAGAACCGGCCGGAAGTTGATATCGTTCTCGATATGCACCCGTACCTCTCCGAGGTGCACGCCCTCACCGGCGGCCACCGCAACGAGTGTACCGACGTAACACGCGGCAAACCCCATCAGACAGTAATGCAACGCCCCCGGCGCACGTCCCTCGCCCCCGAGAAACGGCGGATGGTCCGCCTGCAGGGTAAACGTTCGACCGTTGTCCAGCACGATCTGACCGGTGAACATTCCGGTTTCCGGATCGTATACGCCGGTGACCTGATTCGTTTTATGCGCGGCCTGGGGATTCTGTGTGAACGTTTCTACGGTCTGTTGCATGCGGTCGACATCCACGCCGTTGATCCGTGCCATGGTGACACCTCCGATTGTTTTTCCGTTTGGATGGGATATCCCCCCGACAGGTTACAGTATACCACTGAGATCGGGACAGGAAATGGAACAGGGGATGCGCCGGATACGTGGATGGCCCGGTGGACACCGGGTGTCGGGGGTCAGGTCCCAGGTCCCAGGTGTCAGATGTCGGGTCTCGGGTGCCAGGGTCGGGTCTCAGGGGTCGGGTGTCGGGTGGCGGGTGGCAGCGCATCCTGGATGACGGGTTATCGCGGGGTCCAGTGGGACACACCGTGTCCCACTGCCCGTCCCGATTTCAGTATAGCACCGTTCGGAAAAGTCCCCGGCAGGTTTCCGATCAGCAGAAACCTGCCGGGCATCGTTCATCGGGGACCCCGATGGGAGGTTTACCACGTATAGCGTAACGCGGTGAACAGCCGAAGGCTCACCGTCCCGGCACGTACGCGTTCGCCAACCGGACCCTCCAGTTGACCGAACTGGAGCAGCAACCGCGGTTGAAATTCAATACCCCAGCGGGAACGCACCTGTCGATACCAGGCGAGACCGAAGAATCCACCGAATCGGATGCCGGTCGCCGCAGCCGCCTGCACACCGACAACCTGCGGCGGCACGTCATAGGGATAAGCCTGTTCCTGCAATCGCAGGTTGCCGATCGCGTCCAGACGCACCCGATGGAGGCTCAGCCCGATCTGTGCCTCGAGACCACCGGCCGACCCGGTGTGCCACCGGTATCCGACGGATACCAGTCCTCCCCACTCGCGATACGTCAGGTCCTTCGCGGTGCCCCGGACCGTTCGGGGGGACGCGGGTTGAAACGGATGCGGCACGGCGGCGGTGAAATCCGCGGATGCAGCAGCCGTATTCCATTCGAATTCCAGTTGAACACTCCAGCGATCGCGCAGTCGATACGTCACCCCGAGGCCGAACATGGGACCGAGACCGACCGCATAGTCGCTCGTGAGATGTACAGGTTCACCATAGATACGCGGCGCCTGCGCCGTTTCCTGGTGCACGCCACCGAACAGGCCCGGGCGAATGCCGATGAGCACGCGCACGGTCCAGCGGTGATCCTCCTGCACACGGCGCACATTCCGCGGTCGGACGTCTGCCGCGGCCGGACGGGCCGCCATGACCGCGAACGACGGATGGGCGCACGTCTGCACTGGCGGGAAAAGAACGGATGCGGTTCCGGGCGCGATGCCGAAAGTGACCCACGGCCACAGGTTCAATATTCCGAACAGATACGTCCACACCATGCCGCGATTCCCGAACGTTCCGTATGCCTCGCATTTTATCGGGACCCCGCCACAAGGTCAACGGCGGGTGTCCTCTGAAATCGGGACAGGAAATGGAACACTGTGGGTACCCATTCGGTCATGCACTATCCTCAGCCCATGAGATGCTGGTCTTTCTGAGACCCGACACCCGGGACCTGAGACCGGTGGCTACCGGCACACCTGTGGATCCTGTGGTCCTCATGTCCCATTTCATGTCCCGATCCCAACGGGTGTCTGAAATCGGGACGGGAAATGGGACATCCAGTGGCGTGTTCCTAATCCGTTTTACCGCCGGGGGACACCCGATGGACGATCCGTCCGTCGACGATGGTCACGACCGGTCGACCGGTCAACTGCCATCCGTCAAACGGAGAATTGCGTGCCAGCGATCGACTCTCTTCCACCCGGTATGTCCATACCGCGTTCGGATCGATGACCGTGACATCCGCCGGCCGGCCCGGACGCAACGTCGGTTCCGGAATCCGCAGGATCCGTGCGGGGTGTACGGTCCACATCTCGATGATCCGGCGGATCGGCATACCCCGTCGGTGTACCAGACGGTCCAGTGCCAGGGCAACCGCCGTTTCCAGACCGATAATGCCGAACGCCGCCCGATCGAATTCCACACGTTTATCGTCCAGCCGATGGGGAGCGTGGTCACTGGCGATCACGTCGATCGTACCATCGGCGATGGCCGCGACCACGGCTTCCCGATCCTCTTCCGAACGCAACGGCGGGTTCATTTTCAGGTTCGTATCGTACGGACGCTCGAATATGGCCGCATCGGTGAGAACAAAATGGTGTGGGGTCACTTCCGCCGTGACCGAAATGCCGCGCGCTTTGGCCCAGCGAATGAGTTCAACCGCCGTCCGCGTACTGACGTGCGCGATGTGGACATGCGCGCCGGTGAGTTGCGCGAGCAATATATCCCGCGCGACCATCACGGCTTCACCCTCTGCGGGCATACCGGGCAGACCCAGAATGGACGCGTAATACCCCTCGTGCATACATCCGTGACGTGTCAGGTCCGGATCCTCACAGTGATCAATGATCGGACGGTCGACCATACGGCTATATTCGAGCGCACGGCGCATCACTTCAGACGACCGTACGGGGTATCCGTCATCACTGAACCCCACGGCACCCGCATCGGCCAGTTCGGCCATTTCGGTCAGTTCCGTACCCTGCAACCCGCGCGTGATCGCCGCGATCGGATATACGCGGACCACCCCTTCGGTCCGCGCCTTTTCGATGATCCAGCGGGTTACCGCCGCCTGATCATTGGGCGGACGCGTGTTCGCCATGCAGGCCACGGCGGTAAACCCACCCGCGGCGGCCGCCCGTGTGCCGGTGGCGATGGTTTCCTTATCCTCTTCACCGGGTTCACGCAGGTGTACATGCATATCGATGAGCCCCGGCGTGACAATACATCCCCGGGCGTCGATGACCGTACTGCCTTCGGGGTCGGTGTCCAGACGTGGTTCGACGGCCACGATCACACCGTCCTCGATCAGAATGTCCCGCGGTGCATCGAGATCCTGTACGGGATCGATCACCCGGCCACCACGAATCACAATACGACTCATCCCCCGCCTCCCAGCAGCAGGTACAGTACCGCCATACGCACGGCGATCCCGTTCGTGACCTGTTCCAGGATCACGGAAGCCGCGCTGTCGGCAACGTCACTGGCGATCTCCACGCCGCGGTTCATCGGACCGGGGTGCATGACGATGGCCCCTTCACGCGCATACCGCAACCGTTCGCGAGTTAATCCGAACCGCTGAAAATATTCCCGAATCGATGGAAACCGCAGGCTCTCATGCCGTTCCCGCTGAATGCGGAGGACCATCACCACGTCCGCATCTTTCAGGGCCTCCTCGATGCGGTAGGTCACACGCACCGGCCACCGCTCGACCACCGGGGGGATCATGGTCGGCGGACCGCACAGCCAGACATCGCTGCCCATTTTGTGCCAGAGAAAAACGTTGGACCGTGCGACGCGACTGTGCAGGATATCCCCGATGATCGCGATCTTCAGGCCCTCCAGGCGCCCGAGATGCTGACGGACGGTCATGGCGTCGAGCAGGGCCTGCGTGGGATGTTCATGCGCACCATCCCCCGCATTGATGATGGACGCATCGACATACTGCCGGATGAAATGGGGTGCCCCCGCGCTGCGGTGGCGGATCACGATGGCATCGGGCGCCATGGCCTGAATGTTGCGCACCGTATCGAAAAAGGTCTCGCCTTTGACGACGCTGCTGGTGGATACGGAAAAGTTCACGGTATCCGCACTCAACCGTTTCGCCGCGACTTCAAACGACGTACGGGTCCGTGTCGACGGTTCAAAGAACAGCATCACGATCGTTTTCCCGCGCAGCGTCGGGACCTTTTTGATGTCACGTTCCGAAACCTCTTTCATCGCTTCAGCAACGTCCAGAATGGTCCGGATCTCTTCAGCCGACAGGGAAGCAATATCCAGAATATGCCGACGCCGCCATGTCGACGGTCTGGTGGCTTCCAGGACCTCGGTCATGTATCCCCTTCCGTTTCGATCGGTTCAGCACGGTGTCCCACGAGGACGACGTCCCGGCCGTCCACCTCGTGGATCAGCACGTGCACGACCTCATCCCACCGGGTCGGCACAAACATTCCTACAATGTCCGCCTGGATCGGCAGTTCCCGATGGTTCCGATCAATGAGCACGACCAGCCGGACAGCCCGCGGGCGACCGTAGTCAATGAGCGCGTCCAGCGCTGCACGGACGGTCCGACCGGTAAAGAGGACATCGTCCACAAGAAAAACCGTTCGACCGTCGATCGCACCGGGAAGTTCCGTTTTGCGAACGAGCGGCACGGGACCGACCTGCGTGAGGTCGTCCCGATACAGGGTGATATCCAGCACACCGAGCGGAAGGGTCCGTTCGGTAATCTCGGCGATGATGGCACGCAACCGTTCCGCCAGGGGTAACCCGCGCGTGCGGATGCCCACGATGACGCCCTGCGGAAGGTCCCGGTTGTACCGCTCCACGATCTCATGGGCCATTCGTTGCAACGTCCGCGCAATATCTTCGGCGGTCATGACCATGCGCATGCGTCACGCTCCTGTTTCGGTTCGATTCCGAACCGTACGACTCACCTGCACCGCTGAAAGGGGGTATCAGTATACCGGAGCGGGGTCCAATGGTCCAACCTGCCGGTTCGGTCCGGCACGCTACTCGGCGGGTGACTCCGGCTGCGCGGTATGGGTGCCGTTGCCCAGCGCCTCCCGGACCACCTGCGCGAGTCGGTGAAAATGAATGGGTTTCGTGATCCAGGCGATCCTGCCCTGGCGGATCATTTCGCGCCAGCGTTCGTCCGGGGGATAACCGGAAAGTACGATGATCCGTCCCGTATAATTTCGCGCATGCAGGGCGTCCACAAAGTGACGGCCGTTACCCGGCATGACGGCATCGGTCAGGACGAGTGCGATTTCATTCCGATACCGATCATAGACTGCCAGCGCTTCGTTCGTATTGCGTGCTGTCAGGACACGGCACCCCAATCGTTCCAGCATGTCTTTTTCCACCTGCAACACCGCGGCATCGTCCTCTACAAGCAGGATCGTTCGACGCACTGCACATACCGGGATCTCCGGCACGTCCGCAAGCGGTTCCTCCCGCTGCTGTGCCGAGGCCGGCAGGTAAATCAAAAACGTCGTCCCCCGGCTGACCTGCGTCTTGACATCGATGAACCCGTTGTGCTGACGCACAATTCCATACACCTGAGAGAGTCCCAGACCGGTGCCTCCGTCGCGTTCCTTCGTCGTAAAAAACGGTGTGAGGAACACCCCGATGGGAACGCCACCAAGATGTTCCAGACGGTGTGCATGCGGTTCCGTCAGCATGGACAGATAGGTTCGACCGGCCGGATTCATTAAAACGATCCGGCGTTCCCGATCGAGCAGCACTACCCCGACGGGCAATGCATCGATGATGCTCTCCAGCCGACGATGTTCTGCAGCGAGCAGCGCGCGCAAACGTGTAATAGAAACGGACGCCTGCTGGATGACCGCGTTCATCCAGTGGCGTTGCGCTTCGGAAAACGCGTCACGCCGTTCCGCGGCCACGAGGAAGACACCCGTGACTTTCCATTCCTCGCTGACCGCAAACGGGATGGTCGACACTGATCGGAGTGCCTGTACCGGCGACAGATCCGTGTCCCGGGCACCAGTGAGATGCATGATGATCTGTTCCTCACGGATCACGGTGTGAAACCGGGTGCGAAAAGCCTGCAACAGCGCCTGCTGGACCTTCCGGATGACCGGGTCGGTAAGCGGCCGTTCTGCGTGAATGCGCAGTTCCGTTCGATCCCCTAAGGCCAACAAAACGGCCGCCACGTCATATTCGACGACACGCCGCAGATACTGCAATACGAGATCGAACAGTTCGTCATAACTCAGCGTATATCCGATCTGCCGTGCCAAATCGTACAACACCTGCAGTTCGTGCGTGCGCTGGCGTACCTTTTCTTCCAGCGTGGCGTTCCATGCGCGAAGTTCGTTCTGGTACCGGAGCAACTGACGGATCATCGCATTGCGCGCGCGAATGACGTCCCCGATTTCATCCGCGGGTGGCGTTACTTCGAGGACGGCCGCCTGTAAATTCCCGGAAGCCACCTGCCAGTTGGACTGTTCCAGCTGCCGCAACGGCCGGAAGATCCACCGTTCCAGGGCAATCCAGAGCGGAACGATGAGCAGCGGGATCAGAAACACCACGGTGATGAAGAAATTCCAGGGATGATAGATCTGACGTTTTTCCATCATGAGATGCAATTCGCTCGAAAACAGCACGGCAAGGGTGGTGACCAGCGCGCCCCCGAGCAGGAATTTGGCTTTCAATCGCAGGTGGATCATGGCCCTCCGCTCGTTGTTGGCGTATGGGGACCCGGGGTTTCCCGCATGGGCATCCGCTTGGTGGAAACTCCGGGGACACAATCGAGCGGACGCGGCCTGGCGGATCGATTATACCCCAATGTGAATTCAACTTAAAATTCTCCCGAGATCGAGACAGGCAATGGGACACTGTGGACGTCTCTTCAGCCATGCGATGTCCCCGGCCCATGGGATGCCCCGTCCCCTGTCTCCCATCCCGGATACCTGGGACCGGATACCGGATACCTGACACCTGACACCTGATACCTGACACCTGATACCTAACACCTGACACCTGATACCCGGGACCGCCCGGTTGACAACCGCCGGTACGGATGATATGTTGCACCGCATCTCATGCAACGTTGTCCGGGAACGGAACAACAATGACCAGGCTGGACACGCAATTGCAGCTGCTTACCCGGGGCTGTGTGGATGTTGTGACCGAGGAAGAGTTGCGAGACCGACTGGCCGAATCCATGCGGACGGGCCGCCCGTTACGTGTCAAAGCCGGATTTGACCCGACGGCTCCGGATCTGCACCTCGGTCATACAGTACTGCTGCGCAAAATGCGGCATTTCCAGCAGATGGGACATACGGTCATTTTTCTCATCGGTGATTTCACGGGACTCATCGGGGACCCGACCGGACGTTCGGCAACCCGACCGCCAATGACACCGGAACAGATCGAAGCCAACGCACGAACGTACCGGGAACAGGTGTTCAAGATCCTCGATCCCGAACGAACGGTGATCGATTTCAACAGCCGATGGTTGCGGCGCCTGCGGGCGGAAGATATCGTGCGACTCTGCGGGAAGTTCACCATCGCCCGGCTGCTTGAACGGGAAGATTTTGAAAAACGGTTGCGTGCAAACCGTGCGATTTACCTGCACGAACTCCTCTACCCCATCCTGCAGGCGTATGATTCCGTGGCCCTGGAAGCCGATGTAGAACTCGGGGGGCAGGACCAGATCTTTAACCTGCTCGTCGGCCGGGACCTGCAACGTGCCATGGGCCAGCCGCCGCAGATCTGCATGACCGTACCGTTGCTGGAGGGTCTGGACGGGATCGAGAAAATGAGCAAGAGCCTGGGGAATTACGTCGGGATCACCGAACCCCCGGATACGATGTTCGGCAAACTCATGTCGATCTCGGACGATCTGATGTGGCGCTATTACGAACTGCTGACAGATGTGCCCCTGGAAAAGATCGCCCGCATGCGCGAGGACGCCACCGCGGGTCGGATAAACCCCCGGGACTGCAAACTGCATCTCGCGTATCTCATTACGGCTGAATACCATGGACCGGACGCCGCGCGTGCCGCACGGGAAAAGTTTATCGCCGTCTTTTCCAAACGCCGGCTTCCGGAAGATATGGACGTGCTCGAACGTGCCGTTCCGGACCACCCCGTTGCCCTCATCGATCTTCTGGTCGATACCGGTCTGGTGCGTTCCCGTAGCGAAGCCAAACGCATGATCCAGAACGGTGCGGTGTCAGTCGCGTGCGTACCGCTGAACCAGCGACTGGAATGGATCGGTCAACTCACGCGCACGACGGACATCCAGACTACATTGCCGGTGACGCATCCCTGTCAGGTGGTCCTCCGGGTCGGGAAACGGAAATTTCTGACCGTACGGTTCGTCGAACAATAACGTACCGGAGACGGTTGCCCTTCGCGCTATTCCCGTCGGTTGTCCTTTTGTCCCGACGCACGGACCCAGCGGATGAAGGCCACCAGTGCATCCAGTTCGTCCTCGGTCAGATGGTCCCGGTAGGCGGGCATACGGATCTTTGCCCGCCGGATGAAGAATCGGGCTGCCGGATTGCGCGCCATACGCTGTGAAATACCGTCCAGGATCCACTCCCGCAGTTCCCGTTCATCCCGCACGAGTTCATCGAAATCCGGACTGTTCCACGCGGGGATATACCCTTTGAACGATCCGGGATTCGGCATGGTCAGCCGCCCTTCGGGTCCGTGACAGTGGAAACAGCCTTTCTCCTGGGCGATATCCCGTCCCCGTTCGACCAGTGGATCCTCCGGTTGTCGCCAGAACGCCACGGCCTGATAAAACGCCACGAGATCCGCCAGTTGCGCGTCGGTCAATACATCCCGATATGCCGGCATCCGCAGTTTTTTTCGATCGGATGGGGGTTTGGACGGGTCCGCGCGACCGTACAGGATCCAGTTACGGATTTTATCTTCCGTATCCGCATACATGATCCACGTCATCCCGTCCCATGATGGCACGTCGCCCATGGGGGTTTGCATGGCCTGTGTACCCCCCATGCCGTGGCACGTGAAACACCCCAGACGCAGCGCCAGGCGAAATCCGCGTTCTTCCGGGGTGGCACCGGCTCTGCGCCAGTAAGCAACCCACAGGTGGTATGCTACATAGACACTTTCCGCGACAAACAGTATCCCGAACAAACCCAGTAATACCCGTTTTTGCCAGCGTCGCATGGTCGACAGCCTCCACCATGGGGCGAATATGGATTCCGCCCCCCTTGTATCTGTCCATGAACGCCGATCGGCGTGGAATGGTTCGGCACCAGTGGCAGAACGAACGGACCGTACCGAAAAGGGGAACGAAGGGCCCCCGTTTTCCGGTGCGGGAAAACAGTCAGGCCCTCCGGTGGGCTGGAAGTCAGGGGAGGCTGTTAAGAAGTTGTGACCTCCTGGACAAAGATCATCTTGACCCCACCCTTTTCAATGAGAATCCCCTTCACGGTCACGACTTCACCCGCGTGTTCCTTGACCTGTTCAAACGGCTCGGCATTGTCGTGCATTTCGTTCAGAATGTAGATCTGGCCGTCATCAGTCAGGAGCGCTGCGGGGACACCTCCCTGCACACACATCTTCGCACATTTTGCATGTTTCGCACCGCGTTTGCCCTTCGCAAAGAAACAGGCAGTGTCAATGACCTCACCCTTGACGGTTACCGTTTTCCCCTGATCGGCAGCGAAACCGATTGCGTGGAATCCGGCCGTGGCCAGGAGAAGTCCGAAAACCAGAACCAGAGACGTCCAACGACGCATGGGTTTCCCTCCATTGGATGATGTTAGAATCAGTCGGGGTCGACCTTCGAACCTTACACCCCTTCCCCTCGGGATCCGACACCTGACACCCGGGACCTGAGACCTGACACCTGGGACCTGAGACCTGGGACCTGACACCTGGGACCTGACACCTGAGACCTGGGACCTGACACCCGACACCGATGTCCACCGGTGCATCTGCGGATCCGGGGTGCTCCCACGTTCCATTGCCTGTCCCGATCCCGGGGGTTTCCTCGCGACACTGCATTTTTATAAAATACGTTCGTCGCATGTGACAGGATTGCAGATGTTCGGGCAACTGATGCCGGGTGCCGGAGGTCAGAAACAGAACATCGTATCGCAAAAGTATGACGTATGTGCGCATGACGCAGCGGTGTCGGAACGCATGGTCCTCATGCCGCAATCGATGAGAATGCTGAGCCGGAACCATGGCCCATATCACGCGGGTGCTCGTGACCGGCGGTGCCGGATATATCGGCAGCCACGTGTGTAAATACCTGACGCATCAGGGTGTAGAACCGATCGTGGTGGATAACCTGGAACGGGGCCACGATTGGGCTGTCCGCTGGGGACCGCTGTACCGCGTCGATCTGCGGGACCCGGCAGCCATCCGGGCAGTGTTGACGCGCGAGCGTATCGATGCTGTGTTACATTTCGCGGGGTTGGCTTACGTCGGCGAGTCAATGCACTGCCCTGAAGCGTATTTCGCCAACAACGTTACGGGAACGCTGCACCTTCTGGAGGCCATGCGTGCGGCAAATGTTCGCACGATCGTGTTTTCATCCAGTTGCGCTGTATACGGTATACCGCAACGGATTCCCATTCCGGAAGACCATCCGCAACATCCCATCAACCCGTACGGTGAAACGAAACGGTGCATTGAACGGATGCTCCACTGGTACGGAAAAATCCACGGTTTTCGCTGGATTGCGCTTCGGTACTTCAACGCCGCCGGTGCTGACCCGGATGGGGAACTCGGCGAGTGGCACGATCCGGAGACACACCTCATTCCGAACGTCCTGCGGACGGCACTCGGTCTGCAACCCTGTGTGGAGATTTACGGTACGGATTACCCAACGGACGATGGCACGGCGATTCGGGATTACATTCACGTATGGGACCTGGCGGCAGCACACTGGCAGGCATTGACATACCTGGTCCGGGGAGGCGCCAGCACAGCCGTAAACCTCGGGACCGGCCATGGGGTTTCCGTTGCCCGGGTGGTCCGTACTGCACAGTCCGTCATCGGTCGTTCGATTCCCGTACGGACGACTGAACGCCGTCCGGGGGATCCACCGATACTCGTTGCCGATCCCTCTCGGGCAATGCGGATCCTGGAATGGCGTCCCCGGATGAGTGATCTGGAAACCGTGATCGGTACGGCGTGGGACTGGATGAATAAATATGTGACAGAGTCCGCGCGGGATACGTAGTTTTCAGTGTCAGGTCACCACGGAGACACAGAGTCCACGGAGTGCACAGAGATGGAAAAGAATGCAATATCCCCCTCCGACCGGTGACCGGCGACGGAAGACCGGAAAAAAACAGCAACGGGGCAGAGCAACCCA
>CAZIRO010000012.1:0-30010 GCA_964541595.1 uncultured Acidobacteriota bacterium
CACGGGGTGTCCGTCTCCGTTCGGCTGGAAATCACGGCCATGCTGTTTTTCATCGGCGGCAGTCTCTACCACAGTCTGATCTATCACCGCATTTACCTGGAACGCCAGCGGCGGATCGCACTGCAACGTCAATTGATCGAGTTTTCCATCACCGACCCGCTGACCGGTCTGTACAACCTTCGCGAAATGCACCGACGTCTGCAGGAAGAGATCGTTCGATCCCACCGATATGCACATTCGTTCTCCATCCTGCTGACCGATCTGGACGGGTTCAAGGAGATCAACGACCGGTACGGTCACCTGGTCGGCAATTTTGTATTGCAGGTCATTGCGGACCTCATTTTACGCAATGCCCGACCGTCGGACCTTGTCTTTCGTTATGGCGGGGATGAGTTTTTAATCATTCTGCCGGAAACACCCCGCGAGGGAGCATTTCGTGTTGCCCATCGGATTCGCACTGCCGTTGCCGAGAACGCAATCACGGTGGCGCCCGACACCCGTATTTTCATCACGATGAGTATCGGTATCGCCTGTTTCAGTGAGGATGGCACGAACGTATCTGAACTCCTTGCATCTGTGGACCGTGCGCTGTACCTTGCCAAACGTGCAGGCCGAAACTGCGTGCGTGACCGTTACGCGCGAGAATAGCCATGCTGCGGTATAGCGCGGTTCTGTTGCTGGCGACGACCATCTGGGCGGCGACTTTTCCGGTGTATAAGGCCATTCTTGCCGTCTGGCATCCCGTCCAGTTACAATTCTGGCGGTACACCCTGGCGACGGGGCTGATCCTGCTGTTCGGTGGCATGCATCGTTCCCCGAGACCGCGACCGGTGATCCGGCGGGGAATCCTGCTGGGCATGATCCTGTGGGGGGCATTCACGGCGCAGGCGTATGGGATCGCATATACAACGGCGTCCCGGGCGGCCTTTTTGACCAATCTGTTGATCCTCTTCGGTCCCGGGATGTATCTGGTCATGGCCCGGTGGGCGTCCCGGGGAACGGTTCGTTTCGTTCAAATGTCCCGGCGCGCGATCGTGCGGTACGGTGGATTCTGGCTCCTGGCGGGGTGCGGTCTGGCGTTGCTGACGCTGCGTAACTGGACATGGACCTGGAACATCGGTGACACACTCTGCACATGCGGCGCCCTGCTTTTTGCCATGCAGATGGTATGGATCGACTACTGGGATACCCGCTCCCATGCGCGGCTTTACGCCTGGTTGCAGATGGCCGTGGTGGCTGTGCTCACACTGGTCTGGGCATGGGTCCTGGGGGTACCGTTATGGCCCACGCCGGGTTGGACAGCCGGTGAGATGTCCCGCTGGCTGGCTGTCCTGGCTCTCGCGCTGCTGCCCTCATGGGCGGCGTTTGAATGGCAGGCACGCGCACAACCCCACGTGCATACACCGATCGCCAGTCTGATCTATGCAACCGAACCGTTCCAGGCGGCCCTGCTCGCCATGGTCTTCCTCGGCGAACGGCTGACCGCGGTGCAGTGGGTCGGCGGAATGTGTATCACCGCGGCCATCTTCGGTGCGATGTCTCCCGGAACCGTGGTCCGTCCGCCCGCCATCGAGTCAGAGCGGTACGAAAGTCCGGGATAGTTCCGCATGAGGTGTACGAATGACCTGGTGGATGCATCGGATTCTGTGGACGCTGGGGATTCTCTGGGTCATCGGAACGCTGGCGTTTGCACTGATCCACCTGATTCCTGGCGATCCGGTGATCGCCATGTTGGGCGAGAACGCTGCACCTGCGGAAATCGAATCCGTGCGGCGTGCCTGGGGACTGGATCGGCCGCTGATCATCCGGTATGTGGACTTCTGGATCAAATGGGTACGGGGGGACTGGGGAACGTCGTTCCGGACTCGCCGCCCGATCCGTCCCGAAATCCTCGAACGGTTGAAGAACTCCGCGCTACTCGCGGTCTGTGCCGTACTCTGGACGTCCATCGTCAGCCTGCCGCTGGGTAGCCTCGCCGCTGTTCACCCCCGCTGGGACCGCTGGATTCCACCGCTGACTTCCGTGGGTATCGCACTGCCCAGTTTCGTGATCGCGCCCTTTCTGATGTATGTGTTCGCCGTGCAACTGCACTGGCTGCCGGTATCCGGATTCGGGTCCTGGCGCCATCTCATTTTGCCGACGCTGACGCTCAGCACCGGAATGATCGCTTACCTCACGCGGATTACGCGCGCCAGCGTGCGTGAGACGCTGGATCAGCCGTTCGTCTGGATGGCATGGGCCAAAGGATTGCCCCGCGTGCTCTGGTGGCGTCGACACGTGTGGCGTCCCTCGGCCATCCCGATCGTGACCGTCATGGGGCTTCAACTGGGTGCGCTGCTGACGGGTACGGTCATTACGGAGACGATCTTCGCCTGGCCCGGTCTTGGACGGTATTTCATTCAGTCGATATACGCGCGGGATTATCCGGCGGTGCAGGCCTGTGTGATCCTGTTCGGCGCGGTATATGCGGGTGTGAACCTCTGCGTGGATCTGCTCTATTCCTGGCTGGACCCGCGTCTGCGGGGAACGGAGAAGTGACATCAATCGGTGACAGGAGGAAACGTCACCGAGAGGAAAACAGGTGGTGAAGATATCGATGCACGACGTCATTTCACGCCATTTTTTTCGCGCGTCACCCCTTTCCCTTGAGGACATGTGTCCTCCCGGAATGGTCCACATTTCGGACCGATGTCCATCGTCCGGTTGCGCACCGGTTCCGTGCACGGAGTATCGACAACGGCAGCCGCGCGCCTCCCGCCGTTGTCTGCAGTGTCCACCAATTACGCCATTCGGGTTTTGGCACGGAGTTTGAATCCCTGCTCTCTGCCCGATGCCGAACTCCCGGATATCAGGAGGCCGATCATGCGTGTGCATATGACCCGGTGGGTGGCCGTACTTCTCCTTGCCGCGGGCATACAATGGGCCTGTGCCCCGGCCGCCGCTCACCAGAAAGTCACCTACGGGGTGCATATCGGATTTGGCTACAGCCGACCCGCACCCATGGATATTTTCGTCGATCTGAACTCCTACGGTACCTGGATATGGGTGGACGCGCTGGGATACTGCTGGCGACCGTTCGTACATGCGCGCTGGCGACCGTACTTTTACGGACACTGGGTGTGGTCATCGAGCGGCTGGTTCTGGGTGTCTTACGAACCGTTCGGATGGATCGTATACCACTATGGACGGTGGTTGTACCATCCGGTGTACGGCTGGTTATGGGTTCCCGGGTACACCTGGGCACCCGCATGGGTCGAATGGGTGGTCGTTGGCGGTTACATCGGTTGGGCACCGCTGCCGCCGCCCGGCTGGACATTACCCCACCCCGTTCGCTACGGGTACGATGACGATGTGTACGCGTACGAGGATGAATACGAATATGATGACGATGATGCCCATCATTTCTATCGATACCGACCATACCGTCCCCGGTACCGGTCACACACGCACGTCAATGTGTGGATCTACGTGTCACTGCATCATTTCACCCGGGAAAACGTGGGGGTCTATGCACGGACACCCGCGATCCCACGGGGACACGTGCGTGTGCTGCGTCGTGCTCCGGATGTGCGCGTCATTGAACGGGTTGCGCGTGTATCCGTTCCGCGTATACGCGTACGCACGCAAACTGTTCGTGTCCGGAATCGGACGATCGTGCGGCCGCAACTTCCCGATACGGAAATGCGTCGTGTGCAACGGTACCGGCCGATGATCGAACGCGAGGTCATGCGCAGGGACGGTCGTGAAATCCACCGTGAACGGCAGGTCCGACCGCAACACCGACGTCTCCGGCAGACCCGGGATGGGAAAAACACCACCCGAAGGTTGCCGAAACATCGTGAACGGCCTAAATATAAACGAGACCATTAAAGATACCCCAAACCCCAGCCAAGCCCCGTGATGAAGCGCCACCTGGGGCCCCGATGGGGTCGTGGCTTTCCCTCCCGGCCACGATCCCGCCCCCTCCTCTTTCTATTTTGCTGCACATTCCTGTTTTGCCTCACACACCGCACGTTTCCGATCCAGTGTGAACAGTACGGTGGGTAATCCGAACATGTTGAATGCCACGCCCAGGACCGACGCGACCAGGGACACGACGAATCCCTGCTCCGGCGTCATCCGAAAATACGGCGCCGCCTGGACGAACACCGCCTCGCGCACTCCCAGACCCCAGAGACTGATCGGCAGGAAACTCGCCATCTGCGCCAGGGGAACGAGAATGATATACTGTACCAATCCAGTGGACACGTGGAATCCGCGGCCGACGAGCCAGTAATAGACCACAACGTCGAGTTGAATCCAGAGCGACCAGAACAGTGCATGCCACAGCACACGTGTATGCCGCCGGTACGTCGCGACCGCCTGCAAGACACCGGCCAGTTTGCGGATCCACCGGCCCGACCGCGGATGGTGCTGGTAGTGTGCGTGAATTGTGCGCAATCCCAGATACACCCCGATGGGTCCGATAACGAACAGCAACCCGAGGATACCCGTGTGTACGGTCAGCGTGCGCACGGCGGTGAACAGTCCGAACCCGAGCAGCATGGTCATCGCCACCATGCCGAGCCACCGCTCGACCACCACGGTCGTGGCCACCTCGCCGGCACGGCCGACCCAATCCCGGACCTGGAATACGCGAACCACGTCCCCGCCGACCGAAGTCGGCAGAAACGAATTGAAAAACGCACCCTTCATGTAGGACCACAACAGTCCCGTCCAGGAGAGAAAAATGGCCTGTGGCACGAGCAGTACGCGCCAGCGCACCAGACTGAGTGCGATACCGATAAAATGGGTCAGGAACGCCAGCCCCAGCCACCCCCAATGCGCCTGATACAGTACGGACCGCAACAACGTCCAGTCCATCCGGACGATCAACCACGTCAGGATAACCACCGTACCGGTCACACGTACCAGCAACCGGCGGCCATCCCGGCGCACCCCGGACGCGGCATGTGGCGTCATTGTGATGATCCCGTGGACCGCACCGGTGTCGGCGTTTCCGCAGGTGCACGTGCTGCAGCGGCACCCGGGACGGTCACGATCTGCCGCGCATGATAGGGCCGTCGGCACACCGCGAAGAAACTCCATGCACGCTCGATATCATCCCGAATCACCGTGAAGTCGTCAACGGTCAACGTGCGGCCTCGCAGATGGCGTTTGTACAACCACTTCCGCATGATCTTCTGTCCGAAGAGATACAACCGCAAATACTGGCTATGTGACAATCGACGGCGCAATGCGCATGCACCCAGCCGTACGAGCAGACGGATCACCCGTTCCCGCTTGCGGCGGTACTGAATCGCACGTTGCGTTTTTCCGACCATACCGAAGATCTCCACATCGGCAAAATACTCTGCGAGCGCCGCGCGCAGTTCTGACGCGTTGAACTCCTTGTAATGCCAGGGATCGAGAGAGATCGGTGTCTGCCGATTCAGTGCCTCCATGATCACCACACCGTCCGCCCGCACCACACGCGCGAGTTCATGCAGATACATCCGGTAATCCGGGACGTGTTCGATCACCGCAAACGAGACCACGGCATCGAACGTACCCTGCGGAAACCCGAGCCGGCAGAGGTCCATACAGGCAAACGTCACGTTCGCATGTGTGGTACCGTACCGCTGCACCGCATGCCAGACACACGTGCAGTCGATGTCGACGCCCACCACCGCACGTGCGACTTCAGCGAGATACGCCGTTCCGTATCCTTCTCCGCATCCGCCGTCCAGTACGAATTTTCCCTCGGTATACGGGCGCGCGAATACGTAGGCAAAAAATCCCTGATAAAACCGGGGTTGCATGTAATCGACTTCCGGAATGTCCCGTTCTGCCGTATACTTCAGGTCTGACACGGTGGTGCTCCTCACGATCCGGATCCACGGGATGCGGTACCGCCCTTTTTGCTGTAATCGTAAAATCCGCGGCCGGTCTTCCGGCCGAGATGACCGGCAAGGACCATGCGTTTCAACAGAGGCGGTGGCGCAAACCGTTTGTCCCGGAACTCCTCATACATGGCCAGTGCGATATAATACGTCGTATCCAGACCGACAAAATCGAGCAAAGTAAACGGTCCCATCGGGTGTCCGCATCCGAGTACCATTCCCTGATCGATGTCTTCCGGTGTCGCCAGCCCCTCCTCGAGACACCGGATGGCGTCCAGAAGATACGGTACCAGCAAACGGTTCACAATAAACCCCGGTCGATCCGGTGCCTGAATCGGTGTCTTCCCCAGGGATTCCACAAACGCCGTGCACTGCTGCACAATGTCCGGGTGCGTCAGTTCCGTGCGCACGACCTCAACGAGTTTCATGATGGGTACCGGATTGAAAAAGTGCAGCCCCAGAAACCGTGCACTGCGCTGAGTCACGACCGCCATTTCGGTAATACACAGGGACGACGTATTGCTCGCAAAGATCGTGTCCGGGGGACATATCTTATCGAGCTCCCGGAAGAGTTGTTTCTTGAGGTCCATATTTTCGGTAATCGCTTCAATGATGAGATGGCAGTCCCGTAAATCCTGCAACTGGGTAGTAAAACGGATCCGTGTGAGCAATTGCTGTCCTTCCGCTTCTGTTATCTGTCCTTTACGAACGGACCACCGCTGGATGGAATGCTGCACGTTTTCCCGACCTTTGGCCACGAGTTCTTCCGAGACTTCCCGAACGATGACGTCATAACCGGACATGGCGGCCGTATGGGCAATCCCGGAACCCATGAGTCCACAACCGACCACACCAACCGTACGGATCTCCATCACCACCCTCCTCATGCACTCGGGTACGACATTCGAAATTGGTCCGATTGTAGCACGGGATGGACCATCCGGGCAACGTGCAGAGACCCGGACCGACAGGGAACGCATCCAGGGGCACGGCAGCGGTGTGCCCCTGGGGGATCCCGCGTTCCCGATGGGAATCTTGTATGTACGGGTCCGGAAATCACCAGCGAACGGTTCATCCCGACATCGTTGTGGGGGGACGCACCATGGAGAAAAGCGATGCATTTGCTCCCTGTTCGACCCTGTCACCTCTCACATCACCCCCTGCATGCCTTTCCCCCTGGTCCCCTTCATACGCTATTCACTGATCGGATAGCGCGCGTGGACCTCGCGTAAGATCTCTTCCCCACGGGCGTGCAACTCGCGCAACCAGGCGGCGGCCACTTCCGGATGAAACTGTGTGCCGGCGTTTTCCTCAATCTCCTGAATCACCTTGCGCATGGGCAGCGCCCGTCGGTAACTGCGATGACTGGTCATCGCATCAAATGCGTCCGCCAGGATCACGATATGACTGGAAATGCCCATCTCCTCGCCACGCTTTCCATGAGGATACCCCTTCCCATCGTACCGTTCGTGATGCTCTCCAGCGATCACAGCGGCATCGGCAAGAAACGGAATTTCCCGAAGCAATTCGTAACTGACCTGAGGATGCCGTCGCATCTCCTGCCACTGCTCTTCTGTCAGCGGGTATGGACTCTGAATGATGCACCGATCCACCGCGATCTTGCCGAGGTCGTGAAACATCCCGCCCAGATGCAGAATTCGCAGTTCCTCCTGAGACAGCCCCAACAGACGCCCCATACGCAGCGCGTACTCTCCCACACGCTGACCGTGACCGGCCGTATACCGTTCGTTTTCCTCGAGAATACGGATCATGGCGTGAATCGTGGAGAGGATCATCTGTTCGAGTTCACTGGCCTGTCGACTCAGGCGGCGAGACTTCCGATCGAGTTCCTCCACAAACCGCCACAGATCCCGGCCCATTTCCTGCATCAAACGGCGCGTATACGCGAGTTCCGTGGTGGCATCAATCTGCGGCGGATGGACCGGTGGCGCACCGTGCAGGAATCCAACGACCAGATCACGTAACTGGCGCACCGAAAACGGTTTCTGCAGGAACGCATCAAACCCCGCGACAAATGTCGTGTTCAGAAATTCCATGGAATACGCACCACTCACGGCAATCATCGGAACCGTCCGGTAGGCCTCGATACTGCGGATATACACGGCAAGAGCGTAGCCCATGATGTCCGGGAGTTGCAGATCCAGGAGCACGAGATGCACTTCCGGTAACTTCGAGAGCCAGCGGACGGCCTCCATGCCGGTGCCGACAGAATGGACACGGATGTCTTTACTCTCCAGCGCCAGACGGATAAGGTCCTGAATCAACGGATCGTCTTCCACACTCAATACGGTATACGTCGTCATGATTGTGGACACCCGCGAGGGGATTCTGCCATACGTCTAACCCGTTGCCGATATGGAAGCATCATACAGGATGACGCGATTGCGTCCCCGGCGTTTCGCTTCATACAGGGCATAATCGGCGTACCGGATCAGGTCCCAGGAGGATGTGACCGGGGTTTCCGGAAATGTGGCGATCCCGGCACTGACCGTGACTGCAATGGCATGGTCCTGGTAGACGAACGGGCGTTGCTGCACCAGCATACGGACACGTTCGGCCAGGACAACTGCGCCCGCACTGTACGTATGCGGGAGGACAACGAGGAATTCCTCGCCGCCGTACCGACCGGCAATATCGCCCTTGCGCAGGTTGTTCCGCAGAATCTCGGCGAACGTGCACAGGACGTGATCGCCGGCCTGATGACCGTACGTATCGTTGACATGTTTGAAATGGTCAAGATCGAACATGCAAACGCTCAACGGATAGTTGTACCGCACCGCATTGGCAAATTCGGTCTCATACTGCTCCAGAATGTATCGTCGATTGAACAGACCGGTCAGACTGTCCGTGGACGAGAGTTCCTGCAAAAGTCGATTCTGCTGCTCCAGCCGTTCGTTCTGCCGGATGAGGAACTCCTGCAACTTCTTCACTTTCAGATGCACCCGCACCCGCGCACGCAGTTCCAGCGGTTCGATCGGTTTGATGATGTAATCCTGCGCGCCCATTTCAAACACCCGGACTTTTAACTGCAAATTGTCCATCGCCGTCAGCATCAGCACCGGCGTCAGCAACGCCACGCCGCCCTTCGCCTGTCGCATGTTTAAAAAGGTCAGTCCGTCATACCGGGGCATCACCATATCGCACAGTACGATATCCGGTCGGTATTCGAGCAGCAGACGAAACCCCTCCATACCGTCACGGCCTTCATAGTAACGGGAAAAGATCCCGTCCGCGGCGAGAATCTCCTTGATCTGTTCTCGCTCCCTGTCGGAATCGTCAATGATCAGGATCGCGCAGTTCCTGAGTTCAACACCGGTGTCGGTCATGGGTACGATGCGTCAAATGTTGGAGTTTTGGGTGATCAACCGGATTGTGCGATCGTTGAAGATCGTGGTGACTCGCGTAAAATCCGCCGTACCGTCTGAATAACGTAATCGACGTCCGCATCCGTAATGTGGTAGTGCGTGACCATCCGGATCGTGTCGTTGGCCACAGCCAGTGCAAGGATACCGGCCTCTTTCAACGCTGCACACAGCGCGGGGGCGGTCCATGTTCCGGTCGTGCGCACCATGACGATATTCGTCTGCACGCTGCGCAAATCGACTGCCAGTCCCTCCATTTCCGCAAACGCCTCGGCCAATCGGCGAGCACGGCGGTGGTCGTCCGCCAGCCGGTGGACCATCATGTCCAGGGCGATCAAACCGGCCGCGGCGAGAATGCCCACCTGACGCATGCCACCACCGAGCATTTTGCGTACCCTGCGGGCTTCTTCGATGAAATCTGCGGGTCCGCACAGTATTGACCCCACCGGACAGGCCAGTCCTTTGGAGAGGGAAAACATGACAGAGTCACAGTACCGGGTGATCTCCCGAACCTCTACATCGAGTGCCACGGCTGCATTGAATACGCGCGCGCCGTCCATATGTACTGGCAACTGCTGTTCGCGGCAGAACCGATAAATCGCGGCGAGATCGGCCAACGGAAAGACCGTCCCGCCGGCCATATTGTGGGTGTTCTCCACCGTCACGAGGCCCGTACGCATGAGATAATCCCGGGGCGGATACAGACGTGCGCGGACGTCTTCCACGGTGAAGTGGCCGTGTGCAGTGGGAATCGGATTCGGGACCAGCCCGGAAATCACGGCGAGGGCGCCCATTTCAAAATGCAGGATATGGCTGCGTGCTTCCAGAATGATCGCCATCCCCGGTCGGGTCCAGGTTTTCAATGCTGCCTGATTCGCCATTGTACCCGAGGGAAAGAACAGTGCTGCCTCTTTCCCCGTTAACTCGGCGCTGCGCTCCTCGAGGCGCCGCACCGTCGGGTCCTCACGGTATACGTCATCACCGACTGCCGCGCGACTCATCGCCTGTCGCATTTCCGGAGTCGGTCGTGTGACCGTGTCGCTGCGCAGGTCGACGCGCACGATGCATCCTCCAGGGGTGGCGGGTGTTGGGTCCCGGGTGTCGGTATCAGGTGTCCGGTATCGGGTGTCGAAAATTGCGGGCCACATGCACACAATCGTGGTTCCTGCCACGCTGCGGGCGCCACACGATACGTTCGTCGTTCCGGGTAGAGACTCCCATCTCGTGTTCGCACAGGTGTCTGACATTTCGGTCAATGCACTTGCTCGCCACCCGACATCTGATATCTGTCCCCCTGAGATCAGGGACCCGATTCAATACGCACGGGCCACGACCACCCGGTACTGGGCGGGCTGCCCACATACGATGCATGGCCCGGGATCCGGGGACGCATGCAACGGACGGCACCGGACAGTGGCCTTTGTATCTTCCTTGATCCGGGCCTCACACGCCGCCTGTCCGCACCAGCGCAAATGATAAAATCCACCTCTCGTTTCAATATGCTGACAAAATTCTCCATAATCGTCAAGGAGAAACGTGTTGGCTTCCAGAAAACCACGCGCGCGTGTGTACAGTGCACGCTGGATGCGGGCGAGTTCCTGCACCACATGGTCGATCACACGGTCAAAGGCAATCGGTGTCCTGGACTCCCCGCGCGGGACCACGATCACCTGATGGCGCTCGAGATCGCGCGGACCGATCTCGATCCGTAGCGGCACACCCCGGAGTTCCCAGTCATTGAACTTAAATCCGGGTGTGACGTGATCCCGTGTATCGACGTGGACACGGACCTGGCGGTCACGCAACGCATCAACCAGCGTACGGACTTTTTCCATGATGGCCGTCAACTCCGTATCGTCTTTCCAGATGGGCACAATGACGACCTGGTACGGAGCGATACGCGGTGGGAGGAACAGTCCGTGATCGTCCCCGTGCACCATCACGATGGCACCGACCAGACGCGTGGATACTCCCCAGGACGTCTGCCAGACGTACTTCCATTCGCCGTCACGGTCCTGGAACCGAACATTGAACACCCTGGCAAAATTCTGTCCCAGGTTGTGCGATGTTCCGGCCTGCAGCGCACGTTTATCTCCCATCATGGCTTCAACGGTATACGTGCGCAATGCACCGGCGAACTTTTCGGCCTCGGACTTGACACCGGCGATCACGGGAATGGCGAGATCTTCTTCCATAAACCGCCGATACATGTCCAGCACCCGGAGCGTTTCCTCTTCGGCTTCCTCGTAAGTTGCATGTGCGGTATGACCCTCCTGCCAGAGAAATTCTGTCGTCCGGAGGAACAATCGCGTACGCATTTCCCAGCGCACCACATTGGCCCACTGGTTGATCAGAATGGGCAGATCCCGGTAAGAACGGATCCACTTTGCATACATGGCATAGATGATCGTTTCCGAAGTCGGCCGTACGACCAGCGGTTCTTCCAGTTCGCGTTGCCCCGCGCGGGTAACCACCGCAACTTCCGGCGCAAAACCCTCCACGTGTTCCTTTTCTTTCTGCAAAAACGACCATGGAATGAATAACGGAAAATACGCGTTCATATGGCCGAGCGCCTTGATATACCCGTCCAGAATGCGCTGCATGTGCTCCCAGATCGCAAATCCGTACGGCCGAATGACCATACACCCTTTGACCGGCGCATAATCCGCAAGTTCCGCCTTGAGAATAACGTCCGTATACCATTCCGAAAAGTTGACCGATTTGGGTGTGATGAATTCCGGCATGGTACTATCTCCCTACGGTCAGGATGCGCCCCCGCCGAATACTACCGGTATGGCGATCATGACGGCAACTGCGCACTCGACGCGCAGCTCGCGCGCACCGATTCCCTGCTACACTTCCAGTTCCCACTCGATATCCTCTTCACCGCACACCCAGCAATAATCGAAGACGTCTCCGACGTCGAAATACCGGTAGGCACCGCAATTGCCGCAGATGTAGTTTCCGCTGCGCGTACACTGTTCACCGACAACCCCGATGACCACATCCCCTTCCATGTTACCTCCCTCTCCGGAACACACCCCGGGCCGCTGTTTAAAACGCTTCCAGCACGGCACTGACCAGGGCCTGGGCGAAGTCGTCCCCGATCCGTCGAACCGCCTCCAGTTCCAGGTTCTCATATTGTATGGGGGTACCCGGGTCGACTTCAAACTGGGTCCGAAACGTCCAGCGCGGATGCGCGAAGAGTACGGAACGACCCTGCGTGCGTATCAACTGGACACGCAACACGATCAGCACCTGATACGACCGGGCTTCACTGCTCTGGGTCCATCCTACCGGTGTGACGTTAAACTGCAGCACCCGCGTGGTCAATACGGCATCGGCCGCGGCGGGTGCGTTCACAATCTGCCGGCGCGTACGTTGCACAAACGCATCCGTAATGTGCTGGGTCAGGATCTGCTGGATTTCGGACCGGGGAAAATCCCCCTCCACGGGGGGGATCGCAATGGTGCGCACGTCCTCTGTGAGGATACCCGCACCGTGGCCCTTCAGATGATAGCCGCAGCCACCCACCAATCCGAGCAGAGCCAGGATCCAGCCCCAATTACGCACCTTCGGACGATTTCCGGGCATTGAGCAACTGTTCAATGGTTTGAATCAGGGTGGACGCATGTACCGGCTTGGCGATATAGGCATCTGCACCGAGCGCCAGCGCACGTTTGCGATCTTCCTCGGCACCCTCGGTGGTGACGATCACAATCGGCACGTCCTGGTATTCCGGACTCTGACGCAATACGCTGATCAGTTTCAATCCGTCCATGACCGGCATATTGATGTCCACGATCAGCAGATCGGCCTTTTCCTGGTTCAGTTTTTTCAGGGCCTCCACACCGTCACCGGCCTCGAGGATACGCGCGCCTTTGAACCGCTTCAACGTAAACGCGAGCAATTGCCGCATTGTCGGAGAGTCTTCCACGATCATGAACGTCAGCGTTTTCATGGACCACCCCTTTCGACGGCTCATTTCGATGGCGGTGGCGTGGTCAACAGTTCCAGGAAACTCTGAAGGGTCATCAACTTCCGCTCGGATTGCGTGTACAACCGGGCACTGAAAATCGCCGTCGCCGCGTGACCGGCCAGCAAACTGAAGAGTTCATGGTCGAGCGCCGAGAAACTGTCTTTCTGAATGAACAACCGGTAGATGGCAATCACGCCGATGACCCGTTCTTTGATCTTCAGCGGGATACACGCGAGCGGATGCAGATAGTCGATCGGGGCGTCCGGACGCACGGCCTGATTGATATAATACGGTTCACCGGTGCGTGCAACGCGACCGAGGATGCCCGCTTCGAGGCTGACTTTCATTCCGACGACTTCGTCCATCTCTTCATGGGCCACGAGGTGCAGGTGATTGTCCTTCTCGTCGAGCAGGAAGATCCCGAACATCTCAGCGCCGATCAGGTTGATGATGATTTCCTTGACAATGCGCAGGACTTCCTGGAAATCCAGCGTGGAATGCAACTGATAACTGGCCACATACAGATTGGCCAGATTGTTGTTCTGCTCCTCGATCTCTGCATACCGCAATGCGAAATCCTTATTCTCGGCCTCGATCTCCCGATACCGGGCTTCCAGAAACTGATTCTCCCGTTCAAGTTCGGCCACCCGTTTGCGCAGGTATTCGACTTCTTTCTGCAGCCGTTCGATCATCGGCGCGGACGGCTGGCGGCTCTGTAACAGCGCGATCTGATAGCGCAGCCGTTCGTTTTCCTTCAGCAGGTCTTCAACGAACTGCCGGGTCTGGTTGAAGATCTGGGAGAACTCCTGACTCCGACGAAACAGGTTTTCATCCACATGGTGGGATTTCTTTTTCTCATTGTCCGGAAGGTGTTCCATCTCCGGGCCGCCATTGGGTGGTTTCCGCTCGGTCATACTCCCCTCGACACGTGGGATTCCCGTTTCGCTTTATTATAAAAGACCGAATCGATTTGCCAAGTGGACGCGATCGGTGGCAGGTCCCAGGTCTCAGGTGTCGGGTGTCAGCGCATCCTGGATGACGGTATCCCGCGGGGTTCATTGGAACACGCTGTGCCTGCGGGACCACATGGACCGTGCCGACCCTGCAGCCGTATTCCCGGGTGCTTTAACGGTGTTCTTCCTCCAGACGCATCATCCAGAGTGCCAGTATGGCACCGAGCAATCCCAGACAGAGCCCGATCCCGGTCATCCAGAGCGGAATCCCCGGGTACAACATCAACTGTGGGTTGACCACCCAGAACCGCTGCAAAAACCGGCGAACGTACCATACGATACCGTGAAACCCCACCCACCAGAGGACCACGGCGAACACACTGCCGACGCATCCCAGCAGGATTCCCTCGATGTAAAACGGCAGACGTACATGCCAGGGATGCGCACCGAGCAATCGGAGGATCTGGACCTCCTCCCGGCGGGCGAAAAAACTCAAACGAATGACGTTGGCCACGGTAAACAGTCCCATGACCGTCAGAATACTGGCGAGCACCATGCCGCCCCACTGCACAATGCGATAGATATGCGTCAATCGTTCCACCCACCAGCGTTCGTAATCCACGTCCAGTACACCCGCCATGCGGCGCAACGTATCGGCCAGCGCATCGGCGTCCTGCGGTGTGACCCGTCGGGGATGTAAACGCACCTCATAATGGGGAGGAATCGGGTGGACCTCCAGGCTGCGAATGATCGGTGCCATTTCGGGAAACAGTTCCGTGAACCGTTGGCGTGCGGCATCGGCATCGAGAAACGTCCAGTCAGCAACGAGCGGACTGTGGTGCAAAAACCGTTCCAGGTCCCGATGCTGTTCCGGTGTGATGTCGGTCGTCAGGTACACATACATGACCAGGCTGGACCGGTACGGCATGATCCATGCCCGGACCCAGTGATGCACCTGCAGCCAGCTGCCGATCATCCACAGCACAGCCATGATGATCGAAGACGATACCCAGGTCGTTACCCGATTGCGCCGGAGATTCATCCATCCGAATTGCAAAATGGCGAGTGTGGTGTAAACGTACCGCATCATTGCCATTCACCGGAGACGAGTGCCGGATGAATGGGGCGTTCATCGACAAGGTGAATGGTCTCACGCTCGATGGCGAGGACCTTTCCGCCGACGAGATCGATCAACCGGTCATCGTGCGTCGCCACGATGACCGTGGTGCCCCCCATGTTGATCCGGACAAAGAGCCGCATGATCTCGACAGACATCTCGGGGTCCAGATTCCCGGTCGGCTCGTCCGCCAGCAGGATCCGGGGACGGTGGATGATCGCACGCGCGATAGCAACGCGCTGCTGCTCGCCTCCGGACAGTGCCGGGGGATAACTGCGCCAGTATCCGCTCAACCCCACCCAGTGCAGCGTCCGGATCGCCTGGCGCCGCTGTTCCTGCGGCGGCACACCGAGCAAACGCAGAAGGAGCGTGACGTTTTCCAGCACCGTGTATGAAGGAATCAATCGGAAATCCTGGAAGACAAACCCCATCTGACGACGCAATCGAAACAGCCGATGCTCCGGTAACGTACGCAGGTTCTGCCCGAAAATGAGGATCTGTCCCTCGACCGGTGTGATTTCTCGCAGGAGCAATCGCAGAAATGTCGTCTTGCCCGCTCCACTCGGTCCGGTAAGAAACACGAACTCACCCGCAGCGATCGTGAGATTGACGTCGCGAAACAGCCATCGCCGGCGATCGTAGGTATGGCCGAGTTGAAACGTCTGAATGATCGGGCGTTCGCTCACGGACGTACCCATCGCGCGGACTGTCGGGTCGCTCGGACGGTTGCGGCCGGACGATCAGTCACGGGTGGTAGACGCCACTTCGGCCTGCAGGCGTTGCGTCAGCACGGCACGCACTTTCTGCGGATCCGCTCGCCCACCCGCTCGGCGCATCACCTGGCCCATAAAAAACCCGAACAGTTTCGTCTTCCCCGCACGGTACTGCGCCACCTGCTGCGGGTGTGCAGCAAGCACTTCGTCGACCCAGGCCGTGATCTGCGATTCGTCAGATACCGCCTGGAGCCCCCGTTCCTCCACGATCGCGCGCGGCGGAGACCCGGACTGGACCATGAGTTCAAATACTTCTTTTGCGACCGCACCGGTGATCTCGCCCTGCGCCAGCATCTCGACGAGTTCCGCCAGGTGGTCCGGGGGCACGGTTTCCGGCGGGGCACCGGTTTCGAATTCCATATGACGAAACAGTTCACTCGTGATCCAGTTGGCCACACGCTTCGGATAGGGTGCACGCGCGACCACCGCTTCGAAATAATCCGCAACCCGCGGATTGGCCGTTAACCGATCGGCGTCATGTGCGGGCAACCCGTACGCCGTGCAAAAACGCTGCCAGCGGGCCAGCGGTAGTTCCGGTAACGTTGCCTTGAGAGATTCCAGCCAGTCCCGGTCAATGTGCACCTCGATGAGATCGGGATCCGGAAAGTACCGGTAATCGTGCGCTTCCTCTTTGGTGCGCATCGGTTCCGTACGCTGCTCCCGCTCGTTCCACAGACGCGTTTCCTGCACGGGCGTCTGTCCGGATTCGAGCAACCGGGTCTGCCGGCGGACCTCATACTCCAGTGCCTTCTGCAGGAACCGAAACGAATTCAGGTTCTTGAGTTCGACTTTATACGTGGGGACAGGATCCCCCGGCCGCCGTAAAGAGATATTCGCATCACAACGTAAACTGCCCTGTTCCATGTTGCCGTCACATACCCCGAGATAGAGCAATAACTGGCGTAACGCGCGTAAATATTCGGCCGCTTCCCGCGGGCTGCGGATTTCCGGTTCGGAGACGATCTCCATGAGTGGCGTACCGCACCGGTTGAAATCGAGATACGTCATGCGATCCGAATCCGGAAACCCCTCATGCAGCGACTTCCCGGCGTCTTCCTCAATGTGTAATCGACGTAACCGCACCCGCCGAACAGTATCGTCCACACGAAACTCCAGCCACCCCCCCGTCGCCAGCGGCCGGTCATACTGAGAGATCTGGTAATTTTTAGGTAAATCCGGATAGAAATAGTTTTTACGGCTGAATTCCGAGTCGAGATGGATGGTGCAGTGCAGGGCCAGTGCGGTGCGTAGCGCCATCTCAATCGCCGTCCGGTTCGGGACGGGAAGACTGCCCGGATACCCCAGACAGACCGGACAGACGTTCGTGTTCGGTGGATCACCGTACCGATTCCGACAGCGACAGAACATTTTGGTCCGGGTCAACATCTGTGCATGCACTTCCAGACCGATCACGGGCTCCCACATGTGCACTGCCTCACGGATATGAAAATGACATTCATCCACTATAGCACGGGATCGGTCGAAAATCTACCGGGAATCTCTGAGATCGGCAGGGGGCAGGTCCCAGGTCTCAGGGGTCGGGTGTCGGGGAGCAGGGGTCAGGGAATGACGGGTACAGCGGAGTAGATATTCCCTGTCGACACGAGCCGTTCTATGTTCCATTTCCCTCACGGCGCCCGGTCAGACGCATACGCCTTACCGTACTTCCGATAGTAGCGATAGTAATAGTAGTAATAATACGAATAACGTTTCGAAAACGGCACACGATTGAGGACCACACCGATAATGTCCAGACCCGCCCGTTCAAACCGTTCGACGACTTCGCGCACCATTCGACGTGTCACCATCTCGCACCCGATGACCAGCAATATGCCGTCTCCCCAGCGGGCAATATGCAACGTATCCGCCGCGGCAAGGACCGGTGGGGTATCGATGAGAATGTAATCGAACACCTGCAACGCCATCTGTAAACGCTGTGAAAACTGCGGACTGCTGAATAACGTGACGCCGATACGGGTATCCAGACCCGAACGAATGGGAATCAAAAATAGATTCGGGGGAACCCGAACGAGACGTGCAAAATCCGGAGGCTGCGTCTCACCGAAGACGTCGACGAGATCCGGCCGACGCGTTACCTGAAAGACTTCATGCACGCAGGGATGGTAGAGATCCGCATCGATGAGCAACACACGGTGACCGACATCGGCGAGTTGCAATGCGAGGTTCGTGGCCACAAAGGTCTTTCCCTCTTCCGGTTGCGCACTGGTTACCACAATGATGCGCGGCGCGTCCGCCGACTCCGGCTGTACGGTCAACGCGCTGTGCAGGAATTTCAGCGCATTGCGAATGAGGTGCGTATCGCCTTCCCCTTCACAGTCCGGGATAATGGTCAGAATCGGACGGTCTGTGCACCGCTGGATGTCTTCATGGGTATAAATGCGGTCATCCAGCAGGTGCAATCCGAATGCCAGGCCAGTTCCGGCGAACAGTCCGATCAGAAGCGCGAACAGCAATGTCCGCGTTCTGCGCGGACGGTACGGGGCTTTCGGCGGGTCGGCGTATTCCACAATCCGCATGATGGCGCCGCTCTGCAGTGTCCCGGTCTCGGAGATCTTGGCCTGCTGTTGCCGCTGCGTCATGGTTTCCAGCAGTTTGCGCTGGTTTTCGATCTCCGCTTTCAGTGTGTGGTACTCCGCAGCCGTCTGATTCAGACGATCCATTTCCTGTTTGATCCGATCAAACTCCGCGTGCAACATCGCGAGTTTGTCTTCCGTTGCACGAAGTTCGGCTTCCGCCTGCCGCAAGAGCGTCCGGTACAGGTCCTGCATCGCCTGCCGATACTGGTCGCACAGTGCCCGCCGTTCGGAATCCAGTTTCTTCAATCCGGGCCAGTTGGGTTTAAAAATCTTGCGTTTCTCCTCATACGCCTGCTGTGCCCTGGCACACTCCTGATAGAGGCTCTGAACGGTCGGATCACTGCGCACCTCGGGGAGCGTTTCCGCCTGTGCCGTCTGCAACTGCCGCAAGCGAGCCTGGCGCTCGAGCCGTTCCTTTTCGGCATCTGTGATCTGCTGACTGATGCTTTCCATTTTCTGCAATGCAACGTTGAACTGTTGATCGAGGATCTGGATCTGCACCTGCTGCGCGAGTTCGGACAGACGGGCTTCTTTCTCCGCGATGGACCGTTGCAGGCGCTGAATCTGTTCGGTGAGGGCCGTACCGGCCGTACGACTGAGTTCGACTTCGAGTTCACGGTTGAAATCGATGAGTGTTTCCGCCCATCCGTTCGCCAGCATGGCCGCGCCGATGGGTGTGGGGGCTTCCATTCCGATTTCGATGAGAAACGTCTGGCCGTAGCGGCGCGCCTGGATATGGCTCAAAAGAACCCCGACGAGATATGCCTCGCGGGACTTAACGGCTGCGGGAATGGCGGACGCATCGATCTGGAACCAGCGCATCAACTGTTCCACGCCGTACCGCTGCACCACGCGTTCGGCAATGGCACGCCGCTGCGCGATGTTCAGCTGGGTCTGGATAAACGTATCGAGGGTAAACGCCGCGAGGGGTTTATAGATCTGTTCCCCGACATCGAACCGTTCCGGTCGCACTTCGATGACTGCGGCAGCCTTGAACATCGGCTGCTGGCGAAACACCCAGAGCGCGGTCAGCAGCACCGTCGTGGCCGTAACGGCGACAATGATGCCGATATATTTTCGGATGATCCAGAATATCTGCTGTAACTGCAGAGAGGGCTCCGGTTCTTCTGCCCACTGGATCGCTTCCCGTTGCTGCATCTTCGGCTCCTGGCCACACGCATGCCCCGGGCCTCAAAAGATCGATGTCGGAACGTAGATGATGTCCCCGTTGCGTAATGGGACATCCGGTTTCTTCCCCTCCAGGATGTCTCCGACATCGATTTTTTCAACTTTTCCGTCCGGATGCACGATCCGGACCCCTCCGAGCGACGCACGCTCGGCAAATCCGCCAGCAGCAGCCAGCGCATACAGCAGGGTCATCGGTGCCTGACCCTCGACAATGCCGGGATTGCGGACCGCGCCGTATACATACACCTGGATGGACGCCACGGGTACCAGCAAGATGTCCTGTGGCGCCAGCACGATATCCTCACTGAGGTCACCCTGATAGAGCAAACGCCGCAAATCGATCTCGTATCGCTCATACTGGCCCTTTTCGTTCAGGCGGTAGAGATACGCTGTACCCACGGTATGCGAAATCAGACCCCCTGCTTCCGCAAGGGCGGTAACAACGTTTTATGCCCCAATAGCAGAAACGAACCGGGATTTTTCACCGCGCCGATGACCGTATACCGTTGACTCTGGAATTCTTTGATGTTGACGGCAACGTGCGGGTCCTGGATGTAATCCCGTGCCAGACGGGCCTGGAGTTCCCGTTCGAGTTCCTGCACGGTTTTGCCGGCCACGAAAATCCGACCGATCGGCACCAGAGAGATACTGCCGTCCGGGGCGATCCGTACGGATGTCGTGAAATCGGGCAATTCGAAGACCTGAATCTCAATGAGATCGCCAGGACCCAGACGGTATTCCGGGAAAAACCCGCGACCGGCCCAACCCTCCCCTTCCGACAGTGGCGGTGGTGGCGGCCGGCGGCGCACCCGTTTCAAGTGCACGATCAGGTGCATCGTCTTCTGTTCCAGGGCATACTGCCACTGTTCGAGTGGAGGCGCGAGCGTCAACCGGATATCCGTCGTGCAGGTGGGTTGACACGGATTGCGCGTGGTGATCTCGATATTTTCAAGACCGATGGCGGGATTCCAGCGCGGCAACCGTTTCACCCGCGACCGGACGTTCTGCAGGGTCAGCGTCAATACGGACCGTTCCGTATCCTTCTGGAACTCATACGGCAGCGCAGAAGGCGCGGAAGACCTCTTGCGCAGCGGTTGCAATTGCAGAAGAATATCAATGGCATCCCCCTGCACGGCGACAATGACATTACGAATCTCCCGCTGTACGGGCTTCTGTGCAGCCCATACCGTTGCACCGATGATCCATATCCACCCCACGATGACTGTCAGACGCCGCATAGATGATCCCTTCGTGATATGACAACACGACGCGTGCACCATCCGGGGAGTTACATTTTACGCATTACTCACCGGGACGGCGTGGGGTCACCTCTTTTTTGGGCCGCGTGGCCACATAGACGATCACACCGGCGGCGACCAGTGTACCGCCAATGAGAATGTATTTCCGAAATCGAGGCCAGAATATCGGTTTTGGTTCACAGGTCTCTTCCAGTAACCGCAGGGCCATATGTTCCGGATCGAGTGCCAGACACAGCCGTGTCAGTCGTTCCGACACCACCTTGACCGTCGCAGGGTACCGGTATGTCTGACCCGCGACCACGGCCTCGACCTCGTAACTTCCGGGCAGTGCCTTGCGGATCAGGAAACGACCCTTGTCGTCCGTAATATCCTGCAGGCGCGTGGCAGTCGTGATATGCCGTACGATGATCTGCGCCTTCGGCACGGGTGTTCGGGCATCTTCTTGAAACAACTGGCCACCGATTTCACCCGGTTTTGCCTGCGCAAACAACGGCAGACCTGACCCCAACACGATACCCAGTGCAATGACCGGGACCCATACCCAACGCGCGCGCATATCCAACCCTCCGATCGGCTTGCGCTATTGTAATCGTAATCAACCACGACCATTTTGTCAAACTCATTCGGGTCCCGCAGGATCGGACACCCGACACCTGAGACCCGACACACGACACCTGACACCGGTGGATCCTGTGGTTCTCATGTCCCATCTCCTGTCCCGATCCCAAAAGCACCTGCCTTTGACAAATCCCCTCGATCGGCCTACGATGGAAGAAACTGAAAATCGATCTCGCACAGCCGGTTCGCCTGACCCGAACGCGGCTGTACCTGACTGGCGGGGGCTTCCGTGTATTGTCCGTTGTCCCCCACGCTCCCTCCATCGGCCCAAATCCTGAACGCGAGGTGCCGATGCTGGAAACGCTGATCATCACCCTGCGCGAGGGACTGGAAGCCGCGCTCATTGTGACCATTATTCTGACGGTCCTGCGTCGCCGCGAGCGGTCGGAACTGCGTGGCTGGGTCTACGGCGGTCTGATCGTGGCAACGTCCTTCGCACTGGTGGGTGTGTTCATTGTCCCGAGTCTACTCGTCCGGTGGCGTATCAACGAAGAAGCCTATGAGGGTGCCCTTTACCTCATCGGCGCGGTATTGATCGGGACCCTGCTTTTCTGGCTGTACCGGCACCGCGGCTGGGCCGGCGAGGTCCGGGCAGCCACGGAACGGCAACTGCGTCGCCGCTGGACCGGACCGGCGCTGTTTGTCGTCACATTCCTGATGGTATTTCGCGAGGCCGTGGAAACGCTGGTATTTGTGACCGCGATCAGTTTTTCGACCACGTGGATGCTGCAACTCGTTGGATTCTTCATCGGGATCGCGCTGGCGCTGGCATTTGGCGTTGCCCTGTACCGGGGAAGCCGCTGGATCCCGTTCCGTCGGGTATTCCGATTGAGTCTGATCGTCCTGATCGTGCTGTGTTTCCAGTTCGCACTCGCGGGGGTGCACGAATGGATCGAAGCGGGGATTCTGCCGGGCGGTCCGACCGAAATGGCCATCGTGGGACCGATCGTCAACAATCAGTTGCTGATCTTTACGGTGATCGTTCTCGTCGTCGCTGCATTCGTCTTTGCGCCGGTGCCGGCGTCCGTTCCGGACGTCGGTGCTGCGGTCACCGATCCGCACGTCCGCCGGCGACTGCAACGCGCGCATCTGCGCACACTTCGCCGCTGGCGGGCGATTCTCCTGAGCACCACACTGCTGGCCGCTTTCGGGCTGACCGGGTTTTATCTCTACACCAAAGCGCCACCGATGGCACCGGCGCATCCGGTTCAGATCGTGAACCGGGACGTTGTCATTCCGCTGCAGACCATCCCGATTCGCAAGATCGCGTTCTTTCAGGTCACTCTGCCCTCCGGGGAGGACGTGCGGTTGCTGGCGACGCGACTGGAACCAATGGACGTACGTATTGCGCTCGACGCATGTGTGCTGTGCGGACCCCGCGGGTACTATCAGCGTGGTGAGCAGGTATACTGTCGCCATTGTGCAGCGCCGATCGTACTGGACACGCTCGGTCAGCCGGGAGGATGCAATCCGATTCCCCTGCCCCATTCCGTCCACGGTGGTATGGTATACATTCCCGTCCGTGCGATCGTCGGGAAAATCGGTGGGAAGTGAAAGGGAGAACCGATGTTAATCCGTATCGTTTGGCGGAATATCTGGCAACGAAAGTGGCGAAAGTTCCTGGCGTGGTCCATTCTTGCCGTCAGTGCGACGCTCATGGCTGGACTGCTGAACGCCGTCCTGGGATTCGAAACCACCCTGCAGCAGCGGCTCCAGACATTCGGGCCGAACATCATGATCGTGCCGGATACGACGACCGGGATCCGGCACCTTGAACTCCGGATGTGGCGCGCAGCGCGCAAGATCTTCTGGCGAAACAACATCACCGCCGTTGTACCCGTATATTACACGCGGTGGCAGCACCGTACGACGGGACACTGGTTGCCCGTCAGTGTCACGCTACTCTTTCCCGTACGTGCCATGCGGGAACACCGTTCCGGATCCCCGGCGCTGTACTGGCGGCCGATCGCCGCCGGCTGGCAGATCCGGGGTACCTGGCCGCGGTCCTACCGGGAGGTCCTCGTGGGTACCATCCTGGCGGCACAGCAGGCCATCCGCGCCGGTGACCGCATTTCCGTGCGGACACATGACGGCGGCGATCTGGACCTGACGGTCACCGGTATCGTGCAGACAGGCGGTCCAGAAGACGCCACGCTGATCGTGGACTGGCGGGCATGGACCCCCCTGAACGACAGGTTGCCCGCACACCGGTTCTATGTACGCGCACTGACGATGCCCGAGCCCCCGATTCCCGTTCGGCTGGAACTGCTCTCTCCGGCGGAACAGGAAAAGTGGATCTGTCAGCCCTATCCGACGTCCATCGCGTTCCAGTTGCAACAACAACTCGCGCCGCGTGCCCGGGTGTTCCCCATTCAGGAAGCGGTATTCCAGGAAACGCTGTTCTGGACCCGGGTCCGTCGTCTGGTCGGCGTGATCATCGGTGCGGTCATCCTGGCGACCTGTATCGGTGTGGGGGCGATCGTGCACGGGATCGTGCGGGTGCGTGCATACGAGATCACGCTGTTTCAGACGTTCGGTGCTGAACCCGCACATATTTACGGTTTGTTCCTCATCGAACACATCCTGCTCGCACTCACTGCGGGTGGATTCGGCTGGGTGTTCGGCACCTGGATCGTGCGGATCCTGCCGGTCTCCGGCACGCCCCCCGCACCGTCGGCCGTGCTCACCGTCGGAATGATCACCCTTCTGGCCACCCTCGGGATTGTCGGTCTGGTCACGGCATTTGCCCTGCATCGTGAACTGCAAACCCTTCGTCCCAATCTGTTGCATGAGGTGGCACCGTTGCCATGAACAGTCGCATTCGATTTCTCTGGCGAGTCACCTGGAAAGCGTTTCGTTCCCGGCGGATCGTGGTCATCCTGTTGAGCCTCTTCCTCGGCCTCGCGGTGGGACTCGTCTGGCTGGCCTGGGACGCTGCACGGGCCGGTCGGACGTACTTCGCACATCTCTGGAAAGCCTCCGGGATGCCGTTTTACATCCGGGGGACACAACCGGACCCGGGACGGTTCACGACCACGTTTGCCGGACCGGTCGATACCGCGGTATACCGCGCACTTCAGCGTCAGTCGTCCGACGCGTACGCCCTCATTCCATGGAATGAAGGCGAACGGGTGGTGCGGAAACAGACGATTCGATGGGTGGCCACGGATGTGGATCGGGTGCAACAGTTGCGTCCGTGGTTCCAGATCCGGGCGCCTCACACCCATACTGTATGGATCAATCCGCTGTATTTCCCGCAGTCGATCGCCTGGCAGGATGTCTGCGCGATCTGGAGATTGTGTGACGGTTCCCCGGGTCAGTTCACATCCGGCCATGAACCCTATGCGATTCTGATCCGATGGGACGTCTGGGCGGAACACGTCCGGCCGGAGTATATGGACTGGATCGAAGGCCGCTGGTTTGGGGATCCGGCGCGGTTTCAGACGTGGAAACAGGCAGTCGAACAACGGTTCGGTGTAACCGTATTCGCCCATCATCCGAGCGTGGTACGGTTTCGTTCGATCGCCCGTTCGACCCAGGCGTTTTTGACGTTCAGCGGATGGGGACTCACGATCATCGCCCTATTGACCATCCACCAGGTGATGCTGCTCGACGCCCGGTTGCGCCGACGCGAATGGGCGATCTGGAAAGCACTGGGGGCCGGTATGGCCGATTTCGGGCTGCACGGGCTGGGACTGGCCGTCTGCTGGACCGCGCTTGTCCTCATGGCCGTCAATGCGGTATACTGGATGGGCCGTCTGGCATTGCACTGGGTCATTCCCGAACTGGTCATTCGGCCGTCTGTCTGGGAGGGTCCACTGGTGGCCATCCTGGTGTTTTTGCTCTGCATACTGGCACTCAGTCCCGTCTTCTGGATGACCTGGACGGTCCGACCGGCCAACTGGCTGCGCGGGGAATAGGCAGCGCATCCGAATTGCGCATACAACACCATCTTTCAACGGGTTTTCCAGCCCATTCCGGTGCATGGGTTTCCGCGTTCGGAGACCACCTGCGGTGTGACCATGACAACCACGATGCGCCAAATGTGGTATCGATGGGGTGGACACCTGTTCGGCAGCATCCTGATTGCAATGTTCACGCTGATCGTTTTCCCCTGGCTGGTGCGTGCACGCCCGATCTTACCTGCGGGACTGGTTGCGTGGACACACCGGGTCCTGCTCGTGACCGTGATGATACTCTGGGGGATTGCCGTTGTGCTGTTTCATTCGGCGGGCTCCCTCCCGCCGCGGACTTCAAACGGGCGCGCGCGACCGGCGGAAATCCCGGGGAAAACGTACCGCGGGTGGCAGCGTGTCCTCATCGGCTGGACGTGTCTGGAAGTCGGTGTACTGATCGCCTGTCTGGACTGGATTTTTACGCGCACATATACCGTGCTGGTACCGGGACTTGTGCTCTGTTGGGGATCGTTCCTGTACTGGAACCCGCACCATTTCCGACGTGACGAAGACAGGCAGTAATGGCCGGATACATTGTACACCCGGAAACCATGGAGACACGGGGGAACCACCAGTGTTTTCCCCGTGCGTCTCCGTGATGGGCAAATCCAGATATCATCGGAAGGAACCGACTATGGTGCCCGTGTCGCGCGTATCCAGAAAGACCCTGGAACGGATTCAGGCCGTTGCGGAAGCAATCCCGTTCTTTCGCTGGATGGGAATTCGTATCACGGAATTGCGCAGGGGACAGTGCCAGGTTGAACTCGATGTGCGGCCTGAAATGCTTCAGATCGCCGGGTCCGTGCATGGAGGCATCCTCGCCAGTCTGATCGACGTCGCGAGTGCCATTGCCGTGATGGCCGCGATCGGTCGACCGGCGGACATCCGGACCCTGGAATTGAAGGTCAATTACCTGCGTCCCGTGCGTTCCGGAACCATTTGCGCGTTCAGCCAGGTGATTCACCTGGGATCACGTACCGCCGTGACCACATGCCACGTGCGCATGCGGACACCGGAGTCTCCAGAACCCGGAAAACTGTGCGCTTACGGCGTCGCCACGTTCATGCGCATTGAAAGTGAACGGTCTCAGCCGGTACAATAACGTAACGGAGTCATCATCGAGGAGACATCTCGTGCCCGCAATCTGGCCGCAACCACAGGATCTCGGGTTCTTCATCCGACGTATTGTCGAAACCCGGAGAAGCGGCGTGTTGCGTAAGATCCGCGAACCCGTGCGGCGGTTTCTCTACTTCGAGGACGGCTGGCTCGTGTTTGCCCATTCCAACGTGAAACGGGAAAAACTCGGACAGATCCTCATCGAAGAGGGGATCCTCCATTCCGAAAAGGAACTGCAGGATTTCCTCGCGGCCAAAAAGAAAAAACGTCTGGGCGCCTTCCTGATGGAACAGGGGGTGATCGCTCCGGATGAATTGCAGCGAATGGTGGAAAAACAGATCCGTTCGATCTTTTTCCGGGTGTTTTACGATCCCACCCCCTTCGAATGGGAAGAACGTCGGGAGACCGTGTACCGCGACCTGAAAGTTCCGATCCGTGTGAGCATCCTGCTGGAAGAGGCCATCCTGAACGACCCGGATCCCGCGCGTTATACGCGCCTCATCCCACCGGACGACTGGTGGGTGCTGGCCCATGAAGAGAGTGTCATGCCGCGTGAGTTTTTTTCTTCCGAAGACCAGTTGCTACGGAGTCAACTGGTTCATCCGAAATCCATTCGGGACCTCCGTTGCGAGATCACACTTGATCCCGTGGTGTTTGCCCAGCGCCTCTACCTGGGTCTCGTGTTCGGGTATTTTATCGCACGCCCGCCGGAATTCATGCGCCGTGTCGCCACGTCATTGTACTCCGCTACAAATCCCTACCTGAATCCCCTGCCGCCGGACTGGGAAACGTTCGCCGACCGGGTGGACGCCATGGACCCCTGGGAAGTGTTTGCCCTGCGACCGGATGCACCGCCGGAACTCATTGAACAACGGTATGAACAACTCAACGACTGGTTGCAGCCCATCCTGTATGACCCCGATCTGTCGCCGGAACGGCGCCAGCGGTTGCAACATCTGATCGAGCGAGTGGCATGGGCGTATGCAGCACTGCGGCAACAGGTGCGGAAGGCACAACCGGCACCGGGGGAACCCTCGCCACCGGCCGCGCCGGCCACCGTGCCGCCGTCCAGACCCGCCGCCTCGAAACGTGAACTGTTCCGATATATCGAGGACTGCATCACCACCGGGGAACTCGATGAGGCCCGGCGCGTGCTCCGTGAACATCGGGACGTGCTTGCGACCGAACCGGACTTTTACTATCTTATGGCGCTCATCCTGGCGCAACAACCGACCACCCGCAAACAGGCGGAAGTGTATCTCCGAAAAGCGATCGAGAAACGCCCGGAACAGTACGATTACTGGATCGCACTGGCCATCCTGTACAAAGATCTCGGCGCCCGTGACCGCGCCATTGATATCCTGCAACAGGTGCTGGAGCGAGATCCGAAAAACTTCCGGGCGCGTCAGTTGCTCGAACTCTACAAGAGTCCCGATACAGGAGCGTCTCCATGATGGTGGACAGTCATGCCCATCTGGACGACCCACGGTATGACCACGATCGCGACGAGGTGATCGAGCGCGCATGGGACAACCACGTGCGCTGTATCCTGACCGTTCAGTGCGATCTACACCCCGAGCGCATACACCGCACACTGGAAATGCTGGACACACACCCGTTCATCTGGGCTGCATTCGGACTGCATCCGCATGAAGCCCGACACTGGACACCGGAGACGGCTGAATCGCTGCGCGCGTACTGGGCACACGATCGCGTCGTTGCGATCGGCGAAACCGGCCTGGACTACCACTACATGTACAGTCCAAAAGAGACCCAGATCCGCGTATTTGAATGGCATATCGAACAGGCGAATGCATTGCGTATGCCGCTCGTCGTACACACCCGATCCGCCCACGACGATACCCTAGCCATTCTGCGCAGTGTGTGCGAGTGGACGGCACCGGTGATCATTCATTGTTTCACCGGTGACGATCGCGTGGCTCGACAGTACCTGGACCTCGGGTGCTACCTGTCGTTTTCCGGAATTGTCACGTTCGCCAACGCGGACGACATCCGCGCTGCTGCCCGTACCACACCGTCCGACCGTCTGCTGGTCGAAACGGATAGCCCGTATCTCACGCCGGTACCCTACCGGGGTCGTCGGAACGAACCCGCGTACGTACTCAAAGTCATTGAGTTCATTGCACGTCTGCGGGAAACCCGCATCGGAGTCCTGAAAGATGCGGTACTGGAAAATTTTTTGCGTGCTTATCCTGGCGTGCGTCTGTCTGAGCGGGCGCCCGGACCGGCTCTGGAGTCAGCCCCGGGCGTCGATCACGGTAAATGACGTAAACACCCGCGTGGTATGTCAGTGCGGATGCAATATGGTGCTGCACAGTTGCACCTGTGCGTTCGCACGGGATATGAACCGGCAGATCGCCGGGTGGATCGATCAGGGATGGACACTGGACCAGATCCTGGCGGAACTGCAACGGCAGTATGGTCCGACCGTGCTTGCTGCACCGCCCACACGGGGATTCTACCTGAGTGCCTGGGTGTTGCCGTTCATCGCCGTGATCGTTGGCGGCGCGGGACTCATATGGATACTGCGACGGCGGAAGATCGCTCATACCGAAAGCGAATCGCTGCCCGAACCGGACGAGATGTCGACGTCCTGGGAAGACATCCGTTCGATGATTGAATCCGTGGACCGGTAACCATGACACTCCTGTATCTGGCACTGGGATGTATCCTCATCGGTTTGCTCGGCTGGGTGCTGCAACCCCTGCTGCAGCCGTCCGGTACTGCATCGGAAGCACCCGCCGGAACGACCGACTGGCAAGACCCGGAAGAAGCGTTTCGCATCCAGCAACTGATCGATCTGGAATACGATTACCAGACCGGCAAGATCTCGCAAGCGGAATACCTGCGACAGCGCCGTGAATTGGTGACCCCCCGCGGGAAACCCGGTGATATGGAAAAGTGATACGAACCGGGATCGGGACAGGCGATGGGACATGCGCACCACCGGATCCACCGGTGTGCCGGTGGTCACCGGTCTCCGGTCCCGGGTGTCGGGTGTCAGGTGTCCGGTCTCAGGGAGGCCGGCATCGCATGGGCGGGGGACAGCGCATGACCGCATGGGTCCCCATGGTGTCCCATGGCCTGTCCCGATTTCAGATACGAAGGGTTGCACGAAGGTCCATCACCGAGTAGACGTTCGCCATCCGTAATCGGACCCCCGGAGTG
>CAZIRO010000013.1:0-29571 GCA_964541595.1 uncultured Acidobacteriota bacterium
TAGCGCATGACCGCATGGGGACCCACGGTGTCCCATGGCCTGTCCCGATTTCAGCGGAAACCGGGATCGGGACGGAAGATGCAATACAGGCACACCGATCGAAATATGCGCCGGTAGATCCCCGACGTCGGTGACAGGAGTCATGACCATGGAATACGCCATCGTTGAATTCGGTGGGAAACAGTACATCATGCGTCCGGGCCAACTCGTACGTCTGGAAAAGATCAACCAGGCCGAAGGCAGTTCAGTGGAATTCCGTGCAGTCTACCTTGTCCGGACGGATGCAGGGACCGAAGTGGCCGCAAATCACGAACCGTTGCCGTATATTGTGCGGGGGACCATCGTCCGCCATGAACGGGCGAAAAAGATCATTGTGTTCAAAAAACGCCGGAAAGAACAGTATAAGAAAAAGCAGGGCCACCGCCAGTGGATGACACTGGTGCGGATTGAAGAAATCCGACCGGCAGAAAAGGAATAAGAGGGGCTCGGGTCTCAGGGAAATTGCACGAGTGCGTGGACATACTGCAACCGCATCGCAGCGATTGGTACTCCATTTCCCCAACGGTCTCCCACGGACGTCCATGCTGGATATGCAGGATGGCAGGAATATAATATATACAGGTGATATGTGTACCTCCGGAACAGAGGGACAACGATGGCGCATAAAAAGGGCCAGGGAAGTTCGCGTAACGGACGGGACAGTCACCCCAAACACCTCGGTGTGAAACGGTTCGACGGACAGTTCGTGCGGGCAGGGTCCATTCTTGTGCGTCAACGGGGGACCCCCATCCGGCCCGGTCGCAATGTCGGGGTGGGCAGGGACTGGACGCTATTTGCCAAAGTGGATGGTATCGTCAAATTTGAATCCAAAGGGCGTATGGGCCGGTACGTTCACGTTCTGCCGGTCGAGAGCCCATCGCACTGATGTTTGTCGACGTTGTTGAAATCACCGTACAAGCCGGAGACGGCGGCAACGGGTGTGTGTCGTTCCGAAGAGAGAAATATGTGCCACGGGGTGGTCCGGACGGCGGGGACGGCGGTCGGGGTGGACACATCTACTGCATTGCTGACCCCAATCTGAACACGCTGCATCCCTTTACGTACCACCGCCGCTTTCAGGCAGAACGCGGACAGCACGGACGCGGGAAAAACCAGACGGGACGTAACGGACGGGATCTATACATTCGCGTTCCCGTCGGTACGTTGATTTACGATGCAGACGGGCGACTCGTCGCCGATCTGACGGAACCCGGCCAGGTCGTGCTCGTTGCGCGCGGTGGAAAGGGCGGACGCGGCAATGCGCGGTTCGCAACCCCCACGGATCAGGCGCCGCGATATGCGGAACCCGGCGAACCCGGTGAACGTCGTCGATTACGGCTGGAACTCAAGATCCTGGCCGACGTTGGTCTGGTGGGGTTCCCGAACGTCGGAAAGTCGACACTGATTGCCACCGTATCGTCCGCGCGACCCAGGATCGCACCGTACCCCTTTACGACCACGACACCGCACCTCGGGGTCGTGTTCTGGAAACACTACCGGCGGTTTGTGATGGCGGACATTCCGGGTATCATCGAGGGCGCCGCTCACGGACGGGGTCTGGGACTGGATTTTCTCCGGCATATTGAACGCACACGCCTGTTGCTGATACTCATCGACGCCTCTCCGCTGGCGGAACCGCCGGAACGCGCTTATACCGTGTTGCTGAACGAGCTGGCGCACTATTCGCCGAAACTGCTGGAGCGACCGCGTGCGGTGGTCGCCACCAAACTGGATATTGCCGAACCCGATCGTGTGGCGACCCTGCGGCGTATTACGGCGCAGACGGATACACCGTTCTTCGCCATTTCGGCCCATACCGGCACGGGCCTCGAACCACTGCTCGACTGGATCGTGCATACCCTGGAACGTACGGCATCTGCAGAATCCATTCTGGAATCCTCTACACTTCAGCGAGGTGGACAACGTCGGTGACACATTGGGTACTCTTTGGGGGTCGATTCGATCCGGTCCATCGCGGACATCTGGCCGTCATCGACTGGTGGCACCGGCGTCACCGGACACTGCGACGGGTGGTCGTCATTCCCGTGGGCCGGCCACCGCACCGTCCGGTAGAGACCACCACGCCATTCCACCACCGTTATGCGATGCTGGCGCTTGCGTTGCGGGACCGTCCATGGACCGTGATCTGGGATGATGAACTGTACCGCCCGGGCGCCAGTTACACCATCGATACCCTGCACCGGTTCGCCGACCGCACCGGTGCCCGACCGGACGAAATCATCTTCGTAATGGGTGCCGACGCGTTCCTGTCGCTGCACACCTGGCACCGGTTTCCGGAACACCTGAACCACTGTACATTTGCCGTATTTCATCGGCCCCCGCATTCGTTCAACGCGATCCGAACGTATCATCATCGGTACCTTCCGGACGTTCCGCTGGTGAACGGACACCCTGACCCATGGCCGAAACCGCCCGCGGTCGTATGGTTACCGGACCTTACGGTGGACATCGCGTCCACCCGTATTCGAGATGCCTGCCGCAGCGGCCGCCCCTTTCACATATGGGTACCGCCGAGTGTCGCAGCGTATATTCAGCGGTATCGTCTGTATACCTCATTTCACTCGCCAGGAGGGAGTGCTGCATGAACACCACATTGCCGGACTTCTGCTATCAGGCTGCGGAAGCAGCCCTGGAAAAGAAGGCAGAAAAGGTCCTCATTCTGGACGTACGCGCGATCTGTGACTACACCCGGTACATCATGATCTGTCATGGCGAAGTGCCGCCACAGATCCACGCGATCGTGGACGCGATCCGCGATCGACTCGACCGGACCCTTCACCTGCACCATATGGAGGGATACGAAACCGCGCGCTGGGTCATTCTGGACTACTATGATTTTGTGATTCATGTCTTCGATGAGGACACCCGGTATTATTACAACCTCGAGGATCTCTGGGTGGACGCGCCGCACTGGTGGTTCCGCGAAGACGGGTCCCCATTGATCATGTTGCCCACAGGCGCGGCCTCCAATGAGGAACACCCCTGACGGCGAGTGGTACACCCGTATCCATATACGGAGGAAACCCGGCGCATGCGGATCACGTTCATTGCTCCCGCACGTCATATACAGATCCGCGGTGATCTCCCGGAACACCGGGGCGTCGGTGGCGGGATCACTGCGCTCATCCGCGTAGCCCGGGCACTGGCCGATCTGGGACATACGGTCACCGTGATCGCGCACGTGCCCGTACCGCACACGCACGCGGGTGTCCGGTACATTTCCCTGGATGCTCCTGAATCACTCGAGACGGACGTCCTGATCGTAACGATCACTGCACCCGCCTGGGAACCCGAACTCCTGACGAAATGGCGTATCCCAGCACGCCTGTGCATCGCATGGATCCACGGCGCTGAACTGCACGCATTCCCCGAGAACCCTGACGTGGTCTATGTTCCCAGCCATTTTCTGCGATCCGATTTACCCCGACACTGGCCCATCACAAGAACACGGTTGTGGGTTACCCCGAACGGGGTTCCGGACGACTGGCCGGACCCGGATCCGTTGCAGCATACCGGGGATACTGCGCCGTTGCGGCTCGTCTATGTCGGGACACCTGCCAAGGGTTGCGACGCAGCCGTTCGGGTCACCCAACGGCTGCGCGCCATGGGATTGAATGTAGAACTGCACGTATACGGCGGCGGCGCGCTGTACGGGCAGTCGGAACCATCCCGGCGGTCCCAACCGCCCGGTACGGTCTTTCACGGTACCGTGCCGCAACCTGTCCTGTATCGGCGCCTGTCGGCGCATACGTTCGCACTGTTTCTGCAACACATCCAGGACGCGTTCGGACTCGCGCTACTGGAAACGATGCGTGCGGGAGTCATTCCGATCGCGAGCTCCGTCGGCGCATACCCCGAACTCGTTCGTTCCGGATGGAACGGGTTTCTCATCGAAGGCGATCCACTGGACGATACCACGATCGAACGCGCGGCGGCTCTCATCCGGTTCTGCACGGATCATCCGGAATATATGGCCTACATGCGTGAGCAGGCGCGGCGGTCGGTGATCTGGACATGGTCGCGTACGGCCCGGGCATGGACCGTCCACTGGCAGATCCTGCTCGGTCGTACTGTACCGCCAGAGATCGATCCGCAATGGGGTGTCTGTCCCGAATGCGGCGGTCCGTGGTGGGCACTGGCAGACGGCTATCACTGCGGCCGATGCGGTCGATACCAGAGTGAACTCCAGTTTACCGATCCGCGTGTTGTGCAATCCGAACTCATGCATTTACGCCGTCAGGCAGCAACCTGGGCATTGATCGAACGTTCCCGGGGATTTCGCCTGCTGCGTAAGTACTGGCAGTGGCGACAGTGGCTGCGTGACAGGATCGCCGATCTGCGCTGCGGAAAGCCGTCATCCCCGTCCGATGACGTTCCCTGAAGCGTACGACGTGGATGCATGCACGAAAAAACGGTTAAAATACCTGAAACCACCCGTACACAAACGCATGACGACAACAATGGATACTTCAACACAGGCTTCTGAGCCATTGCATCTGATCATCGTGACCGGCCTGTCCGGTTCGGGAAAGAGCGGTGTGCTGAAGAGCCTGGAAGACCTGCAGTACTTCTGTATCGATAACCTGCCGCCGCGGATCCTGCCGACACTCGTCCGCGCAATTCAGCGATGGTTACCGGACGTCCGCCGAATTGCCGTGACCATTGACGTGCGCGAACGGGAGTTCCTGCATGATTTTCCCCGTGTGTACCACTACCTCAGGCGCAAACCCATCCACATCGAAGTCGTCTTCCTCGAGGCGGACGAACATGTATTGCTCCGGCGGTTCAATGAGACCCGCCGTCCCCATCCGCTGGCGTACGATCGGCCGATCATCGAAGGAATCCGTGCGGAGCGGGTACTGCTGCAACCGATCCGTCAACTCGCGGACCGGATCATTGACACGAGCGCCATTACCGTGCACCAACTTCGGCGGTTTATCTTTCAAACGTATGGACCGCCGTCCGTCGACATTCCCATTCTGCAGTTCATCAGTTTCGGATACCGGTACGGGTTACCCTTTCATGCGGACCTCGTATGGGATGCACGGTTTCTGCCGAATCCGCATTTTGAACCCACACTGCGTCCGCGCACGGGACTGGACCCGGACGTGCGTCGTTATGTGATGAGCGTTCCGGAAGCCCGACGGTTCATCCAGCTGATCAATCGAACGCTGACGTTTTTGCTGCCCCAGTATCGGCTGGAAAACAAACACTACGTCACCATCGCGGTCGGCTGCACGGGCGGACGGCACCGTTCTGTGGCCATTGTGGAGTCACTGGCAGCGTACTGGAAGCGAAAGGGGTGGCGCGTCGAGATTGAGCACCGGGACATGGACAAACCGCAGTAAGTTGCATTGCATGTCGGGAAACATTAATTTCTAAAAAATTCATTCAGGAGGTCAAAGGAGTGGTGTTCAAGGAGATCGTGGAGGGACTGACGTTTGACGATGTGTTACTGGAACCGCGCTACTCGCGGGTACTCCCGCAGGAGACCGACGTTCGGACACATTTTTCCCGAAATATACCGTTGAATATTCCCATCGTCAGTGCGGCCATGGATACGGTGACGGAAGCACGGATGGCGATCGCGATGGCCCAGAACGGGGGGATGGGTGTGATTCATCGGAACCTCTCGATCGCCGATCAGGTCCGTGAGGTCCAGAAAGTCAAACGGTATGAAAGCGGGATCGTCCACGATCCCATCACCATCACGCCGGACGCGCCCGTCACGCAGGCCCGCCAGATCATGGCGGCTCACGGTATCTCGGGGATTCCGGTCGTACGCGACGGCCTACTTGTGGGCATTGTGACCACGCGTGATCTGCAGTTTGCCCGCGATCCGTTGCGTCCCGTTGAAGAAGTCATGACGCCCCGGGAACGGCTGATTACGGCACCGGTGGACATCACCCTGGAACAGGCGCAGGAGATGCTATATCGTCACCGCATTGAGAAACTCCCCATTGTCGATGCGCAGGGGCATCTGCGCGGATTGATTACGGCCAAAGACCTCATCAAAACTGCACAGTTCCCAATGGCCGTTAAAGACGCACAGGGTCGCCTGCGTGTGGCCGCAGCCGTCGGCGTGCAGGACACTGCAGAACGTGCCAGTGCATTGATCGAGAGCCAGGTCGACCTGCTCGTGATCGATACGGCCCATGCGCACAGCCAGCGCGTTCTGGATGCGCTCTCCTACCTGAAATCGAAATGGCCGGACGTCGACGTGGTCGTCGGGAACATTGCCACCGAAGAAGCCGCACGGGAATTGATCCGGCGCGGGGCGGACGGGTTGAAGGTCGGGATCGGCCCGGGGAGCATCTGTACCACACGTGTCGTCACCGGTGTGGGTGTACCGCAGATCACGGCCATCATGCGCGTGGCCGCTGTTGCCCACGAGGCCGGGGTACCCGTGATCGCGGATGGGGGGATCCGGTACTCCGGTGACATCACGAAAGCGATTGCGGCGGGAGCGGACGCCGTCATGGTGGGGAACCTGCTGGCCGGAACGGACGAGAGTCCCGGCGAACTGATCCTGTACCAGGGACGTTCGTACAAGGTGTATCGGGGAATGGGATCCATCGGCGCATTGGCTCAGGGGCGCAGTCGGGATCGATACGGACAGGATGGAATCGAGGATACGGCCAAGATCGTACCGGAGGGTGTGGAAGGACGCGTCCCCTATCGGGGTTCGGTGACGCAGGTGTTGCAGCAACTCGTCGGGGGACTGCGCGCGGGCATGGGATATTGCGGTTGCCGCACGATCGCCGAACTGCAGACCCAGACACGATTCATTCGTATCACGTGGGCCGGCTATCGGGAAAGTCACGTGCACGATGTCACGATCACGAAAGAAACACCGAACTATCACGTGGAATGAGTCCCCCGATCGGAACCGTGGCACCATTTGTATCGCACTGGTCATTGTATGGATCTGCACCCTGCACTGGGCCTGTACAAACGGCGATTCCCGCGTCATTTTATCGGATGTCCTGACCGTCGGGATCGAAACCGATCCGCAGCACCTCGACCCCCGTATCGGTACGGATAAGATGTCGTATAACTTCCACCGGTTGATTTATAGCGGTTTGCTGCAGCGTGATCGCCGGGACCGATTGCAACCGGATCTGGCAGAGCAGTGGTGGTGGGAAGACGATCGTACGCTGGTGTTCCGGCTGCGTTCCGACGTGCGGTTTCACAACGGTCGGCCCCTACGTGCGGCCGATGTGGTATACACCTACCGATCCATTCTGAACGGACGTGTGATCACTCCCAAACGGGGAGCGTTTCGCTCCATTCAGCGTGTATTCGCACGGGACGATCATACGGTGGTATTTGTACTCCGCGTGCCAGACGCGAGTCTGCTCGTGAGCCTGACGCTCGGGATCGTTCCCGCCGGCTGGTCGATCGAACGGGGACCGCCCATCGGCACCGGACCGTACCGCTGGCGGTATGGACAACGCGGACGGGAGTACGTGCTCGTGCGGTACGAACGGTATCACGGACCCCGGCCACAGACACGGGTGCTGCGTTTCCGGGTGATCCCGGACGCCATGGTCCGCCTGTTCGAACTCGAAGAGGGCAGTATCGACCTCGCGATCAACAATCTGCCGATAGACGTGCTGCGCCGGCGCTGGACCCATCTGAAGTTCGTCATTGCACCGTCGTCTTCAGTCACTTATCTGGCGTTTCATCTTCGCGATCCGATCCTGCGGGACCTGCGCGTTCGGCAGGCCATTGTCCATGCGATCCCCCGCACCGCGATCATCCGGCATCTCTTTTACAATACTGCCCGACCCGCACGCAGTCTGCTGCACCCGACGCACTGGGCATATGCACCGGATCTTCCGGAAATTCCGTACGACCCCGAACGGGCGAGGGCGTTGCTTGACGCCGCCGGATGGCCTGATCCGGATGGGGATGGTCCGCACATGCGGTTTCGCCTCACATACAAGACCACCACACGCCCGGATCGGCGGGAGATCGCCGAAGTCATTCAATACGCATTGCGTCAGATCGGGATCGACGTACGGATCGAGACCATGGAATGGGGCACGTTTTATTACGATATCACCCACGGCAACTTTCAGATGTACGCCCTGTCCTGGATCGGGGTGTCGGATCCCGATATTTACACCCTGGTGTTCCACAGCCGGTCGGTGCCGCCGCACGGGGCCAACCGCGGGTTCTACCTCAATCCGGAACTCGACCGACTGCTGGATACCGCCCGGCGTCTCCGGGACATCCAGCAACGGAAGCGGATCTATCATCGGGTTCAGCACATCATTGCACGTGATCTGCCCTATGTCATTCTCTGGTATGAACCGAACATCGCGGGGATGCAAAACACCGTGCAGGGATTCCGGTTTTATCCGAACGCCGATTTCTATGCGCTCGTGTTCGTACGCAAGAGCGGGAAAGCACCGCGGGAAAAAGCGACGACAGAAAAGTCACATGGCAGAAAAGTCACATGGAGCCACCGCGATCGGTTGTGTTCGTTCCGTTACTGCATCCGTCCCTTCACGTCACTTTGCTTTCGTCACCCCTCTCCCGTCTTTTTCTCTCTGCGTACTGCTCGGCATCGATGACTGCCTCGATCTCGGCGACGAGATCCTCCAGCGGGATGTGATATACCCGTGCCACGTCCTCAAGGGTATCGAACACGGCCATCACGCATCCTACGCATCCCAGACCGCGTTCGATGAATACACGCATGGCTTTCGGCCATCGCCTCAGAATTGCTGCTACGGTCTGTTTCTGCAGTTGTGTCGCAATCTTCATTGCCACAATCCGTTAAACGGTATGGGGGTTGCATCTCCCGAATCCGGGGCAGTCAGCGGACCTCCGAGCGTCACACGCCGGGCGGTGCATGTCCGGTGCACTCGCACGTGCAGTTCCCCGACACCCGGGACCGGAGTCCAGAGCCGCGAACCCCGAAAAAATCCTTGGGATCGGGACAGGCAATAGGACATGCGCACGCACCACCGGATCGACCGGTGTGCCGGTGGCCACCGGTCTCCGGTCCCGGGTGGCGGGTCTCAGGTCCCAGGTGTCAGGTGCCAGGTCCCAGGTGTCGGGTGTCGGGTCCCAGGTGTCAGGTATCCGGTATCCGGGACGGGAGACAGAAGACAGGGGACGGGGCATCGCATGGGCTGGGGATAGTGCATGACCGCATGGGGACCCACGGTGTCCCATGGCCTGTCCCGATTGCAGGAAAAAATCCGATTTGACAAAGCCAGTTGAGCGTGAAATATTGAACGCGTGACCATGCATGGGTTGGTCCGTATTGTGCAGCATTCCGGATCAACATATCATCGGCTGACCAGGGGGAGATGTCTTTGCGATGGCGCAAACTTCTATGCCGGGGAATATGGACACATGCAACCATCCGAACAATTGCTTGAACTGTTTCGCCGGATTCCGCTGTTTGCCGGATTGGAGACGTCCGCTTTAGCCGAAGTCATTGCAGAGGGGTTTCGCAAAACCGTACAGCAGGGAACATTTCTCTTCTGGCAGGATGAACCCGCGCGCTATATGTATGTACTGCTTCAGGGACGTGTGCGACTCGTGAAGACCACCCCGGAAGGCCAGCGCGTTGTGATCCGGTACATTACACCGGGTGAAATGTTCGGAGTCATCGCCGTTCTCGGTCAGGTGACCTATCCGGTCACCGCAGAGGTTGCCGAGTCCGGTGAGGTGATCGGATGGTCCGGGGACACCATGCACGCCCTGATGGAGTGTTATCCCCGTATCGCGTTGAACGCGATGCACCAGATGGCCGGACGTTTACGTGAACTGCTGCGTAGAGTCCAGGAATTGAGTACGGAACGGGTTGAACGGCGGATCGCCCACGTGCTCCTGCGCCTGACTCGACAGTGCGGCCGGAAAGTCGAAGACGGCATTCAGATTGATTTTTCGATTACGCGCGAGGAGATCGCGCAACTCGCCGGGACAACCCTGTTTACCGTCAGCCGCACGATCAGCAAATGGGAAAAACAGGGGATTCTTCAGACCTCGCGGGAACACATGTTGATCCGACAACCGCACGCACTCGTGGTCATTGCGGAAGACCTTCCGCCGCATCCGGAAGAAAACAGAGAAGACGGGGAATAGTATTCAGGTGGAATATCGCGTACGGACAGCACGTCCACGGCGCATGATCTGTCGATACAGTTGGCGGACGTCCGGATCCCTGGGATTGCGTGCCATTGCGGTGACAATGGCCGTTTCCGCCTCCCGCCACTGGGGTTCGGCATCGAGCCCCTTGCGGGTTCGATACGTGGCCCAGTGGGTCAGGACTTCGGCCAGGTTGTAATAATAGATGTAATTTCCCGGACCGTGCTGGATCGCCTGGCGGTAGTACTGCGCGGCATAGGCGTAATTGCGCTCGGGATCCGCACCGGTCCGCGCCTGATAATCCGCCGTATACTGATACACAATCCCCAGGTTGTTGTACACTTTCGGATCGTTCGGGGTCACATGCAGCAATTGCCGGTACACCCGTCTCGCTTCCCGCAGAGAACGTAGTGGAGAGCGCGCGTGTGCGTGTTCGAACTCCGCCCGGGTGAGGTACACAATCCCGAGATTGTGATACGCCGGTGCATAATCCGGTTTGACGCGAATGGCGTTTTCAAGTGCGGCCCGGGCCCTGTCCAGGGCGGGGAGTGGGTTTTGTTTTCGGGAGAGTGCAAATTCCGCCATGTCGAGGTAGACAGTACCCAGATTGTTATACGCCGAAGCGTGTGTCGGCTGGATCCGGACGGCCTTTCGATACGCACGCACGGCGCGTTGCCAGTATACGGTCGGATCGCGGTCACGTTGCATGGCCGCCTGTGCCCAGTACTTGTAAACGGTACCCAGATTGTTGTACGCCCAGGCCATGCGGGGTTCCAGCCGGACGGCGTCGTTCAGAATACGCGCAGCCCGGCGCAGTTCCGGCTCGGCATCCTGCCCGTGCAGGAGGTGGTATTCCGCCATCGCGATGTAGAGTTTGCCCAGATCGTTGCGGGTTTGAAAATCGCTGGGCTGAATGTGCAACGCCATCTGAAACGCCGTTTCGGCACGCTGAAACCACGGTTGCGGTATGCGTCCCTGTTCGCGTTCATACTCGGCGAAAATGCGTAGTGCCAGCCCGAGCGCATTGTAGTTGCGGTGGTCTTCCGGGTTGCAGGCGATCGCGCGCCGGGCAGCCGCGACCGCGGGATACAACCACGGCCGGGGGTCCTGTCCATTCTGCCAGTGGTATTCTCCCCAGCGGGCCAGCAAAAACGCGTGCATGCGGTGCGCATCCGCACGTCCCGGATGGATCTGTCGTGCCCGGGTACAATACATATTGCCCATAGTGGCTATCGGCAGGCTGGGGAACACCCCCTGCAGCAAACTCAGATCCAGCATTTCGATGGCCAGTCCGCAGAGCGCGGTATACGTACGTGGATCGCTGCGGGCCTTGTTGCGCGCACGCAGGTAGGCATGGAATGCGTGCGCGTATGCGTTCCACGCATGTGGGATATTCCCCCGATCCCGGGCACGATCGGCGAGCATGCGGTATGCGTCCCCGATCAGGATCTCCGTTTCGTACCGCCAGGGCAAAAAGCGGCGCGCGCGATCGGCAAACCGGATCGCCCGTTCCGGCTCCTGCTGCAGAAACGCATGAAATGCCCGTACGAGGTCCACATCCGGACCGCGCGGTTCCGGTCCCCGTGCCAGAAAAGCGATGGCGGATCGGGTGTATTGTGTCATGATCCGCTGGATCTCGCGACGTCGCAATTCGGCTTCCCGGATCCACCGGGCCTGCTCGAGATCACGACGGTAGAGTTCCATCAGTGCCCATCCCAGGGCGAACGCACTTTCGGGGGTGCGGTATCCGTCCGTAAACCACGCCCGTTCCAGATACTCCCTGGCCCGTGCATACTCCCCGATGGCCAGATATCCCCGACCCAGCGCATAATGCCCGGGACCGCGCGCGATTGGTCCCAGACGGCGAATCTGGTCGCGAATGGTGGCCATCATGTGTTCCACGCGCCGATGCACATAACGCACGTCATGCGGCGGCAGCATATACGCCTGACGAATGAAAGCCTCAGTCCTGTAGATCTGGTCGCTGAACTGTTGCGCCAGTCTCGCCCGCTCTCGCGCCTGCCAGCGCACATGGACGACCATAACGACCAGGATGCCGATCATCCCCAGAAGCGCGGTAATGATGCCCGATGCCCATGGATACTTGCGCAGTCGCTTGTACCATCGGTATATCGGACTCGCACGCCGGGCAAGAATGGGTTCCCCCTCCAGATACCGGCGCAGATCCTCGGCCAGTGCGCGGGCACTTTCATACCGGCGATGCGGTTCTTTTTCCAGACACTTGAGCACAATGGTCTCGACATCGTGTGGAATGGACGGCTGGATCTTACGCGGTGGGATGGGGTCTTTTTCCAGGATCTGCAGGAGGATTTCAGCCGTGGATTCTCCGGAAAACGGGGGGCGACCGGTAAGTATTTCGTACAAAGTCGCGCCCAATGCATATACATCTGTTCGGCGGTCGAGTGCCGTGAACGTCCCACGCACCTGTTCCGGTGCCATATATTGTGGCGTTCCGATGATCGTTCCCGATGTGGTCACACCGGGCGCTTCCGTCATACGTGCAAGACCGAAATCCAGAATATACGCTCGCCATTCCCCCTCTTCCGTACGTTCCACCAGAATGTTCGAAGGTTTGACATCACGGTGTACAAGCCCCTGTCGATGCGCGGCATGCAACGCCTCGGCGATCTGACGGATCACGTGCAGTTTCTGCTCCAGTGTCATATGGGCAGCCGCCTGCGCCAGTTTTTGTCCAGGAATGAGTTGCATCGCAATGTACGGTCGACCCCCGATCTCTCCGACTTCGTATACCTTACAGATGTGCGGGTGGTCCAGACGTGCCTGCGCCCGCGCTTCCTGCAGAAATCGATAGATCTGTTCTGGACTGTCCGAACGGAGGAATTTCAGCGCCACATACCGGGCAAGCGCGGTATCGTACGCGCGATATACGGTACCCATGCCACCGGAACCGATGCACTCCAGAATGCGATACCGTCCCCAGGGCAAACGGGACGGGTGGGATTCCGATAGCAGTGGCCCGGATGTCGGTCGATCGGACGTCGGCGGGACGGTCTGCGTCGGTGGGAGCTCTTCCGGGAGCGGAGTAGACGGCTGAACCGGAACGGTCTCGGGTTCCTGACGCACGCCCGGAGTGTCTACAGTATCTCCAGATGAGGAAGACGCTGTCGACCGGGTCGGATGGTCATCATCCTGAACGTACATTCCCTACGCCGCGTACAACGGAATGACCATAGTATGCCAAAAGCGTCGAGAATTGAAAAGAAAAGTGCCGGGAAGGAAAGGGTTCCTTCCCGGCCTAAAGTCAGGCTGGAGACGGATGGTGAGTATCTGTATAACGACCCGATCGTGTCTATCAGAACAACCGGAGGATCACAATTGTATCATTGCGACCGCCTATGTGTATTTCCCAATTCGGCCAATCGGTACGGATGATAGACAGCCGTGCAGGGGAGAATCGGTACCAGCTCCCCACACTTTTCGAAATCGAAGACCGTTTACCACCTCATTTTCTCAATGATCACATCCCACGCTACACACTGCGATCACAGGGTTATCCGCATATTAATATAGGCGCTTCGCGGACCAATGCAAGGGGAACCACCCGATGAGCAGTCCCGCCACACACAACGCCAGCCAGAAGACGATGAACATCTGTTCGGCAAACGATCCCACACGAAACAGCCCGAGTCCGCGGACGTTGCGGTGCGGCCACAGGAGCGGCACACCGGATTTGGAGAGAAAATCCGCCAGGATATGCGTCAGCGAACCGATGGCCACCCAGTACAGTACATAAGCCACGATCGTATCACGTATCCAGTACGATACGCCAAGCAGTGCCAGCCACAGTCCAGGCCAGTGCGAAACGCCCCGATGTCGCCAGCCGAAGATGGACTCGATGCGATCCGGCCATGACGACGCAAGTGTTGCCACGAGTACGGCCGGCCACGGCTGGTCGTTAATGAGCAAAAGCGATGCGGTAAAGATCGCATGATTGCGCCAGATCATGGTGCGATCCCCAGGATCTCTTCAATGGGTCGGAACCATGCCGATTCGTGTCGCTGCGGTCCGCTCGAGAGGAGTACCACCGGGCGGCCGGTATATTCTTCGATGGTTCGGATATACGCGCGTGCATTCGGCGGCAGGTTCTGCACATCCGTCGTGCCGTATGTGACCCGCTGCCAGCCGGGCAGGCATTCATAAATCGGTTCGACGCGCGCGAGTACATCCGCACGAACCGGACAGGTTTCGATACGTTTGCCGTCCAGTCGATAGGCCACGCAGACGCGAATCGTTTCAAAGGTATCCAGGATATCCAGTTTGGTCAGCACGATACCGTCCACATCGTTCAGATCACATGCGTACTTGAGCGCCACAAGGTCCAGCCATCCGCACCGCCGGGGTCGGCCGGTGGTGGCACCGAACTCCTGCCCACGTGTGCGGATCTGTTCACCGACGGTGTCATGCAGCTCGGTGGGAAACGGTCCACCGCCGACGCGTGTACAGTACGCCTTGCTGACGCCCAGCACCCGGTGAATCGCCCGCGGACTGATCCCGAGGCCGGTGACAATCCCGCCGACGCTGCAGCTGGACGAGGTCACGAATGGATAGGTTCCGTGGTCGATATCCAGAAGCGTTCCCTGTGCACCCTCGAAGAGCACCCGGGCCCCTGCGGCAATACGTTTTCGCAACCAGACATCTGTCTGGATGATCGCCTCGCGCAGATGGGGAATGATCGCGTGCAACCGTTCCCGAAATGCGGTCCACTCCTCGTGAATGTGCGGATCGTTGCTGACTCTGCAAGATCGTTGCCGCCACTGTTGCCACATCGTATCGAGCACTTCTTGCCACGTGTCGTCCACGAGGTAACCGGCAAGGAACCCCCGGCGCCCATACTTGTCTTCATACGCCGGTCCGATACCCCGACGCGTCGTGCCGATCGAGCGGTGTCCGCGCAGGGTTTCATCGATCTGCTCCAAACACCGGTGCAGTGGGGTGATCAGATGGGCACGATCGCTGATCCACAGACGACGGCGCCAGCGAATGCCGATCGACTCGAGCATGTGGATCTCGTCCATCAGGGCAACGGCGTCGATGACCATGCCGTTGCCCAGAACGACCTGGGTGTGGTCGTGAAAAATACCGGCGGGAATATGATGAACCACGTATCTCTGGCCGTTACGATATACGGTATGCCCCGCGTTGTGCCCTCCCTGATAACGTGCCACAACGTCGAAGTATTGTGCCAGGAGATCGACGACTTTACCTTTACCCTCGTCCCCCCATTGCAGACCGATGATCGCGACGTTCAATGTTGTTCTTCTCCCGAGGGGTATCATTTCGGAAGACAAAACTGCACATCCGTACGCTGAGCAGGTCGCGCGGATGGCGGGGATACTGTCGACACGGCAGGGGGCGAAACGCATAAATGCGGCAATGCCCGGTCCCATCGCCATGCTCGACATAGAACGGGCATCTGAAAACGATCCTGCAACAGGCACCGCATCGCATACACGTACCGAGACGCGAATGGCGAAACGAACGCGGGAACCACCCCGCGACGTCCCGCATGATCTTGTCTTTCAGAGTTCGGGTCCAGTAGTGGACACTCGCGACCCAGACGTAGTATGGCATACGCATGCGGGTCGATCTCAGTCAAACGCGGGTTTCAAATTACGCTGGATGGCCTGCACAATGCGGTCTTTGGTGGTCAATCCCACAAACTGTTCCACCACTTTCCCGTTCACGAAAAGCAGCAACGTGGGAATCCCACGAATACCGTAACGAATCGCCGTTTCGGGATTGTCATCGACGTTCAGCTTGACCACCTTCACGGTGTCTTTAAATTCCTGGGCAATTTCTTCCACGATCGGGGCCAGGGCACGGCAGGGTGCACACCACGGTGCCCAGAAGTCCACCAGTACGGGGACAGCAGAATCCAATACTTCCCTCTGAAAGTCCTGGTCCGTCACATTTTGCACGGTTCCCATGGTCACCTCCGTATGATCTGTTGGTACACGTGCAGGTACTGTTGGGCTGCACGCGCCCAACTGAACTCCTGCCGCATGCACCGCCGAATAATAGTATGCCATAAACCCGGTTGCCTGTAAAAGTTCAGCGCATCCGCAAGGGCCGCCGTGAACGCCTCCGCTGTTGGTTCCTGAAAGGTCCACCCCGTCCCACGTTCAGGGTCCACACGTACGTCGATCACCGTATCCCGCAACCCACCGACCGCATGGACCACCGGGATGGTACCGTACCGCATACTGTACATCTGATTGAGCCCACAGGGTTCAAACCGCGACGGCATTAAATATATGTCACATCCGGCTTCGATCCAGTGCGCCATCTCTTCATCGTACTGGCGGAGATACACCATACGTCCCGGATACGTGTCGGCGAGTTGTTGCAGTGCCGTTTCATACCGGGGATCGCCGATCCCCTGAACGACCACACCGGCACCCCGCTGGATCAGCCAGGGAGTGACCTGAATGACCAGATCCACGCCCTTCTGCTCGGTCAGCCGGGCGATCATTCCGCACAGGGGAGCACCGTCCTCCAGGTCAAGACCCAGACGACGCATCAACGCGCGTTTGCACACGCGTTTTCCCTCCAGGTGATCGGGCGTGTACCGGGCGGGAATCCACGGGTCGCGTGCCGGGTCCCATACCGTCGTGTCGATCCCGTTCAGAATGCCCACCACCCGATGGCGCAGACCGCGGAGTACCTCGTCCAGACCGTGTCCACCCGCGGGTGTCAGGATCTCTTCGGCATAGGCGGGACTGACCGTGGTCACACGATCGGCCGTGATAATGCCCGCTTTGAGAATGTTGATCCGGCCGTGAAACTCCAGTGCGGGGTTCCGGGACAGCGTACCCGGCAGATTCAGAAAAGGCCACATGACGGGAGCAAACACGCCCTGGTAAGCGAGATTGTGAATGGTGAGGACAGTGCCGCAATGGGCAAAGTGCGCGCGAAAGTCGAGAGCATGCCGCATGTACACCACGACCATCGCGGCGTGCCAGTCGTGGACATGGACGATGTCCGGAACCGCGTCCGCGTGGATCAGTGCCCGTAAGGCCAGCCGGCACCAGCCGACAAACCGTAATAGATTGTCCGTGTATTCACCCCATTCCGGATCGACATAGACGCCACGGCGATCAAAGAGTTCCGGAACATCGATCAACCATACGGAAAACGGCGCGGAAGACCGCGTATGCCAGACCGCACCGCGCAGGGGCAGAGGCCCCAGGCTGTCATGCAGTGTACCGTAAACCTCCGGACGGGCATTCGCGGGCATGCGCAGCGCCCGATACTTCGGAAGGATCAGCGTGATCGTATGCCCCTTTTCGGCGATCGCACGACAGAGTCCGCTCACGGCGTCCGCAAGCCCGCCGACTTTGACCCAGGGATACGCCTCGGCGGCAATATGGACAGCGCGCATGGCGGATCCGCCCAGCAGTATTGACCGACCACCAGGGGACAGTCGGTCGAACGAAAAGACCATACTGCAGCCCGAACGCGAGTGCAAGTGGCGTAACTGAAATCGGGACAGGCAATGGGGCACGGCGTGTGCCCATGGACCCCGCGATATCCCGTCAACCGGGATGCGCGGACACCCGACACCTGGGACCCGAGACCCGACACCTGCCACCTGAGACCCGACACCCGGTGTCGACCAGTCCATCCGCGCATCCGGCGCATCCCCTGGCCCATTGCCTGTCCCGATCTCGGGCGTAACTTTGCATGTACAATCCACTCTGAATAGAATGCTGCATGCCGATCCGCGGTTCCCGCATCCCTGTCCGTTGTTCCGGAACGTTACGCGCGGCGTGGCGTTCGATCCCTGCGGGGGGTACACACAAAAGAAACCGCAACATGGAGGGTCGCGATCATGCGCAAAGTCGTCATTATCGGTTCCGGACCTGCCGGGTACACGGCCGGAATTTACACCGCCCGCGCGCTGTTACATCCGCTGATCATCGCCGGCTATCAGGCAGGCGGACAGTTGATGCTGACTACCGAAGTGGAGAACTTTCCGGGATTCCCGGAAGGCATCCTGGGTCCCGAATTGATGGAACGTATGCGCAAGCAGGCCGAACGGTTCGGTGCCGAAATCGTGATGAAGGACGCCACCGCGGTCGATTTCTCCCAATGGCCGTACCGCATCCAGATCGGCAATGAATGGGTGGATACGCAGTCGGTCATTATTGCCACGGGTGCACGGGCACGTACGCTGGACGTTCCCGGTGAGAAGGAATGGATGGGTCGCGGGGTGTCCACCTGCGCAACGTGCGATGGCGCATTTTTCCGGGATCAGGTGGTGGCCGTGGTCGGCGGCGGAGATTCGGCTGTCGAGGAAGCGCTGTTCCTGACACGTTTTGCGCGGAAGGTCTATGTGATTCACCGCCGGGATAAACTGCGGGCCACGCGGATCCTGCAAGATCGCGCGTTCCGGAACGAAAAAATCGCGTTCATCTGGAATACCGTGGTGCATGAGATTCACGGCGAGTCCCCAAAAGGCGTGAACGGTGTGACCCTGCGGGATGTCCATACCGGAGAAACGCGGTTCTTCCCGGTGGACGGTGTGTTCATCGCGATTGGCCATGTGCCGAATACCGACCTGTTCCGCGGTCAGATCGATCTGGATGCCCGGGGATATATCGTCACGGATGGTCGAACGCGCACGAATAAACCGGGCGTCTTCGCCGCCGGTGATGTGGTGGATTACGTCTACCGGCAGGCGATCACGGCGGCCGGAATGGGATGCATGGCAGCCATCGAGGCGGAACGATTCCTGGAACAGATCGAAGCGGGAGAGATCCCCGAAAGCCTGGCAGCCATCACACGGACAGTATAGCCGAACCCGCATTGCCGTATCCGATGTGAGATCATCCACGGACCGCACGCGGCGTCGAAAGGAACACGGACGCGTGATCTACCAATGCGTGGTTCGGGCACACCACGGTGCGCCCCTGCGGGACCGTGTGCGCCCGCCCTCTCGAATGGGTGCCTGTGCGCGTGTGGGATTACCCACTCCGCGTGTGTCCCCTCCGTGTCGCAGGCATACCGACGGTCCCGTGTAACCTTTCGTACTTCCCGATCTCGAAACACCCGACAGACCAGGTCATCCATCGCGGAGGGTATACATCATGGTCGTACTCGACGAACGTCAGCGTGCAGAGATCCGTCACATCCTGCAACGACAACTCGTACGTCCGGTGCGGTTGCACATGTTTACGCAAACCCTGGAATGCATGTACTGCCAGCCGACCGAGGAACTGGTGCGTACACTTGCCGAACTGGACGACCGGATCCAGACCACGATTTATAACTTTCAATTGGATAGGGATGTGGTACAAACATACAATATCGACAAGGTACCTGCAATTTTAATTCTGGACGATCAGGGCCACGATCCGGGCATTCGCTTTTTCGGGATTCCGTCCGGGTTCGAGTTTGAATCGCTACTGCACGCGATTTCCCTCGTCTCCCGGGGTCAGTCCCGATTGCCCGCGCACGTTCAGGCACAGGTCCGCAGTATCGATACCCCGTTACACATTCAGGTATTCGTCACACCGACCTGTCCGTACTGTCCGGCGATGGTTCAGCTGGCGCATGAACTCGCATGCATCCATCCGCAGATCCGGGGTGATATGGTGGAAGCCATTGAGTTTCCCCATCTGGCCCAGAGGTATATGGTCCGGGGTGTCCCGAAGACGGTGGTCAACGACGTCTGGGAAATCGAAGGTATGGTGCCGGAAGAGGTCTTTGTCGCGCAACTCATTCAATGGTATCGCCAGCAGACTGTCTCAAGTGAGACCGTCCGGTAATGGTCCACCTTCCGGTTCTCCGGGACGTACGGGTCCCGGAGAACCCCTTTTCTCTCTTTTCGGGAAAAATCGCGAAGATCCCGGCAACTCACTTTCCGGAAGACGGGACAGAGACAAGTGCGCGGTGTACAGCTTCCCGCGCTTCCCGGCTTGTGAAGACTGTCACCCGGTCCCCCGCCTGCAACCGCGTATCCCCTCGCGGGACCACCACCTGTCGCCCGCGTCGAATCGAGACCAGCACGCAGTCACGGGGAAGCGTCAGTTCCCGCACGGGTTTGCCGACGACCGGCGAATACGGAGGCAATTCGATCGTAACATATTCCATATTTTCAACGGGACCGAGCGCGCGCTCCTGGAGACGCTGTTCGAGTTCGGCCCGGCGTGCAATGGCCATGTTGTATGCGCGGATGATATCCCGGCGCCGGATCAGTCCAATGAGACGACGCGGATTGTTGCGATCGACCACGGGAAGCCGGCTGACGTCGTGAATCCCGAACTTCCGCATCACGTCCCAGAGCGTCTCATCGGGGTAGGCCACAACGAGGTTACGTGTCATAATGTCCCGCACTTTCAGGCGCATGAAGTCTTCCCGTGTCGTGGCCTGTTCGTAATCGCGCAATGCGACGATCCCGACGAGTTCTCCGCGCGCGTTCAATACCGGGAACCCATGGACGTGTTCACGGGCAAAGGCCTTTCCGAGTTCCGGCAGCGGCATGTCCGCATATACCGTCCGCGGCGATCGATGCATCGCCTGTTCGACAGTAATCCCCTGCATGACGTCGATCGCACGGCCGTGCCGGACGGTGATCCCACGACGCACGAGTTTCAGCGTGTAAATCGATTCTGACATCAGGAACTGCGCAAAGAACGTACCGATCACCGTCGACAGCATCAGTGGCAGGATCAGACGGTAATCGCCGGACATCTCAAACACGATGAGAATGGCGGTGATCGGCGCCCGGGCGGCGCCCGCGAACGTTGCGGCCATACCGGCAAGCGCGTAAGACCCCGGCTGGATGGGAAGGCCGGGGAAGAATCGATCAAACATGATCCCGAGGCTTCCACCGAGAGCAGCGCCCGCGAACAGCGACGGCGCGAACACGCCTCCGGAGTTGCCGGCACCCAGCGTGAACGACGTGGCAAGGAGTTTGACCACCACAAGGGGAGCCAGTACCGTCAGTTCAAGGTTCATATTTTCGGCGATCGCTTCACCAATGAAGTGCAAACCGGGGCCGAAGATCTGAGGATAAAACACCCCAATTACGCCGGTGAGTAAAAGCCCGATCGGCGGTTTCAAGACTTCCGGAATGCGCCAGCGTTCAAAGAGGTCTTCCATTCCATACAGCATCCGGATAAACAGAACCGCAAGCAGCGCCGATGCCAGACCGACCAGAACATACAGGGGCAACTCTTTGGGCGAACCGAGTTCGTACGCGGGCACATGGAACGCGGGCGCCGAACCGAGATACGCCTGGCTGATGACACTGGCCACGACGGCAGCGATGACCACGATACCGAAGTATCCGATACTGAATTCGCCCAGAATGACTTCCAGTGCGAAGATCACCCCACCGATCGGGGCATTGAATGCTGCCGCGATTCCGCTCGCCGCACCGGCGGCTACGAGCACTTTAATGCGCTCTTCGGCAAAGGCCAGCCACTGTCCCAGTGTGGATCCGAGTGCCGCACCGATCTGGACGATCGGTCCCTCACGTCCGGCCGATCCCCCCGCACCAATGGTCAGCGCCGACGCCAGAAACTTCACAACGGATACCCGGGCGCGAATGCGTCCCCGGTTGACCACAAGCGCCATAATGACTTCCGGCACACCGTGCCCCCGGGCCTCCCGCGCGAGATATACAACGAGCGGTCCGCCGGTCATTCCCGCCAGACCGAGTGCCAGAAAGATCCCGAGTGCACCGTAAGTTTCATGGAAGTACCGGGCAACGGATTCGACTTCCTGCAGGGAGTAAATGAACAATACGGCAGCATACCCCGTGGCCGCACCGACGATGACAGCAATGGTCAGGTATAACAGCCAGGGAGGGACAGCCAGTCGTTCGAGCCATCCCAGGAAGAAACGTGCCTGGGGACTTGAAGCCATCTCGGTGACTTCTTTCTCCGCCATCGTTCCTCCTTACGCCGATCGGTCCTTTCGATCCGGCAGTTACAGTAAACTATCCACATTTTTGCACGTGTGCAAGTGCACACGATCTGAAATCGGGACAGGCAATGGGACACGGCGTGTCCCCATGGACCCCGCGATAACCCGTCAACCAGGATGCGCGGACACCGGACACCCGACACCTGGGACCTGAGACCTGAGACCTGGGACCTGACACCGGACACCTGTCCCGATCTCAGGCGGAAGTTGTTGCAGACCCACGTGTCCCCCGCATACAATAAACTGATTTATCGCCATTGGACAGGTCGATGAGTCTGCAATTCGGCCGCTATCGGGTCATCCGGCGGATCGGCGAGAGTCCGCTGAAGACGGTATATCTGGCACTGGATCCATCCATCCAGCGTCGTGTGATCCTCAAAGTCATCCGCCGCCGGGACGCGTGGGCCGCTCCGGAGAAATGGCAACAGGTTCAAACCGTACTGCGTGAGGAAATGCGACCTGTCGCACGCCTGGACCATCGCAGTATCAGCGTGATCTACACGCTGGAATCCACAGAAGAGGGACAGACATTTCTGGCGGTCGAACACGTTGGCGAACGGACGCTGGAGACGTTTCTATCAACAGAGCACTGCATCCGCGGTGCGCAACTACACCGTTTCATGCTGGATATCGCCCACGGACTTCGACACGCGCACGAACAGGGTGTCATTCACGAGAACCCGAGTCCCCGGAATCTGTTGATCACGCCCACGCTGGAAGGCAAACTCACGGATTTCGGTTTCGCGCGGTGGCGACGACGCATCGGCTGGCCACCTTTTTATCATCCGCATCGACTGTACGCCGCTCCGGAACAGGTCCTGCAGAGGGACGTGGGTCCCTGGACGGACACATACATTCTCGCCATCGTGTTATGGGAGATCACGTTCGGTGCGCATCCCTTCCAGGCGCCCACACTTGAGGATACGGCGCAACGATTGGTCAGCGAACCGCCGGGTCCTATAGACCCTCTCTGGGCAAGTGCGTTGCACGTATCCCCGGAATCTCTGGAGACGTTCTTTCACCGGGCCCTGCACCGCGATCCTGAAAAGCGGTACGTCGATCCCGTGGATCTCGTCCGTGATTTTTTTGCAATGCTGGCACGTCACAGAGACTGGCAGGAGAGAGAATACCCGCTGACACCCCTTCCCCGGCCATCGACCGTCACCGCACCGGACGTTTCCCGACCCTCCATGCCAATGACACCGGTACCGCATACGCCTGCCGCACCGGCGCGTCAACTGCAAAAGACGGCATTCCAGTGGGTTCCCGTGGTCGGAACGCTGATGGCCACGATAGCCGCCTTTACCATTGCATTCTTCACCACACGGACGGTACGCCTGAGTCGGACACCGGCAGTCATCGAACGCGTGTTTCCCGAAACCCCGCCCCTCCCTGCGCATCCGGAACCCGGGCCGCAGTTGCCTGCATACGCCACCGCTCGATTGACACTCGATAGTACTCCCAGGGCACGTGTTCGGTGGAACGGAACGGTCGTTGGCACGACGCCGTTGACGCTCGACGTCACGCCCGGAGACCACCTGCTCGAACTGCGTGCTTCCGGTTACGAGTCCCTGCGGGTCGTGATTCACTGGCCGGAAGGGTTACGGGATCTGCCATTGCGGTTTCGGCTGTATCGACGATTGCCGGGAACGGTACCGGCCGCGTTGCTCGTGCAGAGTCAACCGTCCGGTGCTGAGGTGCATATCGACGGACAACAGATGGGCCGGACTCCCCTCTGGATCGAACGTCTGTCGCCCGGACGGCATACTGTGCGGGTCATATTTGACGATACAACAGTATGGGAACAATCGTATCGGTTTGAGCGAAAACACGTCTATGCCATTATGGCACGCCCCCCGGCGACTGGTAGACAGAATGCAGGGGAGTAATCCCGTCGGGGCGTTTCACCGGAATCCTTACCCGGTCCGAAACCACGGGGTGCAATCACTCCGAAAGGAGGACATCGCATGCGCAAAATTCTGGTGTGCATTGTCATACTGGGCATGACGCCTGCGCTGGCATGGCCGCGGGGACACTGGGAAGTGGAAGCACACGTTGGAACATGGAGCTTGAACATCCTGCGTGGACCCATTGAAGACGCACTGGGGGATGCTCTGCAGGAAGTGGTCCAGGACCAGCTCCGGTCGGATTTTCCCGGGAAGGGTCTGGGAACTTACACACAATCCATCCGGTTCGATTCTTCCGGTCACAATTTCGGATTCGGTATCCGGTTCTATCCCGGTGGCATGGACGGCGTGTTCAGCATGGGCGTTTCTCTCGAACGTACGGAAATGCGACTGCGTGTGGACGGCACTGTACACCAGGACTTCCAGGACGGGTCCGTGCTGGACGCGGAGGCGACCGGAGAAATCGTCATGCGTCCCTGGACGGTGCATTTCAGCATGCGCTGGGACATTCCGGTCCATCCACAGATTCGTCCGTACCTGACGCTGGGGTTCGGGTACAGCGGCCTGACGGGGACCGTAACGGCTCAGGGTGCTGGAACGATGCGGGATGCCGCGCTGCCCATTCCCATCCCGCTGATCTACAGGTTCTCCGAGACGGAAGATCTGCAAAACATTCGGGATTTACCTCTGCGCTGGATCCCGTTTGTGGAACTCAACCTGGGCATTCAACTGCGCCTGGAGGAGCGGCTTGCATTGCGCCTCGACGCCGGCATATGGAATGGTCTGCGTATCCGGGGTGGACTGGCCGTTCGTATTTAATGGTCCATCTCTCAAGTGAAGTAGCAAAAAGGAGTGTTTGTCACTGCACCTGAGCAAAAACCATTGCACCAGTGCAAAACGGCGGCACCTCCCGGGAAAGGAATTCGATCATGCAGTCACATCCCGACTGGACACACTGGATCACCGTCGGACGCCGCTGGCAGGATGTCCGGCATTGGTGGCCCGGCGACACGCCATGGGCCATCGCTGTCACGGCGGTGCTCACGCAGCATACACGATGGGAACGGGCCTGGCAGGTGTGGCAGCGATTGGTGCAGGCGGGTATCCATACGCCCGACCGGATGGCCGCATACCCGGAATCGCGTCTCGCTGCGATGTTACGGCCGGTGGCCGCGGCACGTCGCAAGGCGCGCACGCTCCGGGAACTTGCCCGGCAGGTACGGGATTCCGGCGGTGACCTCTGTCAATGGGTGGGGACATCTCCGGACCGCGCACGTGATCGACTGCTGAGGATCCACGGGGTCGGACCGGAAACGGCAGACGCGATTCTCCTTTACGCATGCGCCATTCCCATGGTCGTCGTGGACGCGTATACGATGCGTATCCTGCACCGTCACGGTGTCCTGCCTGCTGCATCGTCCCGTATCGAGGAAGTGCGGGCACAACTCGCACGTTCGCTACCACGGGATGTGGCGATGCTTCGGGATTTTCACGCGTATATGGTGATGATCGGTCGCACATTCTGCCACACCCGGCACCCGAACTGTGCGGACTGTCCGTGGCAAGCCTTTTTGCCGCAGGGTCAGCGTCCGGTCCACGCTACCCAACCGCGAACACCCGATCATTCGGGCGCCACCGGACCGGTCTGCAGGATTTCCGGAGGCAGGCGCTCCGGCGGGGACAGCGGTTCCGGCATGGGCATACCGAAGAGGAACCCCTGCACGTAATCGATCCCGATCTGACGCAGACGCTGAAGCACGGAGCGCGTTTCCACCCCTTCGGCCACCGTTTCGATTCCCAGCGTATGGGCAAAACGATGCATGGACTCCACAAGGACCGCATCAATATCGCTCTGATCCATCGCATAGATGAACGTTCGATCGATCTTCATGAACTGTACTGGCAGACGCCGCAGGTGACTGAACGTGCTGAATCCGATCCCGAAATCGTCCAGTGCAAACGCCACGCCGAGTTTACGGAGTTCTTCGATAAAGTCGATGGCTTTCAGAATCTGGGCCAATGCAGTCGATTCCGTAATTTCCAGAATAATCGCACCGGGGGGTGGGCCGTGCTGTTCGAACAGCTGTTTGATGAATTCGAGATTCTCCGAATGTTCCAGTGTCTGTCCGGACAGATTGACGGCAATACGCAGGTCGGGAATGTGTCCACTGTACTGCTGATACGTATCGAATACCCGTTGCAATACCCATCGGTCCAGTTCCGGGGTCAGGCCGAACCGTTCGGCGATCGGAATAAACCGACCGGCGGGCTGGATCTTTCCGTCGGGACCCTCCATACGCACGAGTGCTTCAAATGCAAACGTCCGCGAGGTTTTCAAATGATAGATGGGCTGGAAATACAGACACAACTGTCCCTCCTCCAGTGCCCGGCGAATCGCCTGCGCGGTCCGCATTTCGACGACCATCAAATGTGGCTGCCGGGCGTCTTCCAGAACGAACCGGTGGACACAGTTGCGACCGCGGCGTTTTGCCTGCATACATGCGGTTTCAGCCTGCGACAGCACTTCCGTAGCGCTACGTGCAGCGGCGTCGACCGTGGCAATGCCGATACTCACGCTGACCGGATAGTGGGCCGACTCCACGGGGATCGTGATCCTGTGCAGGTATGCGCGCAGGTGTTCGGCAAACTCGAGGGTGGCCCGATCGTCCGAATTGTAGAGTAACACCCCGAACTCGTCGCCGCCCAGCCGGGCCAGGACGTCGCCCTCGTGGATCCGTTCCTGCAGGATCTCGCCGACCGTGCGCAGCACCATATCGCCCTGGTGAAACCCGACCGCATCGTTGACGCTGCGGAAATAATCCAGATCCAGGTACAGGACCCCGTGCATCAACTGCTGTCGCCGTGCGGTGGCGATGGCGCGGTCCAGTGCATCCTCAAAGTAGCGGCGGTTATACAGGCCCGTCACGGGATCACGCTGAGCCACCTCCTGGACACGGGCGAGGAGCTGAGCGTTTGCATAAGCGGCACCCGCATGACGCAGCAGCGTATGCATGACCTCTTTTTCCACAGGAGACCAGTTCCGCGGACGTCGAAAATACGTCACCACAGCGGCAAGCGCACGTCCCTCATACGCGATCGGCCATACACCGAATGCCTGGAATCCCTCCTCCAGCAGCCACTTGCGCACCACTGCATGTTCGGGAATATCCCGCAGCACATTTTCCACGATAACCGGTTCCGTGGACTGAAGTACGCGCGAACCCGGGACCTCATACACGTGATCGAGAATACGCTGAATATACTGCTCCGATACGCCGGTATACCACGGACAGACGATCTGTCCCGCTTCCGTCCGCACATAAATCGCGCAGCCATCCGCCTGGGTCAACTGCCGTGCCGCCTGTCCGATGAGTTCCAGCGTGTCCTGGACGCTGCGCGGACGATTCAGTTCCTCGCTGAATGCCAGTAACTGTTCCATCAACGCGGTGTGTCGGATAGATTCCCGCTGTAACTGCAGATACTGGAAACTCTGACGAAACTGCTGCGCCACGGTATGTAACATTGTGAGTTCATCGGCTCGCCATGCCCAGCGTGCCGAACCGATCACAATACCCCCAACGTGTCCAGAATCGTCGCTGATACAAAGCGGTATGCAGATGAGCACGGCCAGATCGTCATCTGTCCCCGCCACGTCAGGTGATATTTCCATAGACCACTGCCATCGATACAGGATGCGGACCGATTCCCCAGAATACCCGGTTTGCTGCAGCAGTGCGTCCAGTTCCGGACGCAACATGTCCTGTTCATGCAATGGCCAGCACCACAGATGTTCATGACAACGTACATAAATGAACCGTGCCTGCGTCAATCCGGCGAGTTCCTGAAGAAACCGTTCCACCCACTGGGTCAGAGATGGGGCCTGCTGAACGGCCAGGGCCATTTGATTGATGGCCCAGAGATACTGGGCGCGCTGGTGGATTTCGTGGTTGAGAAAGATCTGCGCCGCCAGATCTCCGACGTCCGTGGCGAAATTGATTTCCTCCGGTGTCCAGTCCCGACGTATACCCTGTTTCTCGATACAGATCACCCCGATCGTCGTGCCGTGCACGCGAATCGGGACATCAATGGTGGAACAGACATTCCAGGCTTTCCAATAGGTCTCCGACAGTTCAGACGTGCGGGGGTCGGTGGTCACATCCGATGCGGCAATCACGCGGTCCGCCTGCAAATGCTGGAAGTATGTGGGACACGACCGCAGATCGACGACGAACCCCCGAACATGCCGGTTCGTCTGTGGGTCGTAGTGCTGCAGACACACCAGATAGGACCCATCCGCAGACACCTGCCAGACGTTCACCCGTTCGACGTCCAGCGCCTGTGCAACGCGACGCGTGAGCGTTTTCAAAGCAAGGTCCAGTTGCTGACCCTGCAGGTGCGGATGCATAGCGAGTTCGACGATGATCTCGTGGAACCGTTGCAGGCGTTCCCAGCGCTGTTGACGTTCGATATCCCGCAGTTTATGCAGCGTAATGTCTTCCAGTACCCCTTCGTAGTACAGCACCTGACCCGTTTCGTCCCGGACCGTTCGGGCACTCTCCATGACCCAGATGACTGTTCCGTCCTTACGGCGAAACTGTGTCTCAAAGTTGCGCACCTCGTCTTCGGTGTCCATGCGACGTCGCCAGCGGTCCCTGTCTTCCGGATGCACATACAGATCCCGCGCGTTTAACTGAACGATCTCTTCGATCGAATCATACCCGAGCAGCCGCACCAGTGCCGGATTGGCAGCAAGGATGGTCCCCTCCGGTGTCGATCGGTAGATACCGGTCGGAATCCGCTCAAAAAGGTCCTGGTAGAAATGACGCAACCGTTGATACTGGCGTTCCCACGCATCTGCCAGGTAGTGGTGTTCGAACCACCAGCGCAGGATATGGGCGACATGCACGAGTTCATCCATACGTTCACGTGAGTGATACAACTCCTCGATCACCTCCTGTAGACCGGTAATGAGCCATACCACCCGCTCGTTGGGAAACAATGGCAATACAAACCAGATATGCGGCCACGTTTCTGGAAACCCGGCCAGTGCGTGTGTACCGTACCCCCAGCGCAGTGTCCTCCCCGAAGACTCCGTATCCGCACAGGAACACTGCACCGCAGTATTCAGATATTTGAACGCCTCTGAATGTGTCCCACCCGCGGATGTTTCACGGATCGATGCCGGGAGGATAAAGAAGTGACGAACCTGCACCCCCCATTGGGCCCAGGCAGATTCCAGCTGCTGCAGGACATGGTCGATGTGGTCATGTGGCGATAGATGTGCAAGCAGCCGTTGTGACAGCATCAGGAGGCTCCATTCCCACCACCGGCCCCATATACAACCCGGATACCACGAATACGACCTTACCCATTTAGTGTATGTAAAATTCAAGAAAATGCAAAACGTGCATCCTGGGATCGGGACAGGCCATGGGACATGCGCACCACCGGATCCACCGGTGGGCCGGTGGCCACCGGTCTCCGGTCCCGGGTGGCGGGTATTTAGGTGTCAGGTTCC
>CAZIRO010000014.1:0-5221 GCA_964541595.1 uncultured Acidobacteriota bacterium
CAGCCCACTTTGTCCAGTTTTCATCCACCTTCACTGTATGAACGGGGGAGGTATTGTGCCATGGCACGGCCCGGGTTCACGGGATCAATCTCAGGGTCGGCATGGTGTCTTCATGGCCTCCACTGCTTTGATCCACCGGGAGGCGGGGTATGCAAGGTCGTCAGTATATGTATCTCTTTTCAAGAGTAAGTGTATTCGTGGTTGTTCTGGGATGGATGGCATCCGCCACCATCGGTCAGCCAGTTGTCCGTGGGGAGGCAAACACGATACGGTCCCACGAAGTGTGTATGGTTCCTGCCGATGAGCATTATGTCATTCAACCACGGGTGTGGCTCTCCCAGAAACTGCCTATTGAGTTCAACCCCTTTGAACGAGAGTCGTCTGCTCCTGCGTTTCATTCAGATGAGCCTTTATTGGACGAGTGGCCATGGATGCAGCAACGAAATCAGCCACGTCTGCCGAGTACGTATGTCGGGGATATTGTGGCAAAAACCGATTACCTGATCCTCTGGAGCCGTCAGTATTTCAGGCCCGGGATCGACGCACTACCTGCGTTTACACCTGAACTACAAAGTTGGGTCTATAGGATTCCCCCCAATTATCCATACTACCTGGTGCGGTTTTCAGGTCCAATTACGGGAAAACAGCAGAGGGAACTGGAAGCCGCAGGCGCTCGCATCCTCGAGACAATCATGCACTATGCCCATCTGGTTCGCGTGCATCCGTCCCGTTTGTCTGCCGTCCGCGCGGTTTCGGGTGTGGTATGGGTCGGACCGTATACGCCGGGGATGAAAATGGATCCCGCACAGTTTGAAGCCGTACTTCGTTCGGATAGCCGATGGTCGGAGTTTATTGTATACCCGCAGCGTGATCATCATGCACGGGACGTTCTGGAACGACTGCGCAGGGTGGTCGGCACACGCGGTACAGTGCGTATCCACGATCCAAACGTGCTGAGAAGTGGTACACTACGTGTTGATGTGCCCCGAAAGTCAGATCGGCGTGCTGTGCTGATCGATCTGGCATTGCTGGATGTCGTGTATTTCATCGAAGTCTGGGACCCGCCGCAATTGCACAACACCTGGAGCCGTTTTTACAGCCAGGGTGGCATTCCGCCGTTTGTACTGCAGCAGACATCGTCTGTAACGTATGTCAACCTGCCGTATCGGGAATTTCCCGCGTTCGGAAAATCTCCGGCCAATGGGGATACCACACAGGTCGGCGGTTTTGCAGTGCACGCGCAGGGTATTCTGGGACGCGGTCAATGCGTGGCCGTGGGTGACACCGGATTGGTGAATATGAAGTTTTTCCGACCGTTTACGAATTGTTCGGCCACGACGACGTGCACGCCGAATTGGGATCGTAAGGTGGTATGCCACATTGAGGCAAATACGACTGCCGTTTGTGGAGATTGTGCAGGTGCGGGTTACCATGGGACCCATGTTGCAGGTACAGTCGCCGGTGATAATGTCGACAACGGGAATGGCGGTTTCAATCTGGGTGACGGAATGGCGCCACAGGCCAAGTTGTTGATTCAGGATATGACGGACAATGGTTGTGGATTACAGGCGCCGGGAGTTGCCGAGCTACGGGAATCCTATCAATCCGGCATGGATTCGGGCGGGCAGGTCTGGGAATGTCGATTCCACAGCGACAGTTGGGGGAATTCAACCAACAGTTATGGCGGGACCGCGGTGACATTTGATGATGCAACGTGGGATGCTTCGCCTGCATCGGGATTGCAGCAGGACTGGCTACCCGTCATTGCTGCCGGCAACAGCGGTCCCGGTGCGAATACAGTGGGCCAGCCCGCGACGGCGAAGAACAACGTAACAGTAGGGGCTGCAGACGGGGGTGCTGTGGGCAATGTGGGACTGATCTATTTCAGCAGCACGGGACCCACTGCCGAGGGCCGTTTGAAACCCGACGTCGTGGCGACCGGGTGTACGCTTTCGGCGTGTGGGTATATGAACGACACAGACTGTAACAATACGGACCCTTCAGCAGCCAACGATGCAGAACTCACCACCTACTGTGGTACCTCGATGGCCACACCTACGGTTTCGGGCAATCTGGCGTTGATCCGGCAATACTTCAAGGACGGTTTCTACCCCTGTGGCCAGGCGGGTTGTCCGGGGGCGTTGTTTACGAATCCATCGGCTGCATTGCTGAAGGCTGTGCTGATTAACGGTACATGGGTCCCCGAAAATGCGTACTATGGAGACGGCCAGCCAGCCACCGCAAACCCCGTTCCCAACACGAAGGTGGGGTGGGGATGGATCAATCTGAACCGGAGTCTGTACTTTGCGGGTGATCGACACCACGTACGGGTGCTGGCAGATATTTTGACCGAATCGGTATGTACAACCTGCGCGGGACTGGAAACGGGGGAGATACATACCTATACCCTGCATGTCACCGGTGCGGAACCGCTGAAGATCACCCTGGTGTGGACGGATCCGACGGATGCCAATTTAATCAACAACCTGACTCTGGAAGCGATCGCGCCGGACGGCACCGTATACCGTGGCAACCAGTGGACCACGGTTCCCGGGAGTCCGTATCGAGAGTCGCGTGCAAATCCAGCGGGTGAAGACACCATCAATACGGTGGAGGGTATTTATATCCGTAACCCGGTACCTGGCCAGTGGACGATTCGGGTGATCGGGACCAATGTACCCGGTAAGGCCGGTTACTGTGAAGCCACGTGTTCGCAGGGGTACGCCCTGGTGGCTTCCGGGCATTTTTCTGACGATGTGACCAACGGATATCCGCTGGCCGAAAGTTATCAGTTGATCAACGACTGCGATTCTGACGCGTTTTTAGACAATGGTGAATCGGCAGATGTCGTGATTCAGGTGCGGAATTTCGGTGCCGGAGTCGCTTCCGGCGTAAGCGTCACTATCTCTGTTGCAGCAGATTCGGAACTGCCCGCTGCGCAGGTGCAGATCAATCCATCAGCAGTATCGATTGGTGATCTCGCTGCTGGACAGACAAAATCTGCGACATTTGGCATCTGGTTCCAGGAAACGCCAACCTCCTATGCGGGCAAATACTTAAAGCTAAAAGTGGACTACACCTGGGGCGGCACACTGACAACGACAGAGTATCTCTCGATACCATTGCAACTTGATTCAGGTACATCGATTGTTCAGGATTTCGAAAGTGCCACGCCACCCGATCCACCTACAGGATGGACATACCGGTATAGCGATGCAACTTGTAGTCTTATCTTCGGATGCACAAATCGTACGGGATACGTCACAGGGCCGCCGCCAGCAACCCAGACGTGTGATGCGGATGGCCCTCGAGTTACTCCTGCCCAAGAAGCATTTTACGGATCAGGCGACTGTGCGACAACCGACACCTGTTGTCGCATTACTCGTTCGGATGTTACGTACACATTTGGGAATGACTTCTTTACAAGCAAGTACTATTACTTCCGGTTGGACACCGGTGGAAACTATGCGGGATTCTATATCCATACAGCCAGGATAGGACAATACCTGTATCCAGGCCAACTCCGTCAAAATTTAGATCAACCCTGGCGACCTTACCGGATCGATCTACGGGGCATTGATAAATACCGTGATACAGACGTGAAATTCACATTTATCAATTACGCAGAACTTTCGCCAGCTGCCGCTCAACAAGGTAGTCGAATTGACGACATTGAAATCAAACGTCTGGTTGCCGCATCGAGTATCACCGTACCGCCCCCGCCGGCGAATCTGTCCGCCGTCGCCAATGGTCAGAATCGTATCGATGTCTCCTGGGATCGTGTGCCCGGTGCAACCGCGTACCGCCTGTACCGGGCTACCCGTTCGGGGGGACCGTACACGCTCATTGCGACCATCCCGGATGCTTCCTGTAGCGGAGCGAGTTGCGTGTACACTGATGACAACGTTCAGGGCAATGTCACGTATTATTATAAGGTCAAATCCGCCGCTGCATGTGCCGGACTGAGCGCAGGTCCCGTATCTGCCACTGCACAGGGTGTGTGTACCGCTCCACCGGAGTTTGATGGTCTGCAAAAAGTTACGGCGTCAGATACGCAGTGTGTCATCAATCTGGAATGGAACCCGGCGACCCCTGTATGTGGGACATCCGTGACTTATGCAGTTTACCGTTGTACCACGACGCCGTGTGTGCCCGATCAATCCAACCGGCTGGCAGAGGGTATCACCTGTACAACCACGCCGTGTACGTTTACGGATTCATACGGTCTTGATCCGAATACAACTTACTATTACATCGTGCGTGCTAAAGACGAAAGCAACGGTGTGGAAGACACCAATACGGTAGAATACAGTACTCGACCCAAAGCAGACATTATGGGAAATGGCACATGGCGCGCGGGCGCAGAGGACGGTGACCCCACGATGTTTACCAACTCGGATCCCGGATGGGTTATCCTGATCGGCGGTCGTCGAAATACGGGTAATGCCAGTTACTTTTCTCAGTATTTCGACAACTATTGCTCAGCGTTGATCACTCCGGAGATCGCATTGACCGCGGGCCAATCGTCCACACTGACGTTTTGGACGGTGCATGATATCGAAACCAGTGCTGTTGGGGCATGGGATGGTGGCGTTGTTGAAATCAGTTACTCAACGGATGGTGGGGCCACGTGGTCCACATGGTCTATGTTAAATCTTTCCCCGAATTACCCTGACAGCTTTCGTAATTCGACAGATGCATGTGGCTATCCGAACAACCAGCTTTGCTTTTCAGGCACCAATCTCACGTGGACGCAATACAGTGCGGATTTGACCTCAGCGTGTGGCGGTGGCCCCTGTAATGGTAATCTGATCCGCATTCGCTGGAACTTCTCGACCGATGGTTCAGTCACGCAGGAAGGGTGGTACATTGATGATATCGAAATTACCAATGCCCAGGTGCCTATTGGATGTTCCAGTAAGTATAGTGCAGTACGCTTCATGACGGTGACGGCGCGGGACGGCGCGAACGACATTGCCTGGGTCAACCCATCGGTCGGATACGGTGGGGTCACCCGAATCGTGTACAAATCCGATGGCACGTGTCCGACGGGTCCTGCGGATGGTACGGTACTGGGAGACTTTGCGGGAACAGCAGGTGCAAAGAGCAGTACCACACATACCGGATTGACCAACGGAACGCAGTACTGTTACGCCGCATTTGTGACGGACAGTACGGCGTCTGCGTTTTCTCCGGGTGTGACCTGTGACGGTACGCCGGG
>CAZIRO010000014.1:5321-28709 GCA_964541595.1 uncultured Acidobacteriota bacterium
CGGACAGTACGGCGTCTGCGTTTTCTCCGGGTGTGACCTGTGACGGTACGCCGGGTGGCGCGCCTGCCGTGCCGTGGAAATACTGTACCGGTGCGACCGCATTGACACCACCGGCACCGTGGCCGAGTACGACCGATGGTGAGGTCCTGGCTGTGTCAAACGACCGGGTGCTGCACGGCATGACCAGCGGCACCACAGGGGGTGTATGGCCCACGAGTTACATCCCCGGTTTACTGAACGGACCTGCCCAGTGGCGACCGCCGGTGCTCCAGAAAACCGTGGGTACCGCGAGTCGCATCGTCGCTGTGGGCGCACAGGATGGGCGTGTGTATCTGTTTGATGCGGAAACCGGGTCGGAAATCTGGTCTGTTGCCGTGCCCGGTGCGGAAGTCGTACAGGGAGCACCGTCAGTGATGGTCACTGAATTCGGTGGTGTGGCCGATCTGGTGATCGTCGGCACGCGCAATGCGACCAGCGGGAACCGGATCGTGGCGCTGAACCTGACGGATGGAACCGTTGCCTGGACGTTTGACAACGGCGGCGGCACGAATGCCATCGGCGCAATCAGTGCACCGCCGATGATCGACTATATCAACCGTCGGGTCTACTTCACGAGCCGGACCCGCGGTAGCGGCAGCCAGAATACCGTATGGGCGCTGGACATCACAGCCACGAGTGCCACGCTCGCATGGGCGAAAAATACCACAGTACTCGGTGATAGCGATGTGGCGCCGACCCTGTGGAAAGGCGTACTGTATGTCGCCGATAACAATGGACGGGTGTGTGCGCTCGATCCCGGGACGGGCAATGTGCACTGGTGTTATGACACGGGCGACGGTGCTGTCAAGATGTATGTATTCCCCGAAATCGGCATTGCCGGGAACGCATTGTTCATCTCCACCGGTACGAAAATCTGGCACCTGATCGATAACGGAACGACCGTGACAATTGACTGGCAGGCAACCCTGGGTCCGGGTATCACGCCGTCGGCACCGTTGCACGTACCGGGTACGAACTGGGTACTGGTTGGCGGCAGCGACGGTCGGTTGTACAAACTGGATGCGACCAGCGGGAACGTTCTGAGCAGTCTTGCCCTCACGACCGATCAGGTCGGTGCGCCGGCGTATGATGTGCGCACCGGCCTCGTATACGTCGGTGCGGAAGACGGTAAGGTGTATGCGGTGGATCCAGCACAGTTTTAAACCGTGCATCCAGTCACTCCCCCTGCGGTGGGAGTTTCCTGTCGCAGAGGGACACGTCACCTGATGGGGGAGTATATGCACCGAATAGTCTGGATCGTTTTGGGAATATGGGCTGCCATTGGATGGGCTGCAGTGCAGCAACCGATGCAACGGGAACCGGTGCTGCGTGCAGTTCGCAAGGTGCCCGCGGAACAGTCGTCCAATGTGCCTGTGAAGGCGCAGCACCGCGTTGCGCCACCGGAAGTTCGCGTACGGTGCGGAATCCTCCGGGTGGTCTCCCGGCCGGAGGACGGTCACTGGGATCCGCAGACCGTGTGGTATTCCAACAAGGCAACATTTTCCGTACGTCGTGTTCTGGACCTCCTGTTCGTCATGGCATTTCCGGAACACAGCGTCCCCGGTGATCGTGTGATCCGTTTCATTGTGCGCACACCACGTGGACGGGTGTATCAAAAGATCGATGTGCCTCTGGGTACGCCCGGAAGGACCCCGGGAGTGAGAATGTTGCCGGGGTACCGGTACCCGTTGAAGGAGTCGCCGGCGCGGATGGTGCGCGGACCGTCAGGTCGAATGGTGGTCACCGCCGTGCCGTTTCCCGTGGGAGGCACCGTGATCCAGCAGAACGGGCTGTACGGCACCTGGCGGGTCGAGGCTGATGTGATGCGTACGCGCCGTCCGTGTGCAGTGGCCACATTCGTGTTGCAGCCATAGACGGAGTATGCTGCCGTCGCGGGGATGTCCCCGGTGGGTATCGGCGAAGTTCAGGTAGGCGGATGAACTTTTTATCGTTCGGTCCGGGTGTGTGGTATGGTCCTGCGCATACGATTCTACTGCACAACCGCTTCTCCGTCACCGGTTTCGTGTATGCAATGGACACCGCACCAAAGGATCCATCACAGAGGAGGGAACGGTTGAAGTATCAACGTGTGTCTCATGTGGCCTGGCGTCGCATCGATGGTATCGTCATCGTGGTGGATATGCGGCGCAAGCGCGTCGTGGCATTGAATGCGATGGGTGGAAAGATATGGACAATACTGGAACAACCCGTCGAATGGTCCGATCTGTGGCGTCGGTTCCGACAAGAGGTGCGGACAGACATTGCACCGCACATATTACAACGATGGCTGGCGGATTTTCTGCAGGAATTACAGGCACGGGAACTCGTGACCGCGGATGGGCATGAGCCAGAACATCGTGCGCCTGGTGCATCATCCGAATCCCCGACGGATCCGGTGTGGCAACCACGCGTGGAATGGGTGGAATCGTTACAGAAATTCGGTCAGAGCTGTGCGTTTCTGCCCGGTCAGGGAGGCGTCTGTGAAGCCAATCCGGCCACATCATGAATCACGTGTGGCGCATGTATGCATTCGCGCAGGGGATGTCCGGATTCATATCGTAGCGCGTTGCGCGCACCTGATCGCGGGTATTCTCCAGCGGTGGACGCTGTTCTGGGAGTTGCCCCGTGCGCGTCCGATGGCCTCCCGCAGGGGGATCCGGTTGTTGTATCGTTGCAGCGGCCATGTGCCGGACCATCTGCCGTCCCGGATGGCGGACTATCATGAACCGCATCGGGTGCAGTGGACCCGTTCCGGATTTCATGTCTACGGACGAACTTTTCGGGGGTATGCCGATCTTACGCGGAAGAAGGTGTACGCGTATGGACCCTGCGCATGGTATCCGATCGACCGCATGTTGCGCTACCTGTGGCCGTTGTGCTTGCGTTATGCACTGGTATTGCACGGAGGATTGTTCGTTATCCGTGGAGAGGGATGGATTGTTACCGGGCCTTCCGGTAGCGGGAAAACGACTCTGATGCGTTTACTGGGACCCTGGAGCGTGTGTGACGAGATGGTGGCCCTGTGGCAGTCCCTGCACGGCTGGCGGGTAATGTCACTTCCGGTGGACCACGCGCGTCCCGGACAGGCACCGGTGCAGGGGATTTTGAGACTCCGCCACGGGACCCGTCATACGTGCCGGGTTCTGGCACCGGCAGCCGCGCTGCGTGTGCTTATCCCACAGGTCCGATGGGTAACCCGCGGTCCCCGTTGGTTCAACCGGCAGATGAATGAATTGTTCCAGCTCGTGCAACACATTCCGGTCATGAACTTTTCGTTCCGACCGACCCCGGACGTGCGTGATTTCATCCTGCAGGAGGTCATCCGTGACAGTGTATGGGTTTCGCGATCTGATCGCACGGGCTGCCGAAAAGGCCATCCCGCTGGATGTGCAGATCGAATTGACCAGCCACTGTAATTTTCGATGCGTGCATTGCTATATCCCGGATTTTCATGCCCCCGATCTGTTGAGTACGGATCGCATATTGCGGCTGCTGGAAGAACTCGTGGAGATGGGCACCCTGTTCCTGACCCTGACGGGTGGAGAACTCTTTCTGCGCAGGGACTGGTTCGTCATCGCACGGCGTGCACGGGAACTCGGTTTCAGCCTGCGACTGTTCACAAACGCCTCTCTGATTGACGATACCGTTGCGGATCAGATCCGTACACTGAACGCTGTCGTTGAAGTCAGTCTGTACAGCATGCGTCCGGAAGTGTTCGAGCGGATTACCCAGCGGCCGGGATCATTCGCGCGCACCCTGCAGGGTATCGAACGATTGCGTGCACGCGGTGTCGACGTCGTGCTCAAAATCCCTTTAATGCGATACAATTATCGGGACCTGCGGGAAGTCATCGCGTACGCACAACGGATCGGTGCGTCGTATCAGGCATTTCATAAAATCGTGCACAGAAAAAACGGAGACCCGCACCCCATCGCATTGCGCGTACCCCATGTTCAGATGGTGCCCCTGTTCGGGGGACCGTACACCGGATGTACGCATCCGACCACCAATTCCAGGGATCCCCGATGGGACGGTCCCCTGTGCGCAGCGGGTACACGCTACTGCCACATCACTGCCCAGGGCGATGTCCTGGCGTGTAACATTCTGCCCGTGCCGGCAGGCAATATTCGCGAAAAATCGTTTCGGGAAATCTGGGAACGTTCCCCGTGGCTCCAGAAAATCCGTTCAATTCGACGCAAAGACCTGACCGTGTGTGGATCCTGTGAAAAACTGTTCTACTGTGGGCGGTGTCATGCGCAGGCGCTCATCGAGGAAGGCGATCTGCTGGCGCCGACCGCATGGTCCTGTGAACAGGCTGCAATCGCCGATGCTCTGAACGCCGAGCGAAATGGCGTGACAGGTGAAATCGGGCCGGATCATCGATGCCGCCGCTGCGGTGCTCCGGACTGGTATGTGCATCCGGACGGTATTCGCAGATGCTGGACGTGTTCGCCGCCGGAATGCGAGGTATGTCATCGGAAGATCCGGAAATCCCGGAGCGTTGTCCACTGGCACCGGGGGCGACCGTCTTTCTGTCACGACACGTGTGGGTAATGAGGAATGGGACGTATACGAGCGATCGGGTTATACGCACGGGTCATCTGGTGGGTCGTTCGCGCCGCGTGTCGGATGGCATGGAGATATCATGCATATGCGTTTGACCAGGCCATGTGTACTGTTCACACGTTGTGCATCCCCGGCACATGTGATATTCCGCCGGAATTGCTGGCCCGGATGACCGAACGACTGTTGCCCTGGTTACCTCCATGGCGGATGGGGCGTTGCGTCAAACGTTCATTGATCCTGTTACACCTGTGGTCGCGGTGCGGCATTCCAGTTCGCCTGCATATTGGCATTCATCCGTCGCAACCCTATTACGGACACGTGTGGCTTTCCGTTCCCCCGCAGTGGACACAACGACTGGAGGCATGGTGCGGTCTGCCGAGATGCACAGATGTACGTGAGGTGTGGACCGCAGAAAACGGGGAAATAATGGACACCGTGCTGCAACGTTCTATTTCATGAACATACGAAACAGGCTGAACATCAGACCGGAAAGAAATATCAGCGTGCTGATCCAGAACGCAAACATCCATTTGATGAGATCGACTTTGACCCGATGAATCGCTGCGGTGAACTCCACACGGAGCTGCTGGATCTCCCTGTCCAGTCGCTGAACTTCGGCCGTAAATTCTGCCCGGACTTTTTGAATTTCTGCAAGGAGTTCTTCGCGCACCCGGTGGATCTCTGCCAGGAGTTCTTCGCGCACTTTCTGGATTTCCGCCAGGAGTTCTTCGCGGACCCGGTGGATTTCCGTCATGAGTTCTGCCCGGACTTTCTGAATTTCTGCCGAGAATTCTTCCCGCACCCGGTGGATTTCCGCCAGGAGTTCTTCGCGGACCCGGTGGATTTCCGCCATGAGTTCTGCCCGGACTTTCTGAATTTCTGCCGAGAATTCTTCGCGCACCCGATGGATCTCTGTCATGAGTTCTTCGCGCACTTTCTGGATTTCCGCCATGAGTTCTGCCCGGACTTTCTGGATTTCTGTCGAGAGTTCTTCCCGACCGCGCTGGATTTCCTCGTGCAATGCCTGTTCCACGCCGTAAAGCGCTTCTTTGGTCGCCGCGCGCCGCTCGACGCTCGCTTCAATATATTCCAGCAGAGAACGGGCTTCGTCTTCTCCCAATCTGGGTTTCAGTTTTTCATACAGTTCCAGCAGGGTAGACATATGCAGGCCTCGAAGGGGTTTTCCAAAAGCATAAACGCTGTATTGCGAGATGTCAAAACCTCAGCGAGATCCCTGGGATCGGGGCAGGGAAATGGGACAGCGGAACCACCGGATCCACCGGTGTGCCAGTGGCCACCGGTCTCAGGTCCCAGGTGTCGGGTCCCAGGTCTCGGGTGTCGGGTCTCAGGTCCCAGGTCTCGGGTGTCAGGTCCCAGGTGTCAGGTATCGGGTATGCAGGTGTCAGGTATTCGGGACGGGAGACGGAAGACAGAGAACGGGGCATCTCATGGGCTGGGGATGGCGCATGACCGCATGGGTTCCCATGGTGTCCCAATGGACCCCGCGATAACCCGTCATCCAGGATGTGCGGACACCTGATACCTGGGACCTGAGACCTGAATACCTGAGACCCGAGACCCCCCCTCTGGATGCTCACGACTGCATGGCGCGGGCGATCGCGCGGGCAAGCGTTTCCAGATCGACGGGTTTTTGTAGATAGTGCACGTGCTGTTTCTGAAGAATATGCTGCATATCCGTTTGCAGCGGATACCCGCTGATCAGGATGATACGAAGGTCCGGTTTCTCCGCCTGGAGGGATACAGAGAGTTCAACTCCACTCTGGGCGGGCAGGATGACATCGCTCAATACCAGAATGATATCGTCCAGGTGTTCCCGAAACACCCGAACGGCGACCTCCGCATTTTCGGCGGATAACACACGGTATCCCAGTGCAGTCAGCATCTGGCGGATACTTTCCAGAACCCCGGGATCGTCCTCGACGAGCAGTACGGTTTCGCCACGGCCCCGGGGGATCTGTTCGGGTGTCGCGTGGTTTTCATCGATACGCGCATCCGGGGAGATCGCGGGCAGGTAAATCGATACGGTGGTGCCATGGCCGAACTGGCTGCGGACGTCAATAAATCCGTTGTGTTGCTTGACGATACCGTATACCTGTGAAAGTCCCAGTCCGGTACCCTGTCCGGTCGGTTTCGTGGTGAAAAACGGTTCAAAAATCCGGGAGAGCACTTCGGGTGGCATACCGATACCCGTGTCTTCAACGGCCAGACAGATGTATGTACCGGGTGTCATTTCAGGATCCGGTCCCACCTCTCCAGGTGCAAGGGTCCACCGGGTGAGCCGGAACGTCAACCGTCCGCCCTGGGGCATGGCATCCCGTGCATTGATGGCCAGGTTGGTGAGCACCTGTTGCAATTGCGCGGGGTCGGCCTGCACCCAGTAAATATCCGAACCGATGTCCAGTTCGATCTGGATCGTTTCCGGCAGTGTACGTTCGAGCAAGCGAATTTGTTCCCGAAGGAACGGCGCGAGATCCATGGGACGGGGTTCCGCCACCGTTTTACGGGCAAAGTCCAGGATCTGACGGATCATTGTTGCTGCCCGATCACCCTGCTGATGAATGACGCGTGCGAATTCACGGACACGTTCGATATCTTCCGGCTGGTACAGTATGAGTTCTGCATACCCCATAATGCTGGTCAACAGGTTATTGAAATCATGCGCGATGCCAGCAGCGAGTTGACCGATGGCGGCCAATCGGTCCTGTTCACGGACCTTTTCTTCGATTTCCCGTTCGACCGTCACGTCGCGCATGAGCAGGATATGACCTCCCGTCTGCGGACCCTCCGTGATCGGCTGTACGAGGATCTCAAATACCCGCCGGTGGGGTTCCGTCAGACAGACCTCGTGGGAGTGTCCCGGAGGGAGCGGTTCCAGCAGTTCGTCCACCGTCCGGTCGCCCAGCGTGTCCAGTGCCCGTTCCGTCCAGTACGGACTGAGCAGATTGAGGTACTCTTCTCCCCGCGGGTTTGCCAGAACGACGTTCCGTTCCGCATCGAGCAGGACCACGCCTTCCGGCAACTGCCGGATCAGCGATTCCAGGCGGCGCTGTTCAATGGCGAGCAACCGGTGCAGCCGCAGAATCGCAACGGATGCCTGTGCGGCGACCGTATGCAGCAGACGGATATGGCTTTCGGTAAATACGTCCGGCTGTTCGCTACCGACGAGCAGCAGTCCAATGGGACGGCGGATTTCTTCCCCGTAGAAAGGCACCATGAATAAGGACGCCAGTGTGCGCGCCGGTGGTGCCTGCGCCAGGGGTTCCGATGTGGCGCGTGTCTGGCGGACGGTGATCCGTTCCGGTGGAACGTTCGGACCGCCCAGATGCACGAACGCGTCGAGCAACCGCTCCTGGATGGACGCTTTCAATGCGGGGTCGCAGGGACGCAGTGTGTGCAACACAATTTCCGCCCGTTTGTCTGTATACAGGAAACTCGCAGCGATGTCATACGGGACCACCCGATGCAGGTTTTCCAGCATCAGACGCAGGAGTTCTTCGAAATCCAGGGTATATCCGATACTCTGCGAAATCTCGTACAATACCTGCAATTCGTACGTGCGCTGGCGTACCCGTTCTTCCAGTGTGGTGTTCAGTTCGCGCAGTGCCTGTTCAAACTGCCAGGCCTCCACCACGGCCGCCATCGCCGGCATCAGTCCCTGAAAGCGCCGACGAAACGGTTCCGGAAACGCGTTGACCTTTCGACTGACGAGAACCAGGAGTGTCTGGTTGTCTTCATGCATCAACACGGGCAGGGTCCAGACCGTGCGCACCCCGTATTGCATTGCCAGACGCGCGTTCCAGAACCCGGTTTGACTGACGTCCGGCGCGTATACCGGTGCGTTGCGTGCGAGTACCGCGTCAGCCATACTGCCCACACCTCTGGGGATGCCGCCGTACAACCGTTCCAGTTCGTCCAGGAACGTGCGCATCCGGGTGTCTTCCCGAGACCACTGCAGTTCGATCCGAAAACGGTCCGCGGTCGAACTCCCGATAAGGAGTGCGGCGGCATCCAGGGCCACTTCCTCTGCCATCAGTGCGAGTACCGCTTCCAGGGCCTCGCCGGGACGGCGTCGGGAAAGGACTTCCTGAAAACGCGCCGCCCATCGCGCGTCTTCGTCCGCACGAATCACGTCCGTGACATCGATGGTGACCCCCAGCCAGGCCTGCGGCCGGTCTTCCGAATCGCGCATCAGATGGATCTGATCCCGCAGCCACACCCATCCGCGGGTCGGATGCCGGTACCGGTACAGTACCGTCGCCTGTGATTCCCCCGTACGGATCAGACGCGTGCGAATGGCCTCGAATGCTGTACGGTCTTCCGGCTGAATACGTTCCCACCAGGCCATCGGTTCACGGGCAACGAGTTCTGTCGGGAGACCGAGCAACTGTTCTACGGGACCGTAAATCTCCAGTGTTTCCGGGACTTCTGTGTCCACATCACCGTGATGCCAGACCAGCATGGGTCCCGCATTCAGACTGGTCTCGAGAAGGTGCATCAGTCGCGCACTGCGTCGGGCCTCCTGAACAACATACTGGAGCATGCGGCGAATGGATACAATCCCGACAGCCCGGTTTTCTTCAGCAACTACGGCCCATTCCGCCTTGAGGTCGTATAACTGATCGAGTGCATCGTCCACGAGTGTGTCCGGCGAGAGTACCGGTGCCGGATGAGTCGGCACATCGATCAGTCGCCGCGTCGTCGGATACCCCACAACAGCCTGCGGGAAGATGAACCGCCAGCCGTCATCTGCCAGAACAACAGGCCGCCCCATTTGCAGCGGTGTCTGAACGTCCTGCAGGGTAGCGGTCGGTCCGACGACAGTCACCGGTTCCATCAACGTGCGGATGGACGTCAGTGACTTCATGGCAACTCGATGTCCTCCTCCTGGACGAGGACTTCGACGTTAACCTCGACTTTGAGTGTGTCGGTCTCGTCCATGATCTCCTGCGCGTACTGAAGCAGGCGTTCAATGAGGATCTCCTCCGACACCTTGCGCAGGTCCGATTCCCGTACAAGGATGGCTTCAATGATCGGATGTTCGACACGCACCAGGCGGAACATCCCGGGCGACATCTCCTGAAACGCCCGGGCAATGCTGTGGCTGCCGATCGGCGCGCGGCGGCCGATGATCAGCGCATCCCTCACAGGAGGCAGTGCAAAATGTTGAAAACGAAAGGCCAGAGAAACACGTTTGGTCGCCCCGGATCCCTTGCTGTCTTTCATTACACTCCTGACGTGGTAGGTTCCACGGAGTTCCTCAAGTTCGAGTATACGAATGCATGGGTGGCGGTCGATTGGAATCCTCAAAATCGTTGTATTTCATTGTAGCGCATTTTCGCGGAAAGATCCTCCCTTTCTACTGAACTCGGGACAGGAAATGGGACACGGGGTGTTCCCGGTGGACCACGTAATATACGGTTGTTCAGGATGCGCGGACGCCCGACACCCGGGACCTGAGATCCGACACGCGGTGTCCACCGGTCCATCCACGCATCCGGTGCATCCCCGGTCCCATTGCCTGTCCCGATCCCGGTTTCTACTATCCGGATTGCAGGGGGATGTCCCCGGTGCCGTCCGTGGACCGCGGGTTCGATACCGTTCCGGAGGCATTCCGTCCATGGGCCTCTGCCGGTCAGGTTGCGTCCTGGCAGCCAAGTACCCGCGCGAATCGGTCCGCGATCGCTTCCAGAAACACGCGGTCTTCTTCGTTGAACGCGTTGAGTTCGTCGCTGTCGATATCGATTTCCCCGATGATGCGATCACCCACGCGGATCGGGACCACGATCTCCGATTGCGTTTCCAGACTGCAGGCGAGGTATCGGGGATCCTGGCGCACATCCGGCACCACAATGGTCTGCTGTTCCCGGACGGCGGCACCGCAAATGCCCCGGGTGATGGGGATGCGTACATGCGGCGTCGGCCGTCCGATATAGTAATCATAGAGCCGCAGAAACTGCCCGTTGGGTTCCAGAAGGTAAATGCCCACCCAGTGATAATACGGTCGCGCTGCGTGCATGCGGTCGATCATGAAACGCAGCGCGGTATCCCGATCCGGTTGCGTGTCCAGAAACGTGTCGATTTCCCGTAAAATGTCGTCAATCCACCGCATCCGTTACCTTGTGCCGGTCTGTTTGTTGGTGATATGTTCGTGCGGATCGTCTTCCGCACCGGTCTCGTTCCCCTGTCGGAACCGGTGTTCGATCTCTTCAAGCATTTGCTGCACAAGGATATTCCCCGTCAACGTGGAAAGCAACCCGAACAGGTGCAGGATCAATGTCTGCAAACCGTTTTGCAACTCGTCTGGAGATTCCTGCTGTACCCGCGCGCGAAGATCCGAAAACGATAGTCCCTCCGGGACCACGTGCAGGTACCGGACTCCCGCATATGTCTCTCGCGTCAACGCCAATGCACGTTCCATCAGGGCGGCGGCCGTAAGACGTCCGAGTGTCGGCAGGATACTGTGCCACACATACCGGATGAAATCTTCATATATGTCCAGAATTTTGTGCGGATCGGCTTTGCGGGTGTGTGGGGAAACGATTTGCTCAAGTCGCTGTTTCAATGTATCGATCGTTCGATCCATTGTTCCATATCCAGTACGCCCCTTCCGGATTATATCAGAATTCTGGTTCCGTTCACAACCCGGTTCCTGCCGGGATCGGGACAGGCAATGGGACATGCGCACCACCGGATCCACCGGTGTACCGGTGGCCACCGGTCTCCGGTCCCGGGGGTCGGGTGTCAGGTGTCGGGTCCCAGGTGTCAGGTCCCAGGTGTCAGGTCTCAGGTCCCAGGTGTCAGGTATGCAGGTGCCAGGTGTCCGGGACGGGAGACGGAAGACAGGGGACGGGGCATCTCATGGGCTGGGGATAGCGTATGACCGCATGGGCACCCACGGTGTCCCATGGCCTGTCCCGATCCCGGGGTTCCTGTCCTTGCAATGGGTGCTGTCATCACGTACGCTATAACCATTCACGATAGCGAGGTGAGGCTATGCACCGCATGCGCATGTGGACAGGAATCTGGGTGGCTGTGGTGTGTGTGTGGATATTGCTGCCGTGCATGCCCGCAATTTCCCGTCAGGCAAGTGTGTCCACCGACACCCCTCGGGAAGAGAAACGGGTAACGGTTGATGAGCTCCGGGAATTGCAGCAAAAAATTCGGGAAATGCGCCAGAAATATATGGAACTGTATACACAGTCCCGGAAGGCGCGCTCGACACACGAACGGCAACAGGCATTACAACGGATGCAACTGATGCACGCACAGTTGCAGCGTCTGCTCAATGAATTCGCTGTGAAACAGGAGATCTACATTCGCCAGATGCAAAAACATCAGGAACAGCAACAGAAGAGTTCATCGTCTGTTTCAGAAGAGGTCATCAAAGAGTTCAGAAATCTGAACAAAACCCTGCAGAGACGTGCGGAAGAGATCAATCGGCTGGCAGGTGAGATCAATCAAAAGATTCGCAGACTGCAGCGACTGCGATCGGAACGTGCGCGTCAGAGACTTTCCAGAGAGATTGACGCGGCCATGGAACGCCTGGAAAACATGAAGAAAGAATATCATCGGTTGCTGGCGCGCTTTCAGAAGCTGATGGAGCAACTCGCTCAGGCCACCGGAATTGAAATTCGCGAACGTCCCTGAGCATCGCGTTTATCGGATGCGCATGCTGGGATCGCCGAACAGGATCCAGGAACGTCGCACGTCCGGGCTGTCAGTGGACTGTTTGGCGACGCGGATCAGGTCCCCCAGGCGTTCGGGTTTGTCGACATACAGATCAATCCATGAACGTGCCAGGGGTGCCTGTGACAATGGTCCGGTCAGTGTGGACGAAGCCCATACGGCCACAGCCCCCTGTCGTAGCCATGTCTCCGCAAGCGCATCCTGATAGACCGATGCAAAATATCCGTTCAGACAGGTGGTCGCCAGTACGATTGGCCGTCCCTGAACGGACACGGAAGACAGCACGTTGTGATCGAGCAGTCCTTCAGCTGCCCACAGTGCAACAGAGCCATGGCCAAAGTAGTGCACCAGGGACGTACCGCCGGTCAGCTGGTCCAGCAGGGCGTCCTGTGCGGCGGGTAATCCCATCTGACCGAGATAGATGCGATCCACTGTGGTGACGGAAGACAGTCGATCTGCCAGTAATTCGCTGAATGCCTCAAAATCCACAACGTCATTGTTATCTGCCACGACTGTAATCGGCCAGATTCCATAGGACGGTTGCTGTTCGTATGCAATAATGTTCGATACGAACGTCAGTGCTTCCGCCGGTGTGGTCGCCGGCAGACGACCGACAACGACTTCTGGGATCCCATCGCCGTCCATATCGCCGTACCAGTCGTCCGATGCGGTTTCCATGAATGCGGTTTCTACAACAGGCGTGGGAATAAAATCGGTAGTTCCGGCGCCGGTGTAATCGCGCGGATCCAGACTCGCGTCCCCGATCAGAAGCAGGTATCGGGGCGACGTATGCCAGTGTGTACGCGTCCACCGGATAAATGCCCGGATCGCTGCCGGATCTTTCGCGCCGTAAGAGAAAGCATTCCATATGTGATCAATGTCAAGCCAGATCGTCGAAAGTCCCTGCCCGTTCTTCCACGACGCCAGGCGAGCCGCTGCATCTGCAAAAGTCGGTTCAGTGAGAATAATCAGTGCACTTCCGGGTATGGTCCGCCAGTCCACGGAAGACAATTGCATACGCATGGCCGCAGGATCCAGCGTCGCATCGGATGTAAACGCATACAGAATCCGGGGTTTCACGTCCGGCACCAGTACAGTTGCATCATACGTCATATCGTTGTGTTTCGTTACCGAAACGGGCAGGAAGCGAGGCGCGTAGGGATCAGTAATGTCCAGTACACGCACATCCGGGTGAGAGAATCCACGCAGCGTATATATCCCGGCACCTCTGGACATCCACCACAGATGTGCACCGTCTGCGGTATATGCATGCGTCCAGGTCAACCGGATCCACTGGATCAAACTGATATCCATCGAGTTGTATTCCGCAACCAGACGGACTGTGTTCTGTCCTTCACGCACCAGTCCAGGAGGCAGTCCGATCCGGGCCTGGAAGGGGACCTGTCCGGTCCAGGTCAGCGTTCCGATAACCTGTCCATTCAATTCAACACGGACAGCGTGAGGTTGATCTGTCACACCCTGCAGGGCGATGACGATGTCGGCCGGACCCGCACGAACCACGTGGTGCGTGGTGAGATCAAGGGAGGTTCCCGATGGGAGCACAGGCGGTCCAAACCAGTTTTCTGACTCACCGTTCTTGTACGCTGGCCAGTAAATTACGGGATTGCGCCATTCTATGGTATACGGGAATCCGTCATCGACCGTTCGCGCAGGCAGTGTGCGGGCAGTGGGATGCCGGAGTCGGTAGCGCGAAATGCCATGCCAGGTCAGCCAGAACGTCCGGCGATCCGTCCAGGGGGTATCCCGATGGAATCCGTAGAATGCGATCCCGTTCCACCGTGAACCGTCGGTGATCACCTGGATGGGGATTTCGCGGCCGTCCGCCCACAGTTGAAGTTGCTGCGCGCGCACATTGCGCGGCAGTCCCATGGCGTGGAGTGTGTCCGCGGATATGTAGATCCAGCCGGCTTGATCGACCTCGATCTGGATGGCCGGCAGAAACGCAAGTGGCCAGGGGGTGTCCCGCCGGAAACTGCGCGTTTCCGGAGACGCATAAACGGGTGGTGAGAATGTGGTCTGTGCGGACGGTTGACGGGATTCTGTACGGATTTCAGAGAACAATAACGACGGGGCATCCCTGCGGGAAGTCGTAAACCTGCCCGTACGGGGAACAAAGGGGCCATACCATGTGGAGTTCCCATGGGTGTCGATGGCTTCAAGCCAGTATTGAGGGAGTCCACCTTTCGCGGATGATAGCCTGTCATACCAGGTATAGGTATGACCGGCCTGCAGACGGGTCCGGAACCCGATCATGAAGCCCCGGCCGGCGATGATGTCCGGCGTGATCTGGACGCGCCGACCGTCCAGTTCCCGGTACAGCCGGAACCCGAGGTGGTCCGTTTCATCTTCAGTCGCCCATTGCAGACGAACGGTGTGCCCATCCTGAACCGCCTGAAAATCTCGTAGCCGGACGGCGGTTGGATAGACCACCCGCAATGTCATGTTCACTGAATGGGTGCGGGTAACTGCCTGTGGGATCACACGGGATGTCAGGTCAGAACGCGGCTGAGGTGTGGGTGCATGCTCCGGAACTTCGTCAGGAGCGTACGGTGTCGGCTGGATTGAAATAGTCTCCTGTGGCGCAGAACGATGTGCATTTCGAAGTATCCGACGTGTTTTCGCACGTCCGGGCAGAGCCTTGACTTCAAATAGCCCGAACGGTTCAGAAGACGACTTCTGAATCGTACCGGAACGCTGTACAGCATGAGGCGGTCCCGTCCCGGTGGACTGAACGATCACACTGGTGCCCACGACCTGGAAGTTGTATTCCGCCGGTGTCACCGTGTTGCTCACGTCAACCGTGAGGATGACGTCTGTACTGCCGTTTTTGGGCGGCGTGACCGGGTTCTGGGAAAATGTGCACGTGGCACCAGCCGGGAGACCACTGCAACTCAGGGTCACCGGTGAGGAAAATCCGTTCACCGATCCGACCGTACATGTACTGGTCCCGTTGGAACCCTGGGGAATTTCCAGCAGTGTGGGATTGCAGGAAAGCGTAAAATCAGCCACCGTGCACTGGACATCCGTCGCTGCAGAGGTGATCGCTGGAGTCAACACGGGTGTGAAATCGGCAAGTACAGGTCCCCGTGTGCCGAAAACACCTCCGAGTGGATCCAGCGTGGTGTTCCGCACAGCCGTGGTGGTAGAGATCAGGGTACATGTTTCCCCATCGATGTTCCCGTTCACATCGAGACGCAGCAACCAGAGATTGCGGTCACCGGGGGAACCGAACGACATGGTCCATCCGGTTACGATATAGCCACCGGAAGGTACCTCGCGAATGAAGATGGCCACATCGTCGCTGGGACCTCCGTAGGCTTTCTGCCAGAGAATCTGCCCGCCACTGTCCAGTTTGACCACCCAGGCATCCCTGCCGCCGGCACCGAAAGACGTGGTATATCCGGCAGCAATATAGCCGCCATCAGAAGTCTGTGTGATCGAGTAAAACACCTCGTCCTGGGGACCGCCGTACGTGCGGGGCGCCTGGGCCTGACCATTGCTGTTCAGCCGTACAAGAAAAGCATCGAATCCACCGGCCCCAAAGGAGTCGGTCATTCCCACAATACGGTACGCCCCATTGTCTATCTGGATGACGTCCAGTGCAACATCAATGCCGGTACCTCCGGCGCGATAACCCCATAAAACACTGCCATTTGCATTGATTTTCCACACACTGATGTCACATGTCGTGTTCGGGTATCGATCCTGTGCCGTACATCCCACGGCAATTTCGCCCCCATCCGATGTGGGCCATATCCCGAACGCTTCATCATATACATCATAAAAGGTGGAGAATTGACACAAGAACACATTGCCTAAGCGACATCGATCAACCGAACGGCGCCGTAAAAAATTGCCCGAGGCGTCCAGAACAAAGGTTAAAAATCCACCGAAGATCTCCGGATCCAGACCCGCAATCACGATCTGACCGTTGCTGCGGACTTCAACGGCCCAGCCGATATCTGTATAACTTTGCCCATCCGCTGCGGTAAAGGTCCTGGTCCAGACCACATTTCCGTCAGCATCGATTTTGACCACCCAGACATCGTACTCGTTGCCTGGTGGATTCAGAGAGTTTGTTCGGCCCACGAGCACGTATCCACCGTCCGGGGTGGCCGCCATATCAAAAAATTCGTCATCCCCTGAACCGCCATACCGTTTCTCCCACTGCACGTATCCGTCTCCGTCGACTTTGACCACCCATCCGTCCACATCGGGATTGTCGGGATCGTCGGAGATCTGCACCCAGCCGGCCGCGATGAATCCTCCGTCCGACGTGGGCAGCACCGCGTTCGCCTGATCATGCATTCCCGGCACAAAGATGGTTTTGATCCAGTAGGTCTGGGCATGGAGTGAAACGGCACTGAGAAGGTACAGGATACTCATTATAGACCGGAACACCATCCGGTTGCGGAGACAAACACTGACCACACGGTATATACTCCCACACGCAACCCATTCCTGCATTTCTCCTTCTCCAGAGTATTATACTCTATGAATACTTTCAGAACCATCTAACATAATCTACCTTATTATCATACGCTTTTTACTTCAATCTGTCAAATTCTGGAATCCTGGGATCGGGACAGGCAATGGGACATGAGAACCACCGGATCCACCGGTGTGACGGTGGCCACCGGTCCCAGGTCCCGGGTGTCGGGTCTCAGAAAGACCAGCATCTTATGGGCTGGGGATAGCGCATGACCGCATGGATACCCACGGTGTCCCATTGCCTGTCCCGATTTCAGCTGGAATCGGGGACGGGCTTCCGGAGTCGGCATTTCCGGACACCTGAGAAGACCCGACGCCCGGGGTTCACCGCTCCGTCCACCCATCCGGTCCACCTCCGGGTCACTATTCAACACGACGAACTCCGCGCAGCAGCGGAAATGTTGGATTCGGGTTGTCCACTTTTTCTTCGGTAAATTCCGGAAACGCGATACCGGGGCCATACCCCGTGGTGGAAACCACGACGTATCCTGCGACGGCTGTCACCCCTGTGACCGCGCCGTATCCCAGCGGAGACAGCTGCCCCACGGTGATATTGCTGAACCCAACACCGCCGGGTGCACCCTGGGTTTCCGAGAATTCGAAATATACCGGCAGCAGGAACGAACGTCCTGTACAGGCCTGGGCGGCCGGATTGAAGAACTGTGGATCAAATACCACAAATAACGCTTTCCCCAGAGGTTTTGCGATCACAATACCCGCGCGGATGTCTTTTTCGATCGCGATCACTGGCCGTCCCACTGCTCGTGTATGCGGAGAGAGGTTGATCAAGCATGGAGGATCTTCAAGATTGCCGTCGCCATCGAGATCCACACACTTGTCCGGTCGACCGTCATTGTCCGTATCCACCGTCGGCCGGACTTCAAACGTTCCAACCGGTCGCAGTTCAAAATGCGTATCCGTGGTTTCCGGCATGGTGACATTATTTGTGGCGTCATCGATCGGGGCAAGGTCCAGGGTGATCAATGGACAGTAATTCTGTCCCGTACAGAACTTCGTGGAGTTCAGATTGTTAATGTCCGGATCGGTTTCAAAGAACGAACCGGTGATCGTGGCCAGCAGATAAACGGGCTGCAGCACGATCCGAATCATTGCCGGCGTATAATACAGTGGATTCCAAGGCTTCCAGTGTGCGGAGTCAAACGGATACGGCGAATTCACTGTCCAGTCCAGCACATCTTCGGAATAGATATTCCAGATATGCAGTCTGCCTGCCGTATCGACGACAAACATATGGGTACTCAACATATCGGGTTTGGGAAGTGTCACGTCGCGAGATTGAAAGGCCATATGGCTCCAGAATTTAAATGGCACCAGCATGCCGGGAATCCCCGTACCGGACTCTTTACGGGTTGTCGTCGGGGACATGGGCTGCCCCGTATCTGCGGCCACCAGAGTGAGCAGCGATGTCGTATCGTTGTCGTCCGGTTCGGTGGTGACGATACCCACAATCCATTGCGTGTATCGTCCGTTCACTTTTGGAGGGGGATCGGCAAAGCTGGGAGTCAGTGGAACAGCGGCCAGCACTTTGGTGCCGATGGTAGGATCACTGGTCTGCCAGAACCAGAGTACGCGGAAAGGAGGTTCGTTGTTTTGCAAAGCCGTTGCCGGATCCGTCACATCCAGTGCATACAATCCGGACCGCTCATAACCGAGGGGTACATAAAGCACGGTCGCATAGACATTTTCGTAATTGAGCCAGACATCTGCATAGTTGAGGGGTGCAGAAAGCGTCCAGATGTGATCGTCAAAATCGGGAACTTCCGCCTGACCCGTTGGAATTTTTGGATTATTCCGGTAGTTCTGGAACATCTGAATCACTTCGGGCATGTGTTGCGGTGGCAGAAATGCAAAGACCTCGATCGGGGGATTGCCAGTCGTCGGGTCGTGGTTCAGGTAAAAGGCGTGGAGCAACCCGTCATTCGCACCCGTATAGGCGATGGGTTCCCGATTCCGCACCTGTTCGTCAAAATCGAGCTTATTCGGGACCGTGCCCAGACCGTAATGAAACGGCAGAGAAATCGTAATAGGAGAATTCCCAATGATGTCCCCCAGAAGCCAGTCACGTTTGTTCCCCTGACCGTCCCCACCGAGAATGAAATCAATGAGCATCAGCATATCGTCATCATCCGCACTGGCTGCAATACCATCACCGTCGAAGTCCACGGTTGTCCAGTCAACGGTCGTGATCTTATTGCGGAAAAACAGAATGGTCGCATTGTCCTTGCGAATTTTGTGGATCTCACGGCAGGCAGCGGAGGGACCCGCAGGGTACGCCAGACCACAGTTCGCATTGACAGTATAAATGTTCCGTCCGTAATCGTCGCGCGCTGGATCGGCCTGATCCAGTAAGGAACATGCGGCGTCCCATTTGAGGTGAAAGTGCGGGATTTCCTGCGCATTACACTGTGGGTCGCCTGAACTGATGATCTCGCCGTTCCGGATCCGCTCACAGACTTCTTCGAATTTCACTGTACTGACGTCTACATGGGTCACGCCCGTATCGCCGCATTCGATCACATCCCACTTGCGCAGGCTCCCTTTCCATCCCGGTATCTTTGTCGAAGGCATCAGTAATGCCTCCTGCGCCGCCGTCACGCCCGTGGTCAGTGTCGCAGTCGGCGTGCTGGTGCTGTAGTCCCCCTTTAATATGCCGGCGAGGATTTTCTTGAAAGCGTCTTCCAGTTGCTGCGGATTATTGGCAAAAAATGCGTAGTCCTTACAATCGGGATCACTGCTCGGATCACAGGCCGGCGGTGCCCTGTAATAGGCCAGCTGGTTGGCACAACTCTGATTACTGTTCTGTGGGGCACGGGGGTTATTCTGCCAGTCCACACCGGCGTCATCTGCGGATGCATCCGTACGTCCGCAGAATGCGTTCAGGTTCAACTCGCAGCGGGACACCTGTGGACTGATCCCGATAACGAAAGTCTGCACCGGGATGGTCGTCCGGCATCGGTTACAGCGATTTGCACATTCCGAGAAGTTATCTCGCTGCATGAGGAAGAGTTCGTCCGTGCGCCCTGGAGGAAAGTCCCGCAGGGTGCTGGGATCGGTGTATCCCGGACAACTGTTTCCCCATTGACTCCCATTTGGATTGCATCGATTGCTCTGGCCGTCCGTCACGAAGATGGTGTAATATGGCCGGGTACACTGGTGGGCCCGATCGTCCTGTCCCCAGAATTGATCGAGCTCCCGTTTGACGAAGTTCAGTCCGGCACTGGCCGGTGTACCTCCACCTGCGCGAATACCCGTCCCCGCGCATGTGCCCGTTCCACCGCCACGGGCAGGCCGCATCGCGTTTTTGATCGATGTAACAGTAGCGTTATTATTGTCATCCGAAGGTACAATCGGCGTCTGTCGGGTGGCATAAAATCCTCCAAAACGGGTGCTGAAGAAACCGAGTCCCCAGTAGACATTGTCAATGTTGTTCTCAACAAAGTTGACCGGTGGACGGGCAACGGTATACCGCAGATCGGGAACGGGTTCGTTCATGCTGCCGGTATATCCGACCCAGCCTTCAGAACGAATCTGGCCATTTGAACGCAGTTGAATCGAATAAAATGCCCCCTGGGTGGGGCCGTCATTATATCGGAAACGGTAATATGTTGTCCGCCAGTTCAGATCGGGATCCAGACCGGTTCCTCCGCGGCACGGCGTGATGTTCCCTCGGCATCTGGGGGCGTTTTTGAGGTCCGGTGCGACGTCGTAAATGGTGAAACAGTCTCCCAGCAGGTTTTTGGCCATGGCCATCCGGGAGGGTGGTACAAAAAACCAGTACGAATACGCATCCCCCTGGCGACGGATGCGCACCCAGTACCCGTGGCCGGTACCATCGGGCGGGCGTCGATTCGTTCGCCGCGTAAAATCCTCACGTATCGCCACGTAAAACCGGCCCACCGGCGACTCCAGGCGGCATACCGCCGAGCATCCGGGAGATCGACACAGTCTGCATCCACTCGTGATCGCCGGCCATTCCATGGAACCACTCACGTCCAGCATGATATAAACGGCCGGCTTTTCCCGTGCCTGCGTGTAGATGATACGCAGGGGATCCAGCCGCCCCTGCGCTGTTTCGGGTACCAGTGCGGGGAATAGCAGGGCGCCGATCGCACCGAAAAGATAAAATCCAAATCGATATTGGCGCATGTTCTGACCTCCAGACTCCATGCTGTGATTATTCTGCCCCATGCAACTGGGGTTTTGCCCCCGGCCCGGTCGGGGGAGTGGCAATCATCACGTCGAATGCCAGGACAACCCGACTGGGCGGGCGGGGTGTGATGGTCAGTGAACCGGCACGAATCGCGGGCATCTCGGCAACGGCCACCACTGTGAGTTCCATATTGGCATCTGTGAGGGGACTGGTGTCCGGGTCCTGGGAATCGTCCCGAACGAATAACGTTACCGCCGGGGTGCTGAACACGTTCACGTCTGCCACCAGGCGACAGTTGCAGAAATAATTCCGGAACCGGCATACCATACCAAACGGATTTTGTGAAGGGTCTCCCATGTCCCAGGTGGACAACGCGGGCAGGAGCTGTCCTTTGCGCTGCCATCCCTGCAGATCCTGCAGCGTGTTCGGAATCTGACTCTGACAGGCGGGCAGATTGCGCACAGCGGTGTGCGTGGAATCGAGTGGCGATGGCAACGGTCCGTTTCCCAGCAGTCGGTTGATCTGGCGGTTCGAAGTATATTCAATAATCACCTGGCTGGCGATGCCCTGGAAAACGAGTTCCACATCGGCCAGGTAGTATCCCTGCTGACCTCTCGCCAGTGTGGACGTCATACGGGCATGGATATCGGTCAGAAATACCAGAATCAGACCGATGCCGAGCAGGATCATCGAGACGAGTAATGCAATGATCAGTGCCACACCGCGTTGTTTGTCTCGTGTGCGCACATACATGACCAAATGCTCCATCAATTAAAACCAGTCCAAAGTAGTATTGTATGCAATATTGCGCAGGATCACCCGGCTGCACGCCGTGATCTGGTGCCAGACACGGTTACCTTCCGGTGGCGGAACATCTGGTGGAGGAGCCAGACCGGGATCGCAGGACCGATTCAGTCCGCGGGGAATGGAGCGAAGCAACGGTTGGGCAGAACGCACCGTGATTTGTACAGTGATGGCACGTACACGACGAATCGTGGGTGGCGCCCCTGTGTCCTGACAGTTCGGCCGTGTTCCCCACCGGTAGCACGCCTGCTGAGGATCACAGGCAGGATCAAACGTGTAGCATATCTGCATGTCTTCAACATCACTGGCCAGGGGAATGAAATTCCCATCATTTCTGCGAACCATCAGAAAACGGCGTATTCCCGGATGATCCGGATGAATACTCGCCGGATCGGGAAGATCATGTACCTGGTAATGGACAATATCCACCGGTGGCAGATCCTGGCACCGCGCGTTCGTAATTGTGAAGTTCGGAAAGGCCGGCTCCACAGTCAATGTCTCAGGAGCCTGACCGCTGCACGGTCCTCCAGGTGCCGTACGCGCTGTGCCCGATGAACATGTGGGCCCGCTGGTCACGCGACGAACCACACAGCAGATTTCTGCATTATTCAGAGGTACCCCACAAAATGGTGCGAATCCGATGAGCGGATCGTTCCAGGGTAGCTCGTTGTTCGGCACGAACCAGGCGTTGCCGTCCCGTGGGCATGTATTGGGCGCGACAATACCACAGCCCACAATGTTTTGAGAAATCGGAGTAGACAGTTGATTATCATCAAAACCGGAAGGTGTACAGATCGTCACGTTGGTTCCGACCATGCCACAGTTACTGGCAGACCCACATGGTTGTGTGGGACCGTCGGTGGACTGGCAGATGGTCCCTGCGGGATCACTGGGGCGGAAAAAACGACGGTTCGTCCGGGGTACCATGAGAATGATACCGTCCATCGGCACGTTGCCCAGACTCACCGATCGGGAACGTTCGGGCATCGCACAGAACGGTGAGTTCCGGAAACCCGTAGTTCCGTCACACACGTCCGGGATAAATGCAACGTCTCGAAGTGTTTGAAAACCCGTCATCTGGATATGGTTGGATAGCGTCGTAAGGATGAAACGAACCTTTTGCTCAATTTCCATATGAACTTCAGTCCGTCGACGGATCTGTAACATGTCCGTATAAACCGTCAGCAGTGCTAACATTACCAGCAGTGTCAGCGCCATGGCGACCAGTACTTCCAGAAGCGAAAATCCGCGTTGTTCCCTCATATGGTTTCTCCCCAAAGGAAATCAAATCACTGTACCACGCCAATCAACATCTGAGGTCGAACAGATAAGTCCTCCGGGTACGGCATGACCAGCATGCGTACCATGCAGAGTCGATCCGCCTGACATGCGTTTCCCGGGTTCTGCGCGTCGAATGCTTCCCAAACAATAACACAATTACATTCTCGCGACAGGGTATCCAGATCGTTTTGCGGTGGCCAGCGATGGTTGTCATCTGCAGCATTGTAACACATCAGCACATACCCCTGATCGTGCCAGTTCATACAAAAAGTGCTCAATGAACCTGCCGATAATTCCGGCGGATTCTG
>CAZIRO010000015.1:0-28569 GCA_964541595.1 uncultured Acidobacteriota bacterium
CTTCCGTGAACGCCAGATCGGTCGAACCGTCGATCGTGATCCGATTGTCGTCCCTGAGTACGATCAATTTCCCCAACCCCAGATGACCGGCCAGGGCACAGGACTCGGGCGAAATTCCCTCCATGATATCGCCGTCACTGGCGATCACATACGTGTAATGATTCACGATCGGAAACCCCGGTCGATTGAACCGCGCTGCCAACCATCGTTCCGCAATGGCCATACCGACCGCATTGGAGATCCCCTGACCGAGCGGACCGGTGGTCGTCTCCACGCCCGGCGTGCGCCCGTATTCCGGATGCCCCGGCGTGCTACTCCCCCACTGTCGGAACGCCATGAGTTCTTCCATGGGCAGGTCATACCCGGTCAGGTGCAACAGCGCATAGAGCAACATGCTGCCGTGTCCAGCAGAAAGGACGAAACGGTCCCGGTCCGGCCAATTCGGGTCTGCGGGATTGAATTTCAGGAATACCGTCCAGAGCACGACGGCAGCATCGGCCATCCCCATGGGCATTCCGGGATGTCCAGAATTCGCCTTCTGGACGGCGTCCATGGCCAGCCCGCGAACAATATTCGCAACCCGTCGGATCCGATCTGCGGTCACCGGCATGGCGCCCGAAATCGGTCGTAAAACCGCAACCATTCGCCTCCTCCTGTACCCGCCGGCCGCCGCTCTCTGCGGTGCGGGAGGATCTCAGCCCACCACCGGCCGCGCGAACCGGTCGTCGCCATCAGTCCGGTCGGGCGGGCGGTTCCTGCACACGCTCGTGACGCACGGCCATCTGAATGTATTCCCGATACCGGAGCAGAGAAAGCGCGGCCACTGGCGGTGCCAACGGGAGTTCCGATAGGTCACTGTATTTTCGCAAGAGGTGATATACGATCAACAACTGTGTCAGCGCCAGCGGGTGACTGTGACGAACCTCGTAGAGATCCTGATAGTTCCCGAACAGTTCCTCTTCCACCGGCGCGAGTTCCGGCAGGTGGCTCCATATCTTTTCCGCGAGTTCATGCGCATGCTCGGAAGCCACATTCGCATCGATCTCCAGAATGTCCACCGGTTTGCCGCGATCCCGACCCAGGATCAGTCGAATACCCGTCGGCGCTTGCCCATCCGTCAGATAACTCAGATCCGGGTGCGGAATGGTCGGCCGCAGGATCAACCGCACGTTTAAATTCGGGCCTGCCGCTTCCGGGGGCACACCCTCGGGCGGATAAAACTGCACCACAATATCCGCATATTCCCGCTGCGGACGGATGAACCGGGCAGAATCCGGTTCACGCCGTTCCAGCGACTTGAGCACCTGTTCAACCGTATAGCCACGCTTCGTCGTATCCCGTCGAATTTTCCATACACGCCGCAACTCTTCCAGGGGGTCCAGATACACCTTCACATCATAAAACTGGCGCATGACCGGCGTGTGATAGCCGAGCAAACCCTCCACGATCACAAAATCGCGCGGTTTGACATACTCCGGCCGGACGAGTGTCCCCGTCGAGTGGTCATACACGGGCTTGAGAATCGCCTGACCGTAATATAGACGTTCCAGATGCTGTTCAATAATGTCGATATAGTTACAATCCGGATGCAGCGGGGTAATCCCGATCTTGGCCCGTTCTTTCCGATCGTATTTGTGATAATCATCCGTACAGACGACCGTCACGCGATCCGCACCGAGAATCTGGACAATGCCCTGGGCAATGGTGGTCTTCCCGGCGCCACTGTCCCCAACGATACCGAGAATAATGGGCCGTGGCGGTTTGAACTTCATAAACATAGAACCCTCCTCACCGGGATGTTCAATACCGGCTGCCTTTGGGTTTATCCAGCGCGTACGGATAGATCTTGTATTTCTGCTCAAGCCCTGCCTTGGACCGGATACGTTCCAGCCGGAACCCTGGTTCTTCTTTGGGCCGGTGAACCAGGAAGTTGAGGGCAATGATCCCGCGAAACCGGTCGAACGCATTGACACGAATGTAATGATTCGGGAACTGTTGCCGACAGGCGCGAATCTTTTCCATCACTTCTTCCGGATCGGTAACATCAAACATGGGGAGATCAAACATCTCCCAGTAGACGTTAAACGGATGCGGATCATCGGTGTATTCCACACTGACCGACCACCCGTTTTTCAAACAGTAAGCGATCTGGGCTTTGATCTCCTCATCCGTCAGATCCGGCAAATAGGAAAACGCGCCGTGACGAAACCGCATGACTTGACCTCCTCATAAGTCCGGGGATCGGCACACCCGCGTGTGTGCGCGTCCCGCCCCCGAACGGTCCGCACTCCGGACCGTTCGGATTCATATGGATATCGCTCAGTCCTGTGCAGTGAGTGCGAAATCCGGACGATCCGTCGGTTCGTATTCAAATTTCACCTCCTGCCAGACTTCCAGCGCACGACGCAGTTCCGGCGACCATCGTGCGGCCTGTTTGAGGATGTCCGGACCCTCACGCAGCAGATCACGTCCCTCATTGCGGGCTTTGATGATCGCCTCCAGCGCCACACGGTTGGCCGTTGCGCCGGCTGCGATCCCGTCCGGATGGCCGATCGTGCCACCGCCGAATTGAAACACCGCATCTTCACCCAGGTAATACACGAGTTCATGCATCTGACCCGCATGAATGCCACCGGACGCGACCGGCATGACGCCGGGCATGGATCCCCAATCCTGGTCGAACAGGATACCGTACTCCGGATCCCTTTCGTTAAACTTCTCGCGCAACACCCGGTAGTATCCCTGTACGGCGCGCCGGTCACCCTCGAGTTTGCCGACGATCGTGCCCGCATGCAGGTGATCGACACCGGCCAGACGCATCCACTTGGCAATGACCCGGAAATTGATCCCGTGACTTTTCTGACGGGTGTATGTGCTGTGCCCGGCACGGTGCAGGTGCAGGATCAGTCCATTTTCGCGACACCACTTCGCCATGGACTGAATGGCCGTAAACCCCACGACGAGGTCAACCATGATGATGATACTGCCGAGTTCTTTCGCGAACTCCGCACGTTCGTACATTTCCTCCATGGTCGCCGCCGTCACATTCAGGTAATGCCCCTTGATCTCTCCCGTTTCCGCCATCGCGCGATGGACGGCTTCCATGACGAACAGCCACCGGTCCCGCCAGCGCATGAACGGCTGACTGTTGATGTTTTCGTCGTCTTTCGTGAAGTCGAGTCCTCCGCGCAACGCCTCATACACCACACGGCCGTAATTTCGTGCCGACAGTCCGAGCTTCGGCTTGACTGTGCAACCCAGTAGCGGGCGTCCGTACTTGCCGAGATACTCACGTTCCACCAGGATGCCGTGCGCGGGTCCCTGGAACGTGCGCACGTACGCCAGTGGCAGGCGCATGTCTTCCAATCGTAGAGAGCGCACTGCCTTGAACCCGAACACGTTGCCGATGATCGAAGACGCGAGATTGGCGATCGAGCCCTCTTCGAAGAGATCGATGTCGTACGCGATGAATGCCATGTATTCATCCGTGCCGGGAATCGGTTCCACGCGATAACACCGGGCCTTGTACCGTTCGTAATATGTCAGATAGTCGGTCCATACCGTCGTCCAGGTGGCGGTTGAAGACTCACCGGCGACGGCAGCGGCAGCCTCCTCCGGTTCAACACCGGGTTGCGGTCGAAACCGGAATGCACAGATGAGATCGGTATCTTTGGGTTCATAGTCGGGGTCATAATATCCCAGCTGCGCATATGGGATGACCCCCGGTTTCCATCTGGGTTCGAACGGCATTGTTCATGCCTCCTTGCCGGATTAAAGTTCAAAAGAGTGACGCGATCCGCGACCGGATCAGACCGTCCATGCGATCCTGGAAGTTCGAGAAATCACCGATCGCCAGCAGACTGTACAGTGTATCCAGCGGAATCCGACGCACGAAGGGTGAATCCAGATCGGGAATCTTTCCCTTCCGGAGTTCGGTCCACTCTTCCGGCGTGGGACAATAAAACACGTCTCCGAAACCGGCATCGTCGAACCGCTGAAACAGGGTGTCCCCGTCCATCGTGGCAAATCCCGGGGACGCCCGGAGTTCTAAGAGAAATTCGATGAATTCCGGCTCGACCGTGAACAACCGTGCGATACGATCAAATCCCCCCACCTTCTGGAGAACTGTTTCAGGAATGTTCAGAGATGCCGTGAAGTCCGCTTCAACCTGCGGTGTAATGGCGTCCGGTGAGATATCCGCTTCCGTGAAGAAATCCTTCAACACCCTGTACGGCACAGTATAGACATCTACACCGGCGGTCAACGGTAACGTCTGCCACCGGCGAACACTGGCCGCAATGAGCTGGGTTTTGATCCCCACACGTTCCCGTAACCGGCGCAGATGACGCTGCGCGGCCAGTAACACGTGCTCGCCGAGCACCTCCGAATGGAGTCCCTGATTGAGTCGACCCAGAAAGATATTCGTGCGCGTGGGATTGGCCAGCAGCGCGGCGGCAACGACCTGACGTGCAGAAAACGTTGCCGTAAAGTTGACCGGGACGCCCTGTTGTTCGAGATCGCGTGCAATGAGAAATGCATGCGGATGGTCTGGTGTGAAGGCAACCTTGATCAGCGCACCCGGAACGGCCTGATAGAGTGCTCTGCCGATCTGCACCGATCGGGTCCGGTCCGGTGCCAGTCCGGTATGCAGTTCCAGACTGACCTCCCAGGTGCGGCCCGCCCCGAAATGGTGAACGACGTTCAGACCGAGCCGTCCATTGATCACTGAATAGACCATGACCGTTGCTGCATCCAGCGATAAATTCGGATCCGCCGTACGCAGTCGTTCCACCCATGCGTTCAGGCTGTCTGCACCGCTTTCTTCCATGAGCCGCGTGATGACCTTCTGGACAAGCGGCTGATTCGTCGTATTCCCATCGACCTCCTGATACAACCAGATACGGTGATTGTCCTCCCGCGCGACCAGCAGGTCACGGAGTTCCTCAATGTCGGCTGTATCGACATAGATGTGCTGCGTACCGCAGGCCTTGAGCGCGTGCGCCCGCGGTTGCGACACCCACTGCACCGCAACGCGGGACGTTTTCGAAACCGCCGTACGGATGAGATCGACGATGGTCTGTTCGACCGCGCTCGCCTGCGCCGTAGAAGCGGACATCGCGGACTGCATACGTCGCCCTCCGTTCGCGACCCTGCGGATCGCCCAGTATTCATGCTTAAATTAACACAAAAATCCAGAAGAAACCACGATCCAGGGGACAGGCCCATCCCCCACGATGGATCAGCCCGGCGGATGTTCTTTCGGGCAGGCCATACCTGTCCGTTTGGTCAGGTATCGGTATGGTCGTCATCGGCGACCAAAAACGCGGGACGGTGGCGGTAAAAAAAGCGCGCCGCTTCCGTGCGGTTCATGACCCCGAGTTTGGCATAAATATTCTGTAGATGGAACTTCACCGTACGCTCACTCACCTGTAGCGTGTGCGCGATCTGTTTGTTACTGAATCCGCGGGCGACGAGTTCAAGGACCTGCCATTCCCGCGGAGACAGGGATCGGGCCGGATGGGTCGGCTGCGCGGCCGCACGGGACTGCGGCACCCGGGGGAATACCAGGTGGCCAGAATACACCTGTCGGATCGCCGTAATGGCCTGCTGCGGCGGTTCCGTTTTCAGGACAAACCCATCCGCCTGGTGTTCCATGGCCGTTCGGATCGTATCCCGATCGCCAAACGCACTGAGGATGAGCACACGTACGGGGATGCCTTCCTCACGGATACGACGGAGACAGGTCAAACCGTCCATCTGTGGCAACTGCAGATCGATCACGACGACATCGGGTGCATATCGGCGCAGGGCATCGAGCAGTTGTGGTCCGTTCGTGGCGATGGCCACGACCTCGATATCGGGTTCGTCATCCAGCAGGGTACACAACCCCTGTAGCACGAGAGGGTGGTCATCTGCCAGCACCACACGAATGATGGACGACGTCAACGGATACTCAGTCGGCTGTGGCGTCATCGCAGGGTACCCATACGGTGATCCGGGTGCCGTGTCCGGGCCGGCTCTGAATGGTCATTTGCCCGCCCACGAGTTCGGCACGTTCCTGCATGCCGCGCAAGCCGATATGTCGGGCCTCGGCCTCCTGGGCGGCGGCCAGCACCTGGTGGACATCGAATCCCGTGCCTTCATCCCGAACTTCCAGAACCACACCGTGTGCTTTCGGATAGATCCGGACGAACTGCTGCTGGGTTCCCGCATGCCGGTAAGCATTTGACAGGGCTTCCTGCAGGATGCGGTACAGTGCGATCTTGACCGGTACAGCCACATCCGGAATGGGAGACACGATTTCCAATTCGACCTGACACCCCGTCAGTTCTTCATGCTGCGCGATCAGTGTCTTCAGTACGGTCACCAGATCCCGTTCACGAAACTCCGGCGGACGAAACGCACCGATAAAGTTCCGGATCTCCCACAATGCGGTCTCGATCAATCCGGAGATCTGACGCAACCCATGCCGAACGGTTTCCGGATCTGGTCGCGTACGTGCGCTTGCGAGTTTCTTCTGCAGCGCTTCGATCTGCGCGAGGGCCGCGTACATGCATTGAACGGGTCCGTCATGGATATCCAGCAGGATACGTCGCCATTCCGCCTCACTGACTTCCAGGATATGCCCCGTTCGCCGCATCTCCTCTTTCAAAGGGGTCTTCATTGAACGTCTTCTCTCCGTGAGGTACGCGGGGAGTGCATTATATTCGACCAGGGAAACGCCGTCCAGTCCGGGCCGATGATCCAATCCGCCGCACGCAACGCCGCTGCCGGAAACGTGGTCGTGAGTGCCGCAACATGCAGTCCGGCAGCGCGCGCCGCACGGATTCCGTCCGGTGTATCTTCCACGGCCAGGATCTCAGATCGGTGCACTTCCGGCTGCACAGCACGGACCCGTTCGACGGCCGCCGCGTACAGGTCGGGCGCCGGCTTGCCCTGCAAACCGTCCTGCGGAGTGACGATGGCCACCCAGGGAACGTGCACGTCAAGACGCCGGAGCACGGGGTCAATGGTATCTCGCGAGGAACTCGAAGCGATGGCCAGACAGAGCCGATATGCTGTAGCCGTGCGCAGCCACTCCCGGATTCCGGGGACCCACGGGATCGGGTTTCGGCAAATCCACGTGCGGTACTGCGCCCGTTTCTGCGCGAGCAGCCGGTCGACCAGTTCGGTCGCGGGGCGGATCCCATGCCGGCGCAGGATGGCCGCGATCGCCGCCCGGTCGGTGAGCGCAACATAGTGCGCGTAGTACTCTGCTTCCGTCAGATGAATTCCCAGGGGGTGCAGGATGGTTTGCATCAAGGTGCAGTGAATACGCTCGTTGTCGACCACCACGCCATCAAAATCCAGGATCACCGCCCGTAGCACAGAACCCACCTCCGGGGGGCCCCGACGACCGCAACCGCCGTTGCACTGCCATTTCAAAGATATGCCTCGTTCCCCCCGATGACCACTGCCAGGGGTGTTGGGGAAAATTCGCATTTTACATACAATGGACATCGGATGGAAACATCGGAAACACGTCACAGACCGCAACAGGGGTGGAACATGCGTACACTGAACGGAAAACGGATTCTGGTCACCGGGGGCGCAGGGTTTATCGGATCGCATTTCGTTGAACACCTGCTCGACACGTATCCGGATGTTCGGGTTATCACGCTGGACAAACTGACGTATGCCGGATCGCTGGACAACCTCCGGGCAGTGATGGACGACCCGCGGCACGTATTCATTCATGGCGACGTGACTCGTCGGGAAGATCTGGAGAAGGCGGTGCAGGGTGGGGTGGACTGGATCTTTCACTTTGCCGCAGAAACGCATGTTGACCGCTCGCTGTACACTCCGGAACGGTTTCTGCATACAGACATCTGGGGAACCTTTACCGTGTTAGAAGTCGCCCGTGCGATCGGTGTGGAAGGCATGGTGCATATCTCTACGGATGAAGTATACGGGAGCATTCCGGAGGGACAGACCGCCCACGAGTATGCGCCGTTTTTGCCGTCCAGTCCGTACGCCGCAAGCAAGGCCGCTGCCGATCTGCTGGTCCACGCGTACGGGATGACTTACGACCTTCCGGTACTCATCGTGCGTCCTTCGAATACATACGGACCCCGGCAGTATCCGGAAAAACTCATTCCGCTGTTCATTCTGCGGGCCATGGAAAACAGACCGCTGCCGCTGTACGGTGACGGTCTATACGTCCGGGACTGGTTGTACGTTACGGACCTGTGCACGGCCATCCGCCTGATCGCGGAACGGGGTGTCTGGCACACGCCTTACAACGTGGCGGCCGGGGACTGGCGCACGAACCTGGACGTCGCCCGGACGATCGTCGACATGCTGGGCAAATCTGCGGACCTGATCCACCGTGTGCAGGACCGTCCGGGGCACGATCGCCGCTACGCCATGGACGCCGCTCGTGTACGGCAACTCGGCTGGCGCCCGAAGGTGCCCTTTCCGGAGGGTATACGACGCACCATTGAGTGGTGGCGGGCGCATGCGGATCGCTGGCAGAAGATCCGTTCGGATCCCGAGTATCACCGGTTCTTTGCCCGTCACTACGGATCCCGGCTGGACGCCGTGTCTTAGGAAATGGACCATCAAGCGGACCCGCGAAGGAGCCGAACGATGAGGATCACAAGCACGCCGCGCAGGAGCCACTCCATCCAACGCACGGGCAGACGACGTCCCAGCAGTACACCGAAATACGCACCCGCGGCAATACCGGCGGCGAGTCCGCCGGCATACGACCAGTGAATCAGTGCGGCAGCAGCGAACCGGACCATCGCGACACTGTTGCCTATCAGTCCCAGGATGTGACTCAAAGCGATGGCCGTTCGCATGGGCAAACCTGCCCGGAAACGGAACAGGCTGATGAGCATGGTCACGGTTCCGGGACCGAGCATACCGTTGTACAATGCAAGGAATCCGGTACCCACGAATCCCGGCCAGGAAAACGTCGGTTTCGGATTGTGCGTTCCCGTCAACCGTGCGGATGGCATTCCCGGTATGCGAAACGGCATCACAAAGACGAAGGCAATGAGAATGATGCCCCAGCGAATCCAGGACACCGGAAGTATCAGCAACAGCTCCGCTCCGATCAGACTCCCGACACCCATGAGTACCGTCAACCACCAGTACCTTCCCGGGACGTGGCGCAGTTCTTTCCGAAACCCGAAGATGCCCATGATGCCGAGGAGCAGGATCGCCGGTTTGTTGGTGGCCACGGCATGATGAGCCTCCAGACCTACGGACATGAGCAACGGAATGGTCACGTATGAAAGCCCACCGGTAAGCACACCGGGCACGGCACATACGGCACTGATACCGATTACGACCCACCACTGTGACATGGTGCAACGTCTCGCGTCCGGAATGTGAGAAAGACGACGGTGCATTGTGCGGATTGTCGCCCGATGTTGCAACACCGCATTCTCTGAAATCGGGACAGGCCATGGGACACCGTGGGTCCCCATGCGGTCATGCGTTATCCCCAGCCCGGAAATGTCGGGTCTCTCTGACACCTGGGACCCGCCACCCGGGACCGGAGACCGGTGGCCACCGGCACACCGGTGGATCCGGTGGTGCGCATGTCCCACTGCCTGTCCCGATCCCAACGTATTCTGAAATCCGGAGGCAATCCGGTGCAGCCACGACCGCTCACGTCACCGGCACGCTGGATGGGACTGGATCTCGGGCTGCGCTGGTGGGGGATCAGTCTGTCCGATGTACATCTGCGGACTGCCCGGCCGCTCGCTGTCCTGGACGCCCGTGATCGGGCCGCAGCCGTTCGCCGGATCCGCACATGGATCCAGGCATACGCGGTGCAACGTATGATCGTGGGCATTCCCCTCCGCAACGGTGCATGGACGACGGCGGCGGAACGGGTGTTCCACCTGTGCGGGTACCTGCGCAGACGCCTGCGCGGTGTCGAATGGCGCTTCGTCGATGAAACGGAAACCACCTGGAACGCCCGTCTGCTGACGCCACCGGGTCGGCGAGACGACGCCTGGGCAGCGGCTCTGATTCTGCAACGTGGCCTGGAACATCCGGACACACTATGGACCTGGAAAGATCTGCTCCGCCTACGAGCCTCCTGAACCGGGCACACTACCCTTTTGCACGGATGGGCATTATTATTAAGATACACCGCTTCGTGGAGGAAAATATGCAGTCTGTACCCTATCAGGTGGCGCCGGAACGCATCCAGGCGTTCCTGCTGGCGCATCCGGAAATCGAACCGACAGCGATCAACGAACAGATCGGTGAATCTCCCTTTTACATTCCTCTGCTGTATCAGTCGAATGCTCAGGAACATGTCGTATATTTCGAGGACCAGGCCTGGGAGGACCCGGCGATCTTTCGACTCATGGAATGGATTCTGGCACTTCGCTTTTTCAGCAATCATGTGGAAGCCACGGTCCACATCGAAGGCGCCCCCGCGCCCCCGGTCGTTCAGGAGATTATCAGCCTGCATCCGGTGACCATTGCCAAACTCGCGGCCATCCTGGGGGTGTTGATGGCAGAGGACGATCGCCCCGAAACGCTGGTCACTGTTGCCCGGGACTGGATGCAACAACTGTTCGGCGTGCAGTGGCCCGAGCAATGCGAAACTCCAGAGGATCAGCAAAATCTGGATGCCGCTGTGCATTTGCTGGACCAGATCGTGGAACGGTACTTCTGGAGCGAAAACCAATGGGCGTTCCACCCGCTGGAGTATATCCTGCTCCTGGGCAGCGCGTATGGCGAGATGGTGCGGCTCCGCTATGACGGCCAATGGATTGCGGGAGAAAATCCCGTGGAGCATCGGGTCGTCTGTCTGGGCTCGATGGACGTTCACCCCGCGGAGGCTGTGATCGAAATGCTGCAGGCCGGACCGGCTATGTCCCTGGCGGAACGATACCGTCTCATCCCCGTGGAATGGGCTGCGCAACAGGTCGATTCCGAGGAAGAGACGTAAACCCTGCGGACACCCGCGTATTCCCATCCGGGATGCCAACCCTGTGCGTCGGTGCCCGACCGTGATCGAATTCGAACGCGATCGCCCGCACGGGCTCCGGTACGGTATATTTTGAAATCGGCACGGACACCCTGTGGAGTCACATATGCGCACGCGTGCAGACCGACATCGGCGATCTGCAGTAACGGTATTTGTCGGCGTGTTGTTCAGTCTGGTTGTGCTCGCTGCGATCGCGATCTGGTTGTGGTTTCCGCGACGGGCCGGTCCCCGGCGTCCTGCACTACCCCGTTCGGCGCCGCCCGTCCAGGCGCAAGACGCGTCGAAGGCGGCACCCTCCGTGGTCCCGATGCGGGCCTCGCGGGAAGTGACGCTGTTCTTTCAGGTGGACGATCTTCCATACCTGGGAGCGGAAACCCGGGAAGTTACGTTTTTGGATGCGCATGACCTTGCCGTTCAACTGGTTCAGATGCTGATCAACGGTCCGGAAACGGAATCGCTCCGCCCCACGATTCCCCCGGAAACGCAGGTCACCCACGTATTGCTCGACACATCGCACCGGTGGATCCTCGTCGACTTCTCCAGTGCGTTGCAGACCAACCATCCGGGAAATTCGCTCGCCGAAGCGCTTACGGTCTATTCCATTGTCAATACCCTCCTGTATAACCTGCCAGACTATCGGAAAGTCTGGATCCTCATCGATCACGAGACCCGTCCTGTTTTAAAATATCATCTGGCTCTGGATGCGCCGCTCTCCTGGAACGCCGCATGGATCCGTGCTGATGAACGCCAGGCATTGATGCGAGGAGTCGCGAACCATGGAACGCATTGATGGCCGTGCACCGACAGAACTGCGGCCGATTCAAATCCACCCGTTCTTTCTGCGTCAACCGCTGGGATCCGCGTTGATCGAATGGGGCCAGACGCGGGTGCTCATTGCGGTGAACCTGGAAGATCGGGTACCGGCGTTCCTGCAGGGTACGGGACAGGGATGGATCTCGGCGGAATACACGCTGCTGTCCCGCGCCGGCGGATCGCGCGTGACGTCCAGTCTGGGTGGCAGTGGTGCCGGTCGTGCTGTGGAAATCCGCCGGTTGATCGGCCGGAGTCTGCGTGCAGCCATCGATCCCTTCGTGCTGGGAGAGCGGACGCTCTGGGTCGACTGTGACGTGCTCGAAGCCGACGGCGGAACACGCGTCGCCGCCATCACCGGCGGTTTCGTTGCCCTGACACTGGCGCTGGACCGGATGGTCCGCCAGGGACTCATCGAAACCTGGCCAGTACGCACGATGATCGCCGCGATCAGCGCCGGCATCGTGCGCGACGCACCCCTCATTGACCTGAACTATTTCGAGGACAGTCAGGCCGACGTCGATGCCAATTTCGTGATGACACCCTCCGGTGAATGCGTGGAGGTTCAGCTGACCGGTGAACATCAAACCCTCGCACCGTCCCGTTTGATGGCACTGCTGCAACTCGCATGGCAGGGGTTGCGACAGATTTTTCAGATGCAGATCGACGTTTTACAGCCCCACCTCATGCCCGACCACGCGGAACGGCTGCATGCGCTGCTGACCCTGCCGGAGGTACTTCCGTGAGTGTGCGGACGATCGGTCTGGCGACCCGCAACGTACACAAAATCCGCGAAATCCGTGCCATGCTTGCACGGGCAAATATCCCCGTGTACATTCGCACCGCGCGTGAACTGAACGTGCCGCCCCCGCAGGAAACCGGTACCACCTTCCTGGAAAACGCGCGGATCAAAGCCCGATACTATGCCCGCTACTTTCAATGTCCCACACTTGCCGATGACTCCGGACTGGTGATCCCGGCACTGGACGGTTTTCCCGGCGTGCACAGCGCCCGCTGGGGTGCAGACCGAATGACGCAGGAGGAAAAAAACCGCTGGATCGTGGAACGACTCCAGCATCGGCCCCCGGAAGACCGCACGGCGATGTTCGTCTGCGCGCTGGTCTTCGCTGACCGGGAACGGATCCTCTGGGAAACCGAGGTCCGCGTGACGGGCCAGATCACACCGGAACCCCGGGGACACCGGGGGTTTGGCTACGACCCGATTTTCTTTTATCCGCCGGCGGGCAAGACATTCGCGGAGATGACCCCCGAAGAAAAGAACGCCGTTAGCCACCGCGGACGCGCCCTGCGGGCCTGGTTGCGTTTCCTCCGGACATGGACTCCACAGCAGGATGGTGCGTCATGATCCCGGCCGTGTCGATTCCGCGACCCCTGGCACGTACGATACATCGAGGACACAACTGGATCCGCCGTGGATTGTGGGAGAAATACGGGCTGCCCGTGTTTCCACCCGGACAAATCGTCCAGCTGGTCGAAAAAGACCGGGGCGAATGGGTGGCCCTCGGGTTCTTCAATCCGCACAGCCAGATCGTCTTTCGTGTTCTGACGCGGACCCGTATTCGCCAGATCGATGCCGACTTCTGGCATGACCGTCTGAAAACGGCCTGGTACCGGCGTCAGTCATTTCTGACCCCGGAGACGACCGGATGGCGCTGGGTGAACAGCGATGCGGACGGTCTGCCGGGGACGATCATTGATGTCTACGACCAGACCGCGGTGCTTCAGATTCTGTCGTACGGAATGGAACGGTACCGGTCGGAACTCGTCGCCGCCATGCGTCAGTTTCCATTCATTCAAAACGTCGTGGAAAAGAGCACGGGACGCGCACGGTTGCAGGAGGGGCTGGAACCGCGGATCGAAGTCGTCTGGGGACAGGCACCGGACGTTCTGCCGTTTGAAGAGCACGGGATACGGTTCTACGCTTACTGGAAAGAAGGCCATAAGACGGGGTTTTACCTGGATCAGCGTGAAAACCGTGCGCGATTACGGTCAATCGCTGAAGGCCGTTCGGTCCTCGACGTGTGTGCGTATACGGGGAGTTTTGCACTGATCGCCGTACTCTCTGGCGCCCGTAAGGTCGTGGCTGTTGAACAGAACCGGCGTGCACTGGAGTGGGGGGTAGAACAGGCGCGGACCCACGGGATCGCCGAATCCATCGAGTGGATCCACGGGGACGCGTTCGACTACCTGCGGCACCTCGCCCGGCAGCGGGCACGATACGACATCGTGATCCTCGATCCGCCACCGCTCGCGCCGACACGCGCTGCGCTGCCCAACGCACTACGGGCGTATCGCGAACTCAACCGACAGGCGATGCGGATTGTCGCCGAGGGCGGATGGCTGCTGACGACCACGTGTTCCCACCACGTCACGCCGGAGACGTTCCTGCGCGTGGTCCTTCAGGCAGCGGCCAGCGTGCCGCGCTATTTCCGCGTGCACACCTGGCGCACCCAGCCTCCGGACCATCCCTTTCTTCTGCACGTGCCGGAAACCCGATACTTCCAGGCACTGTGGCTGCAACGGATCGGTTGAATTCCGCCCATTCCCGGGATCCTACGGCTGATTCCGTCGTGCCAGCTCCCCATTCCACTCCTCTGGAGTCCATCCCAGGATTTCCCTGTAAAACTGCTGTCGCTCCGCTGGGAGATCTTCCCATCGGATTCCCCGATCGAGTTCAGGAGGTGTATCATAAAACCCCACTTCATTCGGATCCATGGCTGCCCTGGCTTCTTCCGGGCGAATCCCGCGCATGCCCACCTCAATTTTCACTTCAGCCGACGGTCCCTGACCGTCGCCCACACCGATTTTAACGCCGCCGCCAAATTCCGCGGTCCGGCGGTTGTAGAAACCAAAGGGGTGCATTCCGCCTGCCCCACGACCGGTGACCTCCACGGTACCATCCGACCGTACCTGCACACTCCGTCCACCAGCCCCCACCTGCACGCTGTCTTTCGTGCTCCCACGATTATCCACCTCGCGGGTCACTTGCATGTCTCCCGCAACCACGCCTTGAACATCCGCGCTCTGCGTTTCCACGCCACGCTCGGATGAAAACCGGACCTCCCCCTGAATCCCCTGCGTTCCCAAAGCGCTGAAACGCATGCCTGCCTGAATCTTCAACCACAAATCCCCTGGAGATCGACGCCCGGTGAGCTCCGCCACACGTTCCCGGACAACCTGGTACAGATCGAGTTGCAAACTGCGATCGATACCACTGTCCCACCGGGATGCACGGTCATCTCTAAACCGCTGGTAATCGGGATGTTGTTCCGTAAGCCCGGGTTCGATCGCTTCCGGATGCTGGCGATATACGTATACAGCCGGTGGCCCCAAACGGCGAATATCTGCAATTGTACGGGCATTGCGTACTGCGTCGATATATCGCCTCATATATGCGCTGTACGCCCGATTGTATGCATTCAACGCATCAACGGCATGCTCGTGAATCGCACGACGTATCGGTGCAGGTAGTCGGGCACTGTTGACATACATTTGCGGTGGCGCAGGAGGATTTCCCCATCCCTGAGGAACCGGAGGGCGTCTTGCCGGTTGAATATACCCCTTGGCCGCAGCCTGCCGGAGAAACGCCGCACGGTGTTCTGGTTCCATTTCGTTGATATACCGCTCCAGTAAACCGTTTCTGTGCATCCGTTCGAGCATGCGGCGATACTGATCCGGAGGCAACCGTTCTAAAAGCTGATGAACGTTTTCCACGTCTTCGTCCGTAATCGCCAAGTTCAAGTTGGCCAATGACCTGCTCAGGAGCGATTGGATCTTTTCATAAACCTGGTCAAATTCGCGCTGCGGGAGACCCCGTGCGGGTTGCATATGGCGTGCGATGCGTGAACTTCGTGTACGTTCCACGTGATCCTGCGGAGCCTGCGGCGCATTTGCCGTGGTTCGATTTCGCGCGGATTCCGATCTCTCAGCCGAATGCGTCTCCTCCGCGGAGTGAACAGGTGGAGACGTTGGTCGTCCGGAGATTCCGCCCACATCCCTGCCCATGCTCTCCTCCGATGAGAAGATGCTATTTACTTAAGTCGTATGACAGGTCTCACAGGTTCAAATCCGCAGCGCACGTCCCCAAACCCTATGAACCTCGCCGATAGCGACGGATACGGTCGACCACAACCCGCGCACGGGCGGTAATGCGCGACCAGCGCCCGTGGGCCATGTCTTCCGGATGGAACAGTGTACGTGTCATTCCGACGGCAAATGCACCCGCCGCGAGATAGTCCAGTATATTGTCTACAGTGACACCGTGCGTGGGGATCATCCGCACAAACGGCATGGGTCCCCGGATGGCACGAATCCATTCCGGTCCCCCGGAAGGCTGGGGAAACACCTTGACCACCCGGGCACCGACGCGAATGGCCTGCCAGATCTCCGTGGGGGTTGCCACTCCGGGGATCATCAGGATGCCCCGGTCCTGCACAAACGACAGCAATTGCGTATCCAGTACGGGGGATACGAGAAACCGGGCGCCGGCATCGATCGCCGCGCGGGCTTCCTCCTCGTGTAAGACCGTGCCCACACCGACGACGATCGACTCCCGGCCGGAAAAAGCGCGAACGAGATCGATGGCGTTCGGAATGCCCATCGTAAATTCGATCACACGAAGACCGCCGGCAATGGCTGCTTCCGCAGCCTCACCGGCGCGCGCCGGATCGTCCGTTCGCAGGATCGCGATCACCCGTTCCCGTTCGAGCGTGCGCAGAACGGACTGCAGAATATCCATTCCCGTGTCCTCGTGTTATCCAGCACGGAGAATCGGTTGCCAAAACGATCACCTGGAATCCCCGGTTCACCCCGCGGACCACACCGGGATGTCTCTCAAACTCGCTGACCAGGGACACTGCACCAGCACAGTCATCTTCTCGCATACCAGCCGCGTTGGTGCATACGCGTCCGGTTCCCCCTGGACGAGCGTTTCGGGTGTGATTGAATGTTTGCGACCGTCAGCGCTCTGTGGGGAACGGGGATATCCCGTTCCCCCGTCCGGAACATCCGTCGGATCAATCGTGGGTTTCCCGGATGACGAACCGTTTCTCGAGTTCTTTCATACGTTCGACGATACCACCGTATTCGAGTTCTTCGTACGGCAGCATCGCCGGTCCGAAGAACCCCTGCCGCCGCAGGTCCAGTGCCTTTTCGGCAATTCGATCCTGCACGGAACGCCAGAACGGATGGTCAAACGGATCCGCGGCTTCGGTGAACTTTCCATTGTGGACACACATCGCGTGGCAGGTCACGATCGGCGGACCGTCAAAGTAAGATACCGGCGTATTGTGCGGTACCGGCATCAACGGACCGTTATGGGACCCGCGCATGAACCCGGCAACGAAGTGACCGATGGCAAACGTGGAGAGCACCTCGCCGGTCGCCGGGAAGTTCCCCTGCACGCGCACAAGCATCACCGGATCGTCTTTCCCGACATACTTTCCGGCGATGTTGCGCAGGCGGGATGTACTGACGGACACCGCCTGCTCTCCCGTTGCCCGGTTGTAAATCGCTTCCACAACAAACCGTTCCGTATCCCGCAGCAGCGCGGCAATATCGTACAGATCTTCCGGTGCATTCAATTCGATGATCCGGTCTGCCTCCGTGTAGTTGACATCCATGATCACGAACTTAAACCCTTTGCCGAGTTTCGGACTGAGAATCAAACCGGAGCAATACATCGGGTCAGCGAATGCCAGGTACAGGGGCAGGTTGTACGCGCCGGGACTCGTCTTGTCGGCGGCGAAAAACAGGAACGGTTCATTGGGACGCTCTTCGAATTCGATTTCCGCCACCGCCGGTCCCATTCCACGGATATTCCCGGAGAATGCGTCTTTCAACAGATCCTGACCGGCGCCGTACAGACCCTGGGATTTGGCGATATCCGTGGCTTTTCGAAACGCTTCATACGCCAGTTGATGCACATCCGGATGATTCATCCCCCGCTGGTGTGCCATCAAGATGGCAATGTCATCCCCCGTATAACTGATGTATGCATCAGAGATCAGCCCCTTGGCCTTACCGTACTCTTCCACATGGCTGGCCACCGCCTCCAACAGTGCCCGCGAGGGCTGAATATGGCCACCGATGCTCCCGATATCGGCCTTGATGACCGAGATTGTTGTGCGCATTGTTGTCCTCCTCCTCGTTTCTGTATCGTCGATATTTCACGGACCCTGACCCCGACCTCGTCGAATCCGATGTTTCCAGGAGGCATGGCTGACACGCATAAAATGAGACACCGTGAGTGCAGCCCGATCCGGGAAAATCTATCCACCCCGCCCGCTTTCGCACCATTAAGTATAGTCCATCCCGTAGAACCGTTGCAAGAATTCGCGCGGGAACTTATTTTTAAACGGGGGCGAAACGGTTTCGACGGAAGTCAGCGGGTGCGCAAGTGGCATGCCGTGGGCCTGTCCGCACGTCAACAGGACAGGGGCCAATAAGTGCCAACACCACCTATGCGCTGGCGGCTTAATTAACGGCCGTCACGCCCCGGAACAGGCGCCCGCCCTGTTCCGATCGGCGTCACAGTGCGGGCTGGATGAGGCGGCAGCCCCGGCCGTCTCATCGAGGATGCGGGGGCTGGTGCCTGTCGTACCCTGCCCGTCGGGTCAGGCAGGCACGAGATCGTAAAGACGGGCTAAGCATGTAGACGCTTGCGCGCTCGGCTTCCGGACGCGGGTTCGATTCCCGCCGCCTCCACCAGATGTCATCCGCACGGCAGACTATACGACCCCATCGAAACGAACCTCCGTCAGCGTAAATACCGTATCCTCTGGAGGTACCCGGGCATCCGGTGGGGAACCGCGTGCGAGCCACCGGGCGTGCAGACCCGCGGCGCGTGCGCCCCGGTAGTCGGCCACCGGATCGTCCCCGATGTGCAGAGCAGACTGCGGGACCACGCGTGCACGTGCGCAGGCAGCGGCAAAAATCCGCGGATCCGGTTTGGCCCAACCCACTGCCGCGGAGTAGATCACGTCCTCAACCCACCGGGCAAGACCCAGGGCTCTGACGAGGGATGCAATCCGGGAATCGAAGTTCGATACGATATACACGCGGATACCCGCCGCACGCAAACGACGAAGCAACGGGATCGCGTCCGGATAGAGGCGCCACACGTCGGCCCGTGCGAATGTCGCATACAGGTCCGCAAAATAGGCTTCAAAGGGAACGCTGTCCGTGCGAACGCCACACGCTTCCAGACACGCCGCGACAACACGACGCCACCAGTGATATTCCGCCTGCTGCCGGGCCCGTTCAGAACGACCGGAGAACGTCAACGGGGGCTGTTGCGCGTATACGCGACGGAATACCCGCTCGATTTCAGTGGGATCCACGTCAATACCCCACGCGCGCGCCACCCGCGCATAGACCGCCCCCACACCGGGATGGACATCGACCAGTGTACCGGCAAAGTCCAGAAACACCGCATTCAGCGCCATCGTTTCAGTTCTTCCCGGATCTCGCGTTCGATCGTTCTGCGCCGGGCAATCTCCCGTTTGTCATGCAATTTCCTGCCCCGGGCGAGAGCGAGTTCAACCTTGATATACGGTCCTTTGAGATACATCCGCAGGGGCACCAGCGTAAGACCCCTTTCCTGAACCCTGCCCGCCAGACGCATGATCTCCCGCTTATGCAGGAGCAATTTCCGTTCACGCCGGGGATCGATCGATTCATGCGTTGACGCATGGCGGTACGGGGAGATATGCGCATTCACCAGATAGATTTCCCCATCTTTCACACGCGCGAAGGCATCCCGGAGGTTGACGCGCCCCTCCCGGGCGGCTTTGACCTCGCTTCCGCGCAAAACGATCCCGGCTTCGTATGTTTCCAGGATGTCGTAATCGTGATACGCCTTTCGATTAACGGCCAGGGTCCTTTCCGGACGGTGTTTGGGCATACTGGCGCTCACACGCTGCGGGGATGGGTAACACAGTCACGCGATACCGGTCCCGGAGTTCGTCCTGCCACGCCTGAAACGCCGGACGCAGTCGTTCCTGGAGGAGTTCCTCGTGCAGTTCCGAATACACCGTCTCCAGCGGCGGACGATGAGCGTCATCCGGATACCGTTGCCGGTATCGCGCGGCCACCTCATCGGGCTGAATGACCACCAAATGGCGAAACGTACGGTCCCGATACGCGCGGATCCACCATTTATCCCGAAGCACTCGCTGTGCCAGCACCGCGTCCAGCGATTGTAACCAGGGGTATTGATTCCGCAAACTCGTGTAAAGTTCATTCACACGAATCCCCTGTGGACGGGCAAACCCGTTGTCGTAGAGAAACCACAGCGTCACCAGATCGCGCATAAACTGCTGCCACGGTTCCGACTGCTGACGCATGGCCTGCCAGGCGTGGTCCGGTGACCATTCCGCGAATGACAGGCCGTACCAGTACAGGTAGTACCGCCATGTCCACACTCTACGCTCCACCTGTACGAGCACCCAGTCGACGCATCGGCCCGGGGTCGTATCATTGCCCGGACCGCGTGCATGGGTCCACCATCCACCCAGCAGGAAGAGTGCGACGACCGCACTGCCGCGCAATTTCATGGCGCAATCAACCCCTTCTGTCCCCAGTAAAATACACCTGCAACGCATCCCGTCAACAGTGTCGCCAGCGTCGCGCCCCAGAATGCGCGCCAGCTCAACCGTGCGAGATCGTCCCGGCGCGCGGGAGCGAGGGCCGCAATACCGCCAACGAAGATCGCCACGGAGGCAAAATGTGTGAACCCGCACAGCGCATAACTGAGCACGAGCAATGCACGCGGAGAGAGTGTACCTGCCCGCGCCATCGCCGCCAGGTCCTGATACGCTACCACTTCTGTGAGCAACCACCGTTCTCCGATCAACTGGGCAGCCGGTCCCCATTCCGATGGCGGCAGTCCGAGGAACATCACCAGCGGGTATGCCACCCACCGTGCGAGATCGCGCAGCGTCCACCCGGCGTCACCGCTGCCCAGCAGATGGACCACCCATCCGGTCGACGCGGCAAGGACCATATCACACAGGCGAACCAGACTGAGGATTCCGATCAACAGTGCACCAATACCCACCGCAAGTTTCACGCCTTCCATTGCACCCCAGATGACACTCCCCATCCAGTGCTCCGCAGGGACGACCCGCGCCGTCGGTGGAATCCGGCCATGAGTTTCCGGATGCGCTTCCTCAGGTACCAGCACCTTGGCAATGAGCACGGCCGCGGGGACAGAGAGAAATGACGCGGAGATCAAATGCCCGGCGATCAACGGGAACACGGACTCCAGCATGCGCACGTAAAATGTCAGCACTGTCGAGGCAATGGTGGACATGCCGGCGGTCAATACGAGCATCAACTCAGAACGCGTCATCCGTTCCAGATACGGTCGGACCATCAACGCGGACTCGATGCCGACGAAAATGTTGCTCACAGCCGCCAGTGTCTCCGCACCACTGAGTCGCATCACCCGATAAATGCTGCGGGCAAGGATGCGAATGCATGCGGGCAGCCACCCGAAGTAGTAAAGCAACGCCGTCAATACACTGAAAAACACAACGGCCGGCAACACCTGAAACGCCACGATAAACCCGATACTGCCTTCTTCCGGAGGTGATACCGCCAGTGGACCGAACAGAAACCGCGCACCCTCATCCGCCGCGGCGATCAGTTGCACCACCAGCCGGTTCAGCCCGAGCAAAACTCCCCGGAAGGGCGCCCACCAGAAGATGATCACGCCCATAATCAGGAGCACCGTCAGTCCCCCACCGACGGTGCGCCAGGGAAACCGACGGCGGCTCCCGGACGTGAGCCAGGCGAGTACGACGATGCCCAATGCTCCGATCAGTGAGTACAGATTCCATACGGACATTACTCCCTCCCGGTCCGATGCGCCGTTGCACAGTGTGCACATGTGCGGGCTGCAGTCGCAGCGGAAGGACCGATCCAGCGCGCCAGCCAGGCGAGTACGGTTTCATGCCAGAGGATACTGTTCTGCGGTTTCAGGACCCAGTGATTTTCATCCGGAAAGTACAGAAACTGACTGGGAATCCCCTTTCGTTGCAGCGCGGTAAACGTCGCAATTCCCTGTTCAAGCGGCACACGAAAGTCCAGTGCCCCGTGGATGACGAGCATGGGAGTCCGCCAGTTGGCCACAAAACGGGCGGGGTTGTGCTTTTCATGACCTCCCGGGTTCATCCAGTACGGGCCACCGTGTTCCCATTCGGGAAACCACAACTCTTCCGTCGCGTAATACATCATTCGCATGTCGAACACCCCGTCGTGATTGACCAGACAGCGGAACCGGTCCGGCCAGTTACCGGCGATCCAGTTGATCATGTATCCGCCGTATGACGCTCCCAGTGCACACACGCGCTGACCGTCCATCCAGGGATACCGCTTCAACGCGGCTGCCAGGCCCTTCTGCAGATCGACGAGGGGTTTTCCACCCCAATCGCCACGAATCGAGTCCGTAAACGCCTGTCCGTACCCGACCGACCCGTGGAAATCCACCATAATGACGGCATATCCGGCACCGGCATACACCTGCGGATTCCACCGGTAGTGAAACGTGTTGTTAAACGACCCCTGTGGGCCACCGTGGATGAGAAAGGCAACGGGGTATTTGCGGGTCGGATCGAAATCGACCGGCTTCACGACATACGCGTACACGGTCTCGTTATGCCAGCCCGGAAACGTGAACTGTTCGGGTTCACCGAACCGGATCCGGGCCAGCCGGTCCGCATTGATCCGCGTAACGGGACGGAGATCCGAACCGTCCGGACGAACCGAATAGAGTTCCACCGGAGACCGCAGATGCGCACGCCCGAACACGATCCGGTCGCCGGCGATGCCCGGGGATCGAATGTGTCCATCCCGCACGACCACACGCACGTTGCCCGTACGTACGTCGACCGCAAAGAGCGATACCTGTCCCAGGTTCGGAGCAACCGCGTAAATCGTGCGCCCATCCGCCGACCACACGATCGTGTGCGGCGACCGGTCCCATTTCTCGGTCAGCACACGTGCCGGACCATTCGGCCAGTCATACAGGACGATACGGAACCGGTCGGACTCGTATCCCGGACGACGCATGGCCAGATAGGCCAGCGTACGCCCGTCCGGAGAAAACACCGGGTGCGTATCCCAGGCGGGGTTTTCTGCCGTCAGATTCCGAGGCGGTGCCGATCCATCGATCGGCGCCACGTACAGATCAAAATTCGTCGACCAGGGTTCTTCCCGACCGGCCACACGGGCGGTCAACACCACCGCCTGACCGTCCGGAGTGAATGTAAACTCTTCCGCACCTCCGAACGGTTTGGACGGACAATCGGCGTCCATACCCTGCATGATATCGACCGGTGTGGTACCATCGATCGGGACGACGAACACATGGGAACGGCGACCGTCTTTCCAGGTATCCCAATGGCGTATGAACAGGTGATCGTAGAGTACGCCTGTAGACTTTCGTTCTTTCCGCCGTTGCAACCGCTCCACCGTACAGTCGAGCGTCGCGCAATCCGGGAAAACTTCCAGTGTCAGCGCCAGGTGCGTCCCCCGTGGCGACACGCGCAGATGGCCGACGTCCAGCGGCAGGTCCGTTACCTGTACAGCCTCGCCCCCATCGATTCGAATCCGCCAGACCTGGGCGGATCCGGACCGCGTGGAGATGAACCATACCGTTCGGCTGTCCGGCCCCCATCGGGGACTGTAATCCGCCGCCGGATGGGTGGTCAACCGTCGCAAACCGCGACCATCCGTCCCCACGAGCCAGAGATCCGTACGATAACGGTTGGCCTCCAGATCCAGCGACGCCACCGTAAATACGACCCAGCGCCCGTCCGGTGAGACCTGCGGATCGGCAATGCGGTCCATTGCGATCAGGTCATGCACTGAAAACGGATGGGTCGGTTCCCGGGAAAATGCGATCGAACTCCCGAGGATCAACGCCATACAGCAGACGATTGCCCGGACGCATTGCAGCCCATATCGCATGTCTGCCCCCTCCCGCAAGAAATGACGTGAAGTGACGCAAGGACACCGCAGGATACACCGTCCCCGGTGTGATCCCTTTCGTCATTTCACGCCACCCGTTCCCGCGTGCGACGCACCTCCAGCAGACCCAGCAGACCGTGACACGACGATACGGTGGCAACGAGCACACGCAATACGGACGAATCCGATGCGGCCAACCGCGTGCGCACACGATGAAGGGCGTCCAGAAACGTCCGCACCGGGATCGTCGCCACACCCCATGCGCGGTGACGACTCACGAACAGTACCGCCGTATCCACCGCGCGTCCGGAAACGGTCCATGCGGGCCAGTGACGTGCCAGAAACGTTCCCACATCCCAGTTTTTCGGGGCACGAATCGCGGGGCACACCGGCGGTTCAATACACGTCGCGGGACACCGCCACAGGGCATAACTGACGGCATGCATCCCCGTATTCAGTGACCGCTCGAACGGGATGCCGAGTCGCGTGCCGTCCCAGGGGATCCGCGTGACCGTCCAACCCGGGATTTCCCGTAAACGGGCCTCCAGCCAGTGCAATGCGAGATGCGGACCAATACAGGGGGGAACGATTTCATCTTCCGGATGGACCGTATCGGAACGGATCGTACGGATGAGATATGTTTCCCATGTGGATTGCACGTACACGATGTCGGCATGCATACCCAGTGTTTGCGCCACCCGATGGGTTGCATCCCGATCCACAACCACGATACGATCAAAGGCAATACGTCCGCGATCCCGGGCCTTGAGCAGGTGGGTCACATGCAACAACCCGTAACAGCCACCGCCCAGCACGATCATCGTTTTCATGATCCACCCGTACCGGCAAATGTGACCGGCTGGTCCGCATCCCCACCGCATCGGGGCAGGATGGGCCGATATGCGCAGTCCGAAAACGCCTGGGGGGTCCGTATTCTGGTTCTGGGCATCGGAGTATTGTACCTGATCGGGGGGCCTGAACCCAAACACGCGGCGTCACGCATGGACTCCCCTGCACTTCGCGCATTGACACAACTCTGCTCGGCACTCACCACGGCCGGCGGAACGTTCGTTCAGGAGAGCCAAAGCCCGACAACACGCCGGAAACGCCAGGAACAGGGGTGGTTCGCATGGAAACGTCCGGATCATCTCTGGTGGGAATACACACAACCGGAACACAAGGTGCTGTTATGGACCCCGGAACGGTTCGAGTTCTACGTCGAGACGGACTGCACGGTGTACACCGAATCCGATCCGCAGCGCACACTCCAGCAACACCCGCTGATCGGTTTTATTCGGGATTGTACGTTGCAGGAGTGGTTGCCCCGGTTGCAGACGTTTCGCGTACGGGACGCCGTCCAGGAGTGGGTCTTCACAACGCCGGAAACGGCATCAGACCGGATCCCGTGGACACGCCTGCGCATCCGATGGAACCGGGCGCGACGCCAGCTCGTTGTCGAAACCACGGATTGGCTGTATCATTCCATCCGATACGTTCTGCGTTTCCGGGATGATCTGGTGGGCCGAGCGGATGCCGAACTCGTCTGGGAAACCCGGTTTCCACCGGACTGCGAACGCATCCCCCTGGCGGAAATTCAGTGATCGATCGGCCATGTGCGCGTGTCACTCGGCCGCCGAACATTCTCCAAACCGATGGAGTACGAATCGATGGACTATCAGGCACTCCTCATTGAGATCGGTACGGAGGAACTCCCGGTTGAGGAACAGCGGATCGCCCGGGCCTACCTGACGGAAGAACTTCCCCAACAGATCGCCGCGTTCGGATGGTCGGACATCGAGATCCGGATCGGTACCACACCGCGTCGGATCGTCATCTATGCCGAGCGATTTCCGGCCACCCAGCCGGTGCGTACGGAAGTCATCAAGGGTCCCCCCGCACACATCGCGTTCGATGAAGAGGGTAAACCCACACGTGCTCTGGAGGGATTCCTGCAACGATATGACGCCACCCCGGAAGCCATTCGCGTCGAGACGTCCGGAAAGAAACGCTACGTCATTCTCGAACGACCGGTTCCGGGTGCCACAGCGCTGGAAATCGTGCCGAAAATACTCCATCATGTGCTCCCCCGTATCCCGTTCCGAAAACGCATGCGCTGGCCGGACAGTCCGGTACCGTTCAGCCGTCCCGTGCGCTGGCTGGTTGCACTCTGGGGCGATGTGGTCATTCCCTGGGAATGGGCCGGATTGCGTGCCGATCGGTACACATTCGGTCATCGTATCCTCGCCGGCAACGAGCGGATTCCGATCTACCGTGCGGAAGATTACCTGGAACGGGTACAGGAGGTGTTCGTATTGCCGATGAACGAAATCCGCCGTCGGCAACTGGAACGTGCGATCGCACGTGTCCTGGAGGAAATGCCGGAACTCGTTCCCGTCGACGATCCCGATCTCATTGATGTCTGGAACCACCTCATCGAATGGCCGATCGTTATCATCGGCCGGTTTGATCCCGCGTTTCTTGAACTCCCGGAAGAACTGCTCATTACGGCCATGCGGCACCACCAGAAGTACCTGGCCGTTCGTAACGGTTCCGACCGGTTGCAACCGTATTTTCTGACTCCCATCCAGACACGACCGGATTACGCGGACGCCGTGCGTGAGGGTCATGCGCGTGTACTCATTGCCCGGTTTCGTGACGCGCAGTTTTTCTGGCAGGAAGATACCCGACGGGGGTTGACCGCCTATGCGGAGGAACTCCGTCAGATCGTCTTTCTGGAAAAGGGGGGGACCTTTGCCGATAAAGTGGCCCGTGTGCAGGACATGATTCCCGAAGTCGCCACGGAATGGGCACTCACTTCGGAGGAACGGGCACTGCTTACCGAGGCCGCGCAATACTACAAGGCCGACCTCGCAAGCCAACTCGTGGGCGAGTTCCCCGAACTGGAAGGTATCGTCGGCGGACTGCTCGCGCAGCACGCCGGCTGGGATGCAACGATCAGTATGGCCATTTACGACCACATGCGTCCGCAACGCATGGACGATCCGATCCCCCGCCACCGGATCGGGCGCTGTCTGGCTTTCCTGGATCGCCTGGACAGTTTGCTCATGAGTCTGGCGCTCGGATACCGGGCACGCGGATCAAGCGATCCCCTGGGACAGCGTCGCTGGGCACTCGGCGTGATCCGATTGCTCATTGAAAGCGGCGTATCCATGCATCTGCCGGGAGTCATCGCCCGGATATACGATCGGGTGCACCGTACACATCACACCCACCTTCCCGAATGGACCGCGCTGGCCGAGGACTGCTGGCAACTCCTGAAAAGTCGCCTGATCGCTTACTGGGAGTTTCACGCAGCGCCCCAGCCGTTTATCCAGTCGCTCATTGACCGAACCCCCTGGGACCCGTGGGATCTGCACCAGCGGATGACCGCCCTGCAAACCGCAGATCCGGACGATGTCTACCGCATGGGTCTCGTCTTCAAACGGCTGTACAGCATTACACGCACGTTCACCGCAACCGTCGCTGTCGACCCCGACCGGTTTCAGCAACCGGAGGAATGGGAACTGTGGAACACCTTTCTTGCAACGCGTGAACGCGTTGCAACGTACCTCACAGAACGCAACTACGTGGAAGTCGTGCGTGCGCTCGCGCGTTTGAGTCCGCTGTTGCACCGTTTCTTTGCAACCGTCTTCGTCATGGTCGATGACGCGGATCTGCGCAACAATCGGCTGGCCCTGCTGACAACGATCCGCCGGCTATTCGAACAGATGGCCGATCTGGACCGCTGGCAGATCGAGGTCGATACAACATATTAAGCGGAAGATGTTCCTCTCACACGTACGACTGAGAGGCCATTCGTGACCATCCGGATGCATGTCCACCGGGGTCTCGTACTGATCGGACAAACGGCCATATTCGTCTGGCTGCAGGTCGCCACGGCCGTGCTGATGGTTATCGGGATCGCCGTGTACGGATTTTGCCTGTTCTGGATGGCGCGGCTGACGCACGGAAGTACGCGGATTATCTTGCTCATCAGTGGTGGCATCATCGGCTGGATCGCCTACCAACTCCTCCGGGCACTGCTGACATACACGCTTAAAGCGGCCCACCTCGCAGCCATGATGGGCATCCTGGACGGCCATGCAGCCGCTCGGCAGAATCCCCTGACCTACGGCATGCAAACCGTGCGCACCCACATGCCGTCCCTGCTTGTCGTCATCGGGGTGGACTGGCTGACCCGCAGAATACTGCGCAACGTGCAACGGTGGACTTTGCGGTATGGCCGCTGGTTGCGGCTCAGCCAGTTTCTGGCATCATTCCGGGCGATCCTTTACGGATTCCTCGCGTTCACCGTCGGATTTGTGGACGAACTCGTCTGGGCATACGTCACGCGTTCGACGAGAGGTACGGTATGGCAGCGCGTACAGGAGAGTCTGCACTATCTTGTCGGCGGCTGGCCAACCTTTATGGGGCTGGCAGCCGTACTCGCGCTGCTTCACTGGGGTACGCTCGTTGCCATCCTGGGAGTCGCCGGTCTGCTGCGCTTCATCGGGCAGTCGTTCGGATGGATGGTCCTGATCCCCGCTGTCGGGCTGATGCTACTGATCCGCTGGGCCGTATTCGAACCCTTCGCCCTGGCCGTCATGGTCTCCGGTTTGCACGACGTCATCACCGGCGAGCGGGTGGCACCGGAGTTCGTGGAGATCCTGCACCGCGTACCGGCGTACCGGCGGCTCGCGCAGATCGCCGCCTCGCCGCCCACCCACGCCGCATAAACCCGCACCACGGGTCACCGACACAGCTGT
>CAZIRO010000016.1:0-4157 GCA_964541595.1 uncultured Acidobacteriota bacterium
CCAGTTCGGCACGTTCGGATGTGTGGGTTGCGGACGGTGTATCACATGGTGCCCGGTCGGGATCGATGTGACCGAAGAGTTGCGGGTATTCCGGGAAACCGATCAGGGTGGTGCACCCCGTTCCGGAGGGACCGATGCGGGAGACACCGGAACATCATGAATCGATCCGGGTGTTGCTTGGCGAACATCCGTTCACGCACGATCTTCCGGAATCCGTGCGGGAACGGCTTCGCACCATTGCCACACTGCGGGTCTACGATCCGGACACGCTGGTCATTCGTCAGGGGCGTGCGGCGTCCCACTTTTTTCTCATTGTGGACGGTCTGGTGGCGATCGAACTGTACACACAGCACCTGCGCGGGCGGGACGTTATCCGCATCCAGACACTCGGTGGCGGAGACGTCATCGGCTGGTCCTGGCTGATTCCGCCGTACCGCTGGGCGTTTGATGCGCGGGTTATTGCGCCGTCTCAGATGATCGTCCTCGATGCCGATCGCCTCCGCGCGTGGATGGAAACCGATCCCGCGTTCGGGTTTGCCGTCCTGCGCAAACTCGTCGTCGTCATTGCCGAACGATTACAGGCCACGCGCCTGCAACTCCTGGACATTCATACCGCACCGAGCGACATGGTTCCACGGGAACTCGCGCGATGAAAACGAACGGGTCGCTGGACTGCTGGGTGCCGTCGTTCTTTACCGTACGTCGTGTATGGCACGAGACGCCGGACACGGTCACCGTCGTCGTCCGCGCGGAAAACGGCGTGCGGTTTCGTTTTCACCCCGGCCAGTTCAACATGCTCTCCCTGCCGGACGTGGGCGAGGTACCGATTTCGATCAGTGGTTCGCCGCATCGATCGCATGTGGTCGCCCACACGATCCGCGCGGTGGGGATGGTCACACGGGCGCTGGCGCACGTACGACGCGGGGACGTGATCGGGGTCCGGGGACCGTTCGGTCGGGGTTGGCCGATCGAGCGCATGCGCGATCGGGATCTGCTTCTGGTGGCCGGTGGCCTGGGACTGGCACCGCTCCGGCCGGTGATATACTGGATCGCCGCCCATCGCAATCGATTGCGTGAGGTCATTCTCCTCTATGGTGCACGAACACCTGCAGATTTGCTGTATCGAACGTCGTTACCTCGCTGGTCCCACCGGTACCGCATCCGGGTATGGGTGACCGTGGATCGTCCGGATTCTGCCTGGAGCGGCCATGTCGGCGTCGTCACCACGCTGTTCCGTTTTGCCGAGCGGTACGTGCACCCCGAACGTGTCCTGACGTTGCTCTGCGGACCGGAGATCATGATGCGGTTTGCGGTACAGGAACTGCACAGGATGGGGATCCCGGATACGGCGATATATCTTTCCCTGGAACGCAATATGCAGTGTGCGGTGGGATTTTGCGGTCACTGCCAGTTTGGACCGTATTTCATGTGCCGCGACGGTCCGGTGTTTCGGTATGACGAGATCGCGTCCTGGTGGGACGTCCGGGAGTTTTAACCATGAGCAGGAGAACCCGAAAACCCAAACTGGCGGTCTGGAAGTTTACCTCCTGTGACGGCTGCCAGTTGACGCTGTTGAATTGCGAGGACGAACTCCTGACCATTGCGGACCGCGTGGAGATCGCATACTTCCTGGAAGCCTCACGGGCCACCGTGCGCGGTCCATATGATCTCTCCCTGGTCGAGGGGAGTATTACCACACCGGAAGAAGTCGAACGGATTCGGGACATCCGCCGCCGGAGCCGATACCTGGTGGCCATCGGTGCGTGTGCCACGGCCGGTGGTATCCAGGCGCTGCGGAATTTCGCGCGGGTGGATGACTTCCTGCGGATCGTGTACGCGTCGGCGTCCTATATTGCGACTCTTGAACAGTCGCTGCCGCCGTCCGCATATGTGACCGTGGATTTTGAACTGCGCGGGTGTCCGATCGCCCGTCATCAGTTGCTGGAAGTCATCGCGGCATTTCTCAGTGGCCGTCGCCCGAATGTGCATCGCCACAGCGTGTGCGTGGAGTGTAAACGACGGGGGATCGTGTGTGTTATGGTCGCACAGAATGTGCCCTGTATGGGACCGTTGACCCAGGCCGGATGTGGCGCCCTGTGTCCGTCATATCGCCGGGGGTGTTACGGGTGTTTCGGCAGTATGGAGTCCCCCAACGTAGCGAGCTGGACAACATGGTGGCAGCAGCGGGGTGTGTCCCCGGTGGATCAGGTGCGAATGATGCGTACGTTCAATGCATGGGACCCGGCATTTCGTATGGTCGAAACGCCACGCGCTGCGCCCGATGGGTCGATCGAGCAATAGACGGTACGGTGGAGCACTGTAACGGAAAAATCCGTGGCAGTAACACGGGGATGCCATGGCAGGTCGATCGAAGAGTCGCACGATCCGGGTGCAGGCACTTGCGCGTGTGGAGGGCGAGGGCGCGCTGTACGCGCGCGTTCGCGATGGACGGGTCGTGGAATTGCGACTGATCATCTATGAGCCGCCGCGATTTTTTGAAGCGTTCCTGCGGGGACGCCGGTACGATGAACCCGTGGATATAACCGCACGGATCTGCGGTATCTGTCCGGTCGCCTATCAGATGAGTGCCTGCAATGCCATCGAATCGGTCCTCGGGGTGCGCGTTCCCGAAGAGATCCGTCCATTGCGATTGTTGCTCTATTACGGTGAATGGATCGAAAGTCATGCGTTGCACGTGTTTTTGCTGCATCTACCGGATTTTCTCGGTTACGCGAGTGCACTGGATATGGCGCGGGATCACGCCGAATGGATCGAAACGGGTCTCGCAATCAAAAAGACCGGCAACCAGATCCTGGAATGTATCGGCGGACGGTCCGTGCATCCCATCAATGTACGGGTCGGTGGGTTTTACCGTGCACCGTCTCCCGAGGACATCCGGGCCCTGCGGGAACCGCTATTGCGTGCCCGCGATCGGGTGATCACCGCGGTGCGGTTCTTCGCACGTCTGGATTATCCGGATTTTGAACGGGAGTATACGTTTGTCGCGCTCCGTCATCCCCAAGAGTATGCGATTCTCGACGGTCGTATCGTGTCCAATCGGGGACTGGACATCCCGGTATCGGATTTTGAAATGGTTTTCGAAGAGTATCCGGTTACCTATTCGAACGCGCTGCACGCCGTCATCCGGGGACAGGGACCCTACATGGTCGGTCCGATGGCGCGGTTCAATCTGAACTTCCCGCAACTCGTCCCGATCGCGCGGGAGGTCGCACGGGAGGTAGGGATCACGCCTCCCGTACGGAATCCGTTCCGGAGCATCCTGGTTCGGTGTATTGAGATGCTGCACGCATGCGAATCGGCACTTCGGATCGTGGAGAACTATACGCCGCCCGCACGTCCGGCCGTCGACGTCATCCCGCGTCCGGGTGTTGGATGCGGTGCGAGCGAGGCACCGCGTGGGTTGTTGTATCACCGGTACCGGATCGATCCGGAGGGACGCATCGCCGAAGCCCGTATTGTACCGCCGACGTCTCAGAATCAGGCCTGTATCGAAACGGATCTGGAACGGTGGATCCCGCGGATCCTGCACCTGCCACGCGCCCGGATGGTGGAACAGTGTGAACAGGCAATTCGCAATTATGATCCGTGTATTTCCTGCGCCACGCATTTCCTGCGTGTGCATATCGAAGAGGCGTGATGCGTGAGCTGGTGATCATCGGGATTGGCAATCCCTGGCGGCGAGATGACGGTGTTGGTCCGGAGGTGATACGTGCGATTGCGCGGTGCATGCCCGGTGTGCGGACCGTTACTCTGACGTATCCGGATCCTGCCGTACTGTTGCCGCTCTGGCAGCGTGTGCGCACGTGTATCGTGGTCGACGCCGTTGCCTGCACGTATGCGCCTCCGGGAACCATTATCCGGTGGTTTCTGGGCGGGGAGGGGTTCTCAATGGGAAATGTCCGGGGCGTATCCACACACGGCTGGCGTCTCGGTGAAACGCTGCGCCTGGCGTTTCAGATGGGGTGTATGCCGGAACGGATGATCGTGTACGGGATTGTGGGAGAAACGTTTGCATACGGTTACGGACTCTCCCGCCGGGTCGCCCGTGCGGTTCCCCTTGTGGTGCGGTGGATCCGGACAGACGGTTACGTCACCCAGAGGTCTTCGAGGCGGAGTGCGACCGCATCGAACGGGGC
>CAZIRO010000016.1:4257-27480 GCA_964541595.1 uncultured Acidobacteriota bacterium
CCGGCACACCGGTGATTCCGGTGGTGCGCATGTCCCATGGCCTGTCCCGATCCCAGTGTTTTTTCGGAAATCCGCCACATAGCGCACGGCCTATGGACAGACGGTGTGGCACGGTTACGTCACCCAGAGGTCTTCGAGGCGGAGTGCGACCGCATCGAACGGGGCCACCCGGACTTCTGCCTGACCCTCATACGTCCCCAGCAAGGTCCATACGCCTTCCCGCAGTTCGTATGCTTCCAGGCATCGGGCCTCCGGGTCGATGAGCCACAGATACGGCACCCCGTATTTTGCATACGTGGGCATCTTCAGTTCACGGTCCTTGCTGCGTGTGGCCGGCGAGAGGATTTCGCACACCCAGTCGGGCACGACCTCGAACCGGTGGCTGCGCGGGATGGTGGGCATCCGTTCCCGACGCCAGCCGGCCAGGTCGGGGACCAGGACCTCGCGGTCCCGCACAAAATGGATCTCCGGTTCGATGATGATCCACCATCCCCCCGGTCCCCCTTCGCCACTGCCGTATAACAGGAAAAGACGGCTGCCCAGCGCCAGTTCCGCATATCCGTGCGGGCCTGCGGGGCGGGGTTCGGTGTACAACCGCCCGTCGATGATTTCGCCGGTCAGGCCCTCGGGCAGGGCACACAGTCTGTCATACAGACTCCTGACCTCTACACCGGATTCCGGCGGCACCTTTGCTGCAGACGTTCCCATCACAGGGACCTCCGTTGACACCAGCATACCACCCCTGTGGGCATGTTCACAAGCGTGTTTTTTTGGATCGGGACAGGCCATGGGACACCGTGGGTCCCCGTTCGGTCATGCGCTATCCCCAGCCCATGCGATGCCCCGTCTCCTGTCTCCCGTCGCAAATACCTGCCACCGGAATACCCGACACCTGGGACCTGAGACCCGACACCTGACACCGGAGACCGGTGGTCACCGGCACACCGGTGATTCCGGTGGTGCGCATGTCCCATGGCCTGTCCCGATCCCAATTTGCATAAGCGCTGCTCTGTTGCGGCGATCCGGCGATAGGGAATACAGTACCGGCGTCGCGCAGTCGGTATGGCTGTCCATGAACCGTTATGCCCTCGGAGATGCCACGGACTCTGATAACTGCCACGGGTGAGCGACGCGCATGTGTTGATACCAGACGTGAAACAACAGGAGTGCCCACAGGCGATGGGCATGGTCCGCACGTTCTGAAAGGTGTTCATCGATCCAACGGGCGATGATGGGCCATTGAAACAAACCAGTGGCACGAACCGTGTCTGGGGTCAGGATGTCAAGAAGCAGTGGACGGAGTTCATTGCGCAGCCAGTTTTTCATGGGAATACTGAACCCCTGTTTCTCCCGATGCAGAATTGCGCGTGGCAGGATCGGTGCCATGGCCCGTTTCAGAATCCATTTTGTCGTCAACCCGTGCAGTTTCCATTGACCGGGAAGGCGAAACACCCATTCCACGAGGTACCGATCCAGTAGCGGCACCCGGGTCTCCAGGGAGACCGCCATACTCATGCGGTCCACTTTGGTCAGGATGTCTTCGGCGAGATAAGTCTTCAGGTCCAGATAGAGCATACGGTTGATCGGGTCGCGAAACTGTCGGGCACGTTCCAGATAGGGTGCGAACAGCGTATGCACTCCCCGACCGTTCAGCCAGGCGTGCAGGTCCGGCGTATACAGTTCGGCTTTTGCCGACGGCGGCAGGAACATCATCCATCGGAGGTGGCCCCACGTATCGGGGTAGAGCCACCCTTCCGCGAATCGGCGTAGCCGGTTACGGATCCCCTTTTTCTGTCGGGCCGGTGGCACCCATTGCTGTACCCGGATCCCGATCCGGTACCGCAGGGATGGTGGCAGGAGACGCAACCATGTGTGGATTCGCCATGCGATGTAATGTTCATAACCGGCGAAGACCTCGTCACCGCCATCTCCGGAGAGGATGACTTTAACGTGCGCACGGGCGGTTCGGGAAACCAGATAAGTCGGAAAGATCGAGAAATCGCCCAGCGGTTCGTCCAGAAAGGTCAGCAGGTGATCGACAGTACGCACGATGTCATACGAGAGGATCGTTTCCGTATGGTCGGTACGGAAACGATGGGCCACCTGCCGGGCATAGGGCAGTTCGTTATACGTCGGATCGTCGAATCCGATCGAAAACGTTCGCAAAGGACGCACACCGGCCTGCGTCAACATCGCCACGACCGTGGACGAGTCCATCCCGCCGCTCAGGAACGTTCCGATGGGCACGTCGCTGACCGTGTGGCTGACGACCGCGTCCTGCAGGTGGTCCCGCAATGCCTCGCACGCTGCGGTCGCGTCCGCAGGGGGATCCACTTCTGGCGGAACGTCCCAGTACATCTGCACGGTCGCATGCCCGTTGCGGTACAGGAGTCGATGTCCAGCAGGGAGTTTAAAGACGTCCTGCAGCAGTGTGGCCGGCGCCGGGATGTATTCCACGGTAAGGTAGGCATCCAGTGCAACAGGGTTCAATCGACGGGACACACCAGGATGCATGAGCAGTGCTTTCAGTTCGGAACCGAACACGAGCGTCCCGTCTGCAAGCAGGGCATAATACAGGGGTTTGATGCCGATGGGATCACGTGCGAGCAGTGCCTGGCGGCGACGGGTGTCCCACAGGGCAAAGGCGAACATGCCGCGTAACCGGTCGACCACGGCGGGCCCCCATTCCTCATACCCGTGGACGATGACTTCCGTATCTGCACGGGTACGAAACATATGCCCACGTTGTTCGAGTTCGGTACGGAGTTCCCGGAAGTTATAGATCTCGCCGTTGAAGATCACCCAGACCGTGCGGTCCTCGTTGGGCATCGGTTGATGGCCCCCGGCGAGGTCGATAATACTCAACCGCCGGAACCCGAGTCCGGCCCATCGGTCAAGGTACAGCCCCTCATCGTCCGGTCCGCGATGGCGTAGTGTTCGGATCATCCGCAAGAGTACGGACCGATCTTCCGGTGTGGGTTCCGGAACGTCCGCGTCAACGGGTCGAAACCAGCCACAGATCCCGCACATGGCACTGTTCTGTTTAAATTTCGGATCGTGAATCGCAAACAGGTTTTTTCATGGAATCAAAATTCAAAATTTTCATTCAAAAACCAATAATTTACCTGTTTTCTACCATGAACCGTTCGTTGAGCCATCGACACCGATCCGCAATGGACGGTGCACCGGTCAGCGCACGGCCGATGACAATCCAGTCCGCTCCCGCTCGCAGGGCATCCCACGGTGTCGCCCACCGGCGCTGATCGTCTTCCGGAGGTTGAAACCGGATTCCCGGTACGATAGTTCGGAGCGCGGTCCCGTACCGGCGTTTGATCGCGGCGACTTCATGCGCACTGCACACGACGCCGTCCATTCCGGCACGTACTGCCCATTCGGTCAACCGTTCGGCCCAGGTCCGGGTGTCGGTGTGTGGATCCCAGGGGGGCGTTGTGTGACTGGTCAGTATTGTCACGGCGATCAGCAGCGGCCGAAATGTCCACGTGGCCGCGTGTTCTGCAATGGTCTTCAGGGTATTCGGGCCGTTGAGTGCGTGGACGGTGACCATGGCCACCCGCATGTGTGCGATCCCGTCCAGTGTCCGCAGGATCACGCTGGGAATGTCATGCAGTTTGAGATCCAGCAACACCTGCCCCCCGATACGGTGGACGGCATGGATCAGTTGAACACCATGGCGGACGAATGCGATCGGACCGATCTTGTACCAGGTCACCCACGGACGGGTCTGTTCCACCCATGCCAGTAAAGTAGACCATTCGGGGTGATCCAGTGCAAGGATCACCCGATCCCACCACGGATGCCGTTCGATTACCTGCATGACGCGGGCGTACCTCGCGGTGTGGGGTTGGGTGATTACAGTCCGAACAGGCGTTGCACAAGGTTGGCGAACGTGGGGTTCATCAGTGTCAGTAATAGCAAAAGCAAAACCAGCACAAAATTCATCTTCAGATCCAACCGCCGAAACCGTTCTTCCAGTGCTGTGATCCGTTCCCGGAGCCCATGGATCTGCTCCTGGAGTCCATGGATCTGCTCCTGGAGCCCATGAATCTGCCCCTGAAACTCGGTGCGTGGTCCATGAATCTGCCCCTGGAACTCGGTGCGTAGTCCATGGATCTGTTCCTGAAACTCGGTGCGTAGTCCCTGGATCTGTTCCTGGAACTCGGTGCGTAGTCCGTGAATCTGTTCCTGGAGTTCGGCTCGCAATTGCTGCGTCTGAGCGTACAATTCTGCCCGAAACACCTCGCGTGTGACCAGTTTTTCAAAAAGTTCGTCTTTCAGCTTCGTCAAACGTACCGTAAGTGCAGATTCGATTGCCTGTTCCAATCCGTGGATCAATTTACGGGCGGATTCTTTCCCGAGCACATCTTCGATAGCCTCATACACTTCCACGGGAATGCCCATGACCACTCCATATCACAAAGGGGTGGGTGTGGGTAGTCATTATGTCAGGGAAGGCAAACCGGCTGCAACTCTTTGTTCCCGGGATCGGGACGGGAAATGGGACATGGGTGTCAGGTGTCGGGTGTCAGGTCTCGGGTCTCAGGTGTCGGATGTCAGGTGTCAGGTCTCCGGGAATCGTATATGCGGGTCAACGGACATGCGGCGGCCGACGCACGGCGTTCAACGTCTCATTGCCTGTCCCGATTTCAGTTTGTTCTTGTGTTCGGGCGGTTCGTGTCGGCCTCGAGTCGGTCGCTGTGCAATCTGTACCCGGTATGGGACGGACAATGAATCCCGATGAATCAGGGTGCACTCGATGTGGCGACCGCACGCGGTTCGACGACTTCGATACGTACCGGCACGACACCCTTTTCAATCATGCCCAGTGCGCGTGCGGCAGCATAGGAGAGATCGATGATCCGATCCTTCTTCCAGGGACCGCGGTCGATGATCCGTACGATGACCGACCGGCCGTTTTCCAGATTCGTCACGCGGACATACGTACCGAACGGCAGGGTTCGGTGGGCGGCAACCATATCGTTCATATCGAAGATCTCACCGCTGGCCGTGCGTTTTCCATGAAATTCGGGTCCATACCAGGAGGCAAGCCCAACCATGGAGGTACCGACGGGAACGAATTCCGGTTGATGACGCGCACATGCGATGCCGAGCAGCATGCACAGCAGACCAATCCCAATGGTCTGGAAGACACGTGCGTATATGACCATCCCCTGTATCATGCTGGGATGTCGATGCATATCCGGACGCGGGTTCATGCGAAACGAATGGTGGGTGATGCAAACAAACGAAGATCGCATCGACAATCTGGTGGAGCTGACGGGATTCGAACCCGTGACCTCGTGAATGCCATTCACGCGCGCTCCCAACTGCGCCACAGCCCCACCTCTGGTACCGATATTATGTCCGATGGCAACATCTGTCAAGTTTCTGAAATCCTGGGATCGGGACAGGCCATGGGACACCGTGGGTCCGCATACGGTCATGCGCTATCCCCAGCCCATGCGATGCCCCGTCCCTGTCTTCCGTCTCCCGTCGCAAATACCTGACACCGGAATACCCGACACCTGGGACCTGACACCGGAGACCGGTGGCCACTGGCCCACCGGTGGTTCCGGTGGTGCGCATGTCCCATGGCCTGTCCCGATCCCAGCTGTCGAGTTTGGGTGGAATCGCCCGGGTCGGTATACTCGTATCCAGAGTGAACCATTTGGGGGACACATGCGGGACGGACGCCGTCGCCGGTACACGCGCTGGGGTCTGGTCCTGTGGGGGGTGATCGCCGGCATTGCAGGTGCAGACATCCTTGCCGGGATCACGTGGCTTGTGCCTCCGGCACACTGGCAACCCGTGATCCTGCAGTACCGGTATCGGTTTTTCAATCGGTACCGTCTGCAGGACGTTCAGCATACGCTGCGTAAACCCCCCGGTGTTCGGCGTATCGTCATTCTGGGCGACTCGTTCACGGTCACGGAGGGAAAAGGCCTGGCGCATGCGGATCTGTTCGGCCCGCGCCTGGCGCGACGCCTGTCACGTCTGGACCCGAAATATCGATACGAGACCATCCTGTGTGCGCAGGCCGGATGGAATACCGTCAGAGAAGTGCGCATGTACCTCGATATATGCCGCCGGTTTGCACCGGATATCGTGATCGTCGCGTTTGTCCTCAATGATATCGAACCGCCGGTACCGTGGCCGAAGATCTATGCACGCCATCAATTGATCTACCGTGCGCGCGGTGACTGGGAACGTCGGCTGGTGGAGTGGTCCGCACTGTATCGCTGGTATTTTCTGCGACGCGAATACCGCCGTCTCGAACGGATATGGAAGGCGTTCATGCATCAACTGTATTTTGCGAATCCCCGGGGGATTCAACGATGGCATCAGGCCATGCAAATGCTCACGGATGCCCTGCGTGCAGACGGTATTCCCGGGGTATTCATCATCTTTCCGTATTTCGAAATGCCGCTGGATGCACGGTATCCCTATGCGCGGATTCACGCGTGGGTTGAGCGACAGGCGCGTCGATACGGGTTCTACACGCTGGATCTCTGGCGTGACGCGTTTTTCGGTCAGGACGGGCGACAGTTTCAGATCGCACCGGCGTTCGACGGACATCCAAATGCACGCGCACACGCGCGGGTTGCAGAGATACTGGTGCGAGCACTCCACACCTGGGGTCTGGTACAGTGATCGGAATACGTATTCACTGCATCGGAATGGCAATGCTGGGGATATGCTGCAGCGCGATCGCGCAGGCTATGCCCGTACCGCGGGTGGTCGTTGTCGTGGTGTTTGATGCGGCGCGATGGGACGTCTGGCCGGTGGCCTGCGGCGGGCAGGTGCCGGATGAGCGGATGCCCGGTTTGAGCGCATTCTGTCGGGAATCCGTGGTCTTCACCCATGCGTACACACCCGGCACGTTTACATGGTATGCGGTGCCCGCGATTTTTACGGGACTCGATCCGCCGCACCATCGGGTGACGTTTCGCGATCTGTATCTATCGCCGGGATTCATCACCTTTGCGGAGGTCTTTCGTGCGGAGCGCTATGCGACCTATCTCATTTCGGCCAACCGTGCCATGTTCGTACCCGAAACCCAATTCACGCAGGGATTCGATACTGTGGACATCACACCCGCGGTGCCGGGGACCGATCTGCAGATGATCTATGGCCGGTCCGTGGGGGTCAATGCGATCCAGTATACGGCCCTGTGGCATCCGTGGACAATCGTGTATCGGTCGTTCCGATGGATGCGCAAGCACTGTCCGCGCTGTCTGGTGTATATGCATTTTGCGCAGCCACACGCACCTTACGGAGCGCCGTGGCCGGTACTCGCACGGATCGGCTGGCCCGCGCCGGGCGATGGTGTCTGGCAGTGGTGGCAAACGGGACCATACGGCATCGTTCGGTTGCCTCTCTCTACACTGGCCGTCCTGCGAGTGCAACACCGTGCGGCCGTTCGACTTCACGCTGATCTCCTGCGTGCTGTTCGTCTCAGTTACCGATCCGGTATGGTCTGGGCGGCCGAGGCGTTCGCCCACTGGTGGGCACGTGTGCGGACCACCGACTGGGGCCGTCGTGCGGTGGTCATCGTGACCGCCGATCACGGCGAGGCAATGGGCGAACACGGATACTGGCAACACGGAACGTCCGTCTTTGAGGAAGAGGTGCGGGTTCCGTTGATTATCCGGATGCCGGGCCTGGCCCCGCAGATGCGGTCCGATCTCGTGTCGCTGACCGATATTTTTGCAACCCTGCTGCATCTCCTGCGTGTACGTCACCTGCCGATCCCCCCGACGAGTCGTGTCCTTCCACTGGAACCCCGATCGCGGTCCCGCAGGAAGTGGGTGGCATCCTTCACACGTGTGGCAGCCATGGTGCGTTCTCATCGGTACAAACTGATCTATTCCTTCGAGCGGAAGGTCGCATATCTCTTTGACCTGCGCCGGGATCCCGGTGAACGCCGCGACCTGTTACCCTACATGCCGGCGGTGGGCGGTCGATTGTTTCACACGTTGATCCGGCACCGGATGACACCGTTACCCCCGGATCGGTGGGTCCCGAGAGGTATGCAGGTGTCCCGGGCACTGCGCGATCTCGTCGCGCTGGGTTACACACAGGCGCCCCGGAGCGCCATCCATACGGGGTTCGATCTTGCCCCGCTACCGTTGCGCCGGGATCGCGTGCGGTTCCGGTGGTCCTGGTGGATTGATACGAATCGACGCGTCCGCATTCGTGTGGTGAACACCGGCGATGCCGGATGGCCGCATCGCGGGAGTCGGAAAGGTCAGGGCGCCGTCCAGTTGCACTGCGAGATCACCGGAAGGCTGCAGGCGCGTACAGACCGGTGGGTCGGGCGACTGCCACGGGATCTCTGGCCCGGTCAGTCGCACGTGTGGACGGTGCGCGTCGACAGCCCGAACGCTCGCGTTGAACGGTGTCGACTGGTGCAGGTCGGGTTTGCGTCGTGGACGGCACGGGAGAAGGGGTTGTGAATGGCAAATGGTGGACGGTGAATGGCGAGGGAAAAACACGCGGGTTGAGAAAATCCCTTACGAACGGGTAAATACGGGGTTCGGAATTCCCCCTGGCGGCATACACCGCAGAACGGAATGGATGGCAACATGGATCGTCGGAAAACGATCGAACAGATTCGAACCGTCGCGGTCCTGGCGATGACGGCGGTGGCGATGTATGTGCCGTTCCTCTGGCAGACCGATCTGACCGGTATCCGGGATGGACTCTACCAGGATTTTGCGCTGCATGCCCTGGTCGGTCGCCTCTGGCGGTCCGGAACGGTCCCACTGTGGAATCCATACAATTTTGTCGGCGAACCGCTGGCCACACGGCCGTATGCCGGTGTGTTTTGTCCGTGGATCGGAAGTTACATCCTGTTTCCTCCGGACATTGCCTGGAAACTCAATCTGGTCCTCACCGCGATCTGGATGGGACTCGGGTTTGCCGGCTGGGCCAGATATCGCGGGCTATCGGCGCGGGACGCACGGGCCGTTGCCGTCCTCGCCATGGTGATTCCATCGCTGGAATGGCACACACTGATGTCCGGTCGTGAGGTCCTTGCGTGGTTTCCATGGATACTGCTCGCACTGGAAATCGGCCGAACGGACCGCCGATGGTGGCATCGATGCGGTGTTGTTCCCGCACTGGGTATGGCGATGAGTTTTATGGGGGGACACGTTCAGGAGTGGGTCCATATGATGCTCTGGATCGGCGGATATGCGCTGGTCACCCGGTATCCGCCGGGTCGCCTGGTGTGTGCGGGACTCGTTGCCGGAATACTGACAGCCCCGCAATGGGGGCTGACGTTGACAGTATTACCGGCCACACACCACGTGCAGTCCGTGACCTGCATGGAATCCGGATTCCTTCCGCTGCGCGTACTGCCGGAACTGGTGCTGGACAGTCTGCATCCGTTCCGTTCCGCGCGGGCGTTCTACCGGACGGATGTCTATATCGGTCCCGTGTGGTGGGCGGTACATCTCGCGAGCCTGTGGATTCCGGGCCGTGTTCGGCGTCTGGCGGTGCTGAACCTCGGGTTGTGGCTGATCCTGGGGTTTACACCGCTGCCGTGCGGGGTTCCGGGATTGCAGGCGATGCGGTATCACTACCGGTACCTTGCCGGTATGTTCCCTCTGGGTGCCGTGGTGCTCCTGATCGATGTCGCGCGTTCCGTGCAACGCCGGTGGGTGATCGGATATGCGGGAATCGGTGTCGTTTTGACGCTGGGGAGTATGTTACGGGTTTCCCGCATTCCCGGTGTCGATGCCCTTGCCTTCGCGGTTGTTCCCTGGATCGCGTTTCGTCGAACGCCCCGGGCGATCTCAAAGGTGGTGGTCTGTATCGCGGGGTTCCTGATCGTTCAACACGTGATCGAATCCCGTACGATCGTTCGAGGCATCATTGCGACAAACGGATGGACCGTGTTTCAGGCGCAACACGCGTCATTACCGGAAGAAGTGCGTTCCGGCCGGGTGTATACGCCCTGGCATCAGGGTGTGCCGCTGGTCGGCCTGGAACCGAATCTGAACGCGGTCGTGGGACAGGCACAGGCCGCCAAATATCCTGAGGCATTGAATCTGTACAGAGATACCACGCTGACCACACTGTTGCTGGGGACACAGCCAGCGTTATGGCCGTTATTCGGGATTACGCACTACGTATTGCCCGAATGGATGCTGAGACGCTACATGCAGATCCGGGTGCTGCACCCCCTGCGCAGTTTGCATTTGACGGATGCACCGGACGGTATCCGTCAGGGATGCCTGTACGGATGGAGACGGCGTCCTTTGCGACTGCACCGTGCCTGGGTCCTGCGCGTGCGCGGGGGTGTCGCAGAGATCTGGTCCTGGCGATCCGCAACCGGCTGGCAGCGTGTGCGCCGTCAGGTGTACGGACATGTACGGGTATTTCTCGTCTGTTCCGGTGATCCGAACGCCGTGCCGATGATGGGCACCTGGTCGCCTCGCGGACCGGTTGCAATACCCACGCATGACGGTGCAGAGAGGGTACCCGTGCGGATCGCGCTCCGCGCGTGGTGGCGTCATGTGCCGGCGTTTCGCGAACCGCACGGTCGAATCTTTTTTGCCGGATACGATCCCCGGCTGCGACGTGTCGTGTTCTGGATCTGGCTACCACGTCAGCATACAGTCCGACGTCATGTGGTTCCGGCGAGCGGGACCGTGGTGGATGCTCTTCCATATATTGTATACGATGCGCGAAACCGCCCACATGTGTGGGCCATCGGGGGCATCGGGCGGGGGATCGCGATCAGTCCCGTACATGCCGCGCGGGTTCCCCTGCAACGGGTCGGGTTGCCCCTGATGTGGTGGCGGTTCCTGCGTCCGTATCTGACGGATCTACGGACGCGTTCGGACTGGCAGATCGTTCGGGACGGTGGTCCCTGGGTGATCGCCCGATATCGCGGGGAGGTCTATCCGGACGCGTGGCTGGTTTCCGAAACCCGGTACTGGCCCGAATCGGAAGTGCTCCGCCAGTGGATGCTCCGGGATATTCGCGTATGGCGGCGATGGGCCATGGTCCACGATCCGGCGTATGTGGTCCGGAATCCGCGGGACCCGAACGCCCGGGTGACCGTTGTCGCCAGGAGTCCCCGAAAGATCCGGCTGGAGGTGACCACACGCACGTCGCAGGTCCTGATCGTGCGCCTGCGTCCACACGTCTGCTGGCAGGCAATGATGGACGGACAGTCCGTAAAACTGTTCCGGACGAACGGATGGATGCAGGGACTCATGGTGCCGCCCGGGCGTCATCGTGTCCTGCTGACGTGTACATGGCGGGCGATCCTGCGTGCGGTATTCCGCGCCATGGGGCTGTAGTCATGCAGATTCGGCCGCGCGGGGATAGAAACGATGCGTATCAGTGTGATCATTCCGGCATACAATGAAGCCGAGCGGTTACCGCGAACCCTGGAACGGCTACATGCGTGGTGGTCACAGGTCACCACCGGCGTGGTGGAGATCGTTGTCGTGGACGACGGCAGTACGGATGCGACGTTTGACCGGGTTCAGCAGTGGTCACGTCGATGGCCGATTCTGCGGGGGGTCTGGCTGGATCGAAACTACGGTAAGGGACAGGCCATTCGTATCGGCGCTATGCAGGCGGAAGGGGACGTGATCGTGGCGTATGATGCGGACGGCGCGTTTCCTCCGTCTGCGATCGTCGATCTGGCTGATGCGCTGCGGGATCGGAACTGGGACATCGCGGTCGGGTCGCGTGTGCTGGGAATGCGCGCGGGGCTGGCCGTGGAACAGACGCGCGGACGACAGCAGTTGAGTCGACTGTGGAATCGGCTTGTACAGCCCCTTGTGCCGGGATTGACGGATACCCAGGCGGGCATTAAAGCGTTTCGCCGGGAGGTCGCACGCGTGATCCTTCCGGAACTACATCAGGTCCGTTACCTGTGGGATGTGGAATTCCTCGCGCGGGCGCTTCGCCGGGGGTATCGCATCGGAGAAGTCCCGGTGGCATGTCATAACCCTCCCGGAAGCAAGGTCCGTGTCTGGTGGCATGGTCCGATCATGGTCGGGAACCTCATGCGCCTGATCGTGCAGTTGCGTCGTACCCACCGGACGGCCTGGGTGCGGACACCCCCGGCCTGCGTACTGTGCGGCAATGACCGGTGGCGGCGTGTCCACATGCTGGACAACCGCTGGGTCTTACGTTGTCCGATATGTGGCTGGGAGCGGTCGGAACCGTTCCCGACGTCCGACCGTCTGCGGCACGTATATGGAGCCACATATTTCGCATCATCGAACGGTATCGGGGAGTATACCGGGTATACGCATCCCTCCTGGGAACATGCATGGCACCAGACCTGGCAGGTATGGTTGCGACGACTGCATCGATGGCGGTCACCGCCGGGACGGTTGCTCGAGATCGGTTGCGCGACGGGATCCTTTCTCGAGGCCGCACAACGTGCTGGATGGACGGTGCACGGTATCGAGTTCAGTCCATGGGCCGCCGCACAGGCGCGGGAACGGCTTCCCGACGTGCCGGTCGAAGAGGGAGACGCGGTTCGTTGTCTGCAACACCATCCTGCCGGCGCGTGGGACGTCGTGGTGGCCTGGGATACCATCGAGCATCTCCATGATCCGATGGCGTTTCTTCAGGCTGTTGCGCGTGTACTGAAACCGGGCGGGATCCTCGCACTGACGACACCGGATCGGGACCACTGGATCGCCCGTTTGCTCGGACGGCGCTGGATCAGTTATCAGAAGTATCCGGAACACCTGCACTTTTTCGGACACGGTCATATGCGGCAGATGGTCACACGCCACGGAATGGAGATGATCGAATGGCGCGCACATGGCCGTTACGTGCCGGTGGATTTCCTCGGTATGCGGATCGTGCAGATCCTCTGCGGCCGCACGTGGCCCATGCCGGTAGCGTTGCGCCGGTTGCGGGTATGGGCCCCGACGGGCGACATGTGGGTGGTGATTCGCAAACCCGCTCCGCACTCTGCCGGTTCGTAGACGAGCATTCTCGGGTCGATCGCTCCTGAGACGCAACTGACTGTTCGCCGAGCCGGGACATTCGGATTTCGTTTACCGTTCGATGGTCACTGTGAGGGTTGTACCCACCGCATGAATTTCTGGTGCGTACATCACCGTGGTCAGTGGCGGGGAAACAAAAAACGTTCCGGGAATGGTCGCCCGCAGGATGTACCGGATCGTCGCGCCCTCCGGTGGGATCGTTCCAAACACAAGCATACGGTCGTCACGTACGTCCACGTAATCCGGCTGCCAATCGGATGTCGCCGTATTGGCCAGCGCGGTGTACAGCGCGGTGACCAGACGTGGGTGCACGATTTCCATTCCGGCCGGTGCGGGATCCTCGATGGCCACATTGTCGAGTACGCGTCCGGTATGGTTGCGTACGGTGATTTCCACCAGCACAAGGTCCCCGGGTTGCAGCGGTGTATGCGACATTTCCGGCACGGGGTGATAGCGGCGTTGGACAGTCAGTCCGTGGCGTTCCGGTCGGTACTCGACCTGCCGGTGGAATCCCTCCTGCGTGATCACGATGTCCACGGGAGTCTCGGCAGAGACTGCCAGACGTGCGGTGCGGAATCGGTGGACATTGCGCAGATGCCATGTCGTCGCCCAGCGTGTGGTCCGTACCGGTTGTACTTCTCGGCCGTCCAGCACGAGCCGTGCGGTCCATGCCGTTGCCGGCCGGTGTCGCGTGAAGTACCGGCCGATGGCCAGTAACGACCAGGCGAGTTCCTGGGTATTGTAGAACTGTCCCGGTTTGTTCAGTGCCCCGACCAGATTGTGCACGTGTGCACGCAGGGCCGGGTGGTCCGGATCAACGAGTTGCAATACGTATGTCCGCAGCGACTGCGCGCGTAGAGGTGAATAAAAGTCCCCTTTCAGGCGACGTTGCGCCGATGGGACGACACCGAGCAGAGCCTGCATAGCCGGACCCGCGAGATCCCGACGACCGATCAGCGCGAGTGCCCCGACCAGAAACAGACGGTCTTCCAGAGAGGGCGATGGCGCTGCGAGTGCATCCATCATGCGGTCCACATCGGTACTTTGCAGACGGCCGCCCATGGCGAGAACCAGATACCCGAATGGCTGGGCACGTGCATATCGTTCGATATACCCCAGCGCACGGCGCAGTACGGTTTCCGGAACCGGATAGCCGGCATTGCGTGCGTGCAGCAATACGAACGTCGCATATACGGATGCCCATTTTGTGGGCGTGTCATCTCCAGGCCAGTATGCGAAACCTCCGTCCGGTGTCTGCATGGCGATCAACCGCGCGATCCCCGCCTGGATGAAGTTGTGGATGGATGCGGCTGCATCCGGATCGGGTTCCACCAGTTGTAGCACATTTTGCAAATGAATCAGGGGCAGCAATGCGGACGCCGTCTGTTCAACACATCCGTACGGGTAGTGGATGAGGGACCGGATGTGCATCAGTGCGGCAAATCCAGAAAACGGAGTCACCGTGACCGTCATGCGGTGGTCATCGGGGAACCAGTCGGCAGCGAGTGCACGCAGATCGATCGGTGCGACTGCCGAGTTCAGGGTCTCCGTACGACGTACGAAAGGCGCGCGGGGATGGACGGTCAGAGTATAGGTGTCCGAATACGCACCCCGGGACCACTGTGCCCGGACCGTGGCCTGCAGGGTGCCCGTCGTGGCCGTTACGGTCACCGGAATCCATACCGTGGTCGATGCACGTGCCGCAAGGCGAACAGGCACGGGACCGTCTTCCGAACGAAACCCCGTACCGGTGACGTTCACCCGAACGGTTTCCGGTCGATCGACCGTGCTGATCAACCGCACCGGGAATGTGAACCGGTCGCCCGCATGGACGAATCGAGGTAGTGTTGCAATCACGTTCACGTCCGTGGTGACACGCACAGACCGTTCCGTTCCGACGAATTGCACGTCGTTCGCGGCAACAACCATTACGCGCAGCCGGCCAATATGGTTGGGCAGTGCGAACCGTACACGCAATCGACCGTCTGCTGTACTCTTTCGCAAACCGCTCCAGTATGCGACGATACGCGTGAACGTCGGACGTACCCGCTCTTCCGGACCGGGCATACCGCCGCCGCTTTCGGTCCACACTTTTGGAATCACCCAGCCGAACGTCTCGGCCGTTCGCAGAACGAGCGGCCAGCCGTCGAATATACCGTCGATCGGGTTCGGAGACCGAAACCGTGTTAACTGCAGGATACCCTCGTCGACCACGGCGACCGTTGCGGCAAACGGGCGATCGCTGCGGAGGCCGACCTCCAGGGGTTGCCCCGGAGCAATGCGTTCGGGTACCTGAACGTTCAGATGTAGACGGTGCCGTTTCGGACGAATGACCAGTCGCCGGACACCGAACGCGCGTCGGATCAGGTACTGCGAGTCCGTTCGGAACAGCAGAGCGGAAACATACACAGTCGGTGCGCGGTCCGGGACGCGGAACCGAAATCGGGCCACATCTCCAGACGCGTCCTGCCAGGTATGCGTCACAATCCGGTCGGTTTCCACCGTCCAGAGGATACGTCCGGAAAACGGCAACAGCGCGGCAGCCTCGACCGTATCTCCATAATCGGCCGTTTTCCGATCCAGGGTGATCTCCAGAATTTCCGGGGACGGTGGCCGTTCCGCGCGGGTGTCCCACCATCCCCAGCCCCGCAATTCGAGTTCCGTACGGCTGCCGGTATGCGGGTCCCAGACGGCGATTACATAATCGTACCAGTAGTCCCGCGGGTGAAACGTCAGAGCGAACGTTCCGTTCCGGGGAGTCACCTCCCGGACGTCGGATACGGGGGTCTTCTGGCGTACGGGTTCCCAGCGGTAACCCGTACGCACGTAGTTCCAGTGTATCTGGAATATCTGATAGGCGAGCGTCTGCGGTTCTGTGACCGGTTGTCCCCGCGTATCGATGACGACTCCGTCCACGTGCACGGCGCGTCCGGGTTGAATCCGTGGTGTGCGCACACGCAGGCCGATCCAGCGATCGTATGGGAGCCACACGACAGAGGTTTCACCGTGTGCAGGACGCCCGCCCGGATCGGATACGGACACATGGCCGGTCACCCGGAGCGGGCGAGTGCGCTCGTCCGGGTCGGGAACAGAACAGGTTTGGACGGCCTGACCGTGCGTATCCAGACGACCTTCGATGGACTGTTTCTGAACACGTACCGTCGCAGGGACCGGTAGTCCGAATACATAATCGTGGAACTTCTGATGCGTGAACCGTACGGGACGGTATATACAGGTCAATCGAAACCGTGCCGATGCGGCAGGTGCACCGAACAGGTACGCCGCGTGGATTCGGAACCGCGGATGCGTATCCCGCGTGTACGTGAGGGGTTCTGACTCGACCCGTACCGTCATCGTTTCCGGAACGAACGTTTCGATGAAAACGGCCTGGCTCGCCACCGTCCGGTCTCCGATACGGAGTTCCACCGTATACCGTCCGGTCGGTGCATTTTTCGGCACAGCGTATGTAAATTCGGCCATCCCGTAGGATTCCGTTGTTGCCGTGAGTTCGGTCACGATTTCGCCGCGTGGGTCACGGATGCGTATGAGTACCGGAATCGCAAGTGCCCGGTATGTCCCGGCCTCTCGCACCATCACGGCAAAATGGAGGGTCTCGCCGGGACGATACAGATCGCGCTCCGGGTACAGGTAGGGAATCACGTTCGTGGTCCAATCGTGCGTGCCAGTTACGTGAAACGGTTCCAGGCCAATTGTGGAGGAAGTGAGATGCATGAACGTCCAGTCCGAACCGTTCCGCGCCTCGATGAGGTATGGTGCGCGTTGCCGTTCCCGGGAAAATGCAACCGTACAGTACCCTTTCGGATTTGTCGTACAGGCGGCCATCTGCACGTTCTGTGCGCTGTACACCCGAATACGTGTGTGGGCCAGCGGTTTTCCCGTATCTGCACGTACACTCCAGACAGTCATGGTGGTGGCCGCAGTTTTTGCAATGAGTACGATATCGGAAACGACCAGCCATATTTCCGTAAACCCCGGCGACGCCCAGCGTGGGGTGCCCGGTACGTGGAGACGTATACGGTAGATGCCACCCTCTCCGGTATGGATCCACGGCTGCAGGTTCACCATCTGCAACGTTTTCCCATCGGTCGCATCGACCGGAATGACCGTATCGGTCACGATCGGTTCCAGAAGACGGTCGGCGACATAACTGCGTCGAAACAGTTGCCAGACCACCGCACTGCGCGGTGGGATCCGGTGCACGGAGAGTTCGATGGTATCCGTATAGGCCACTTCTACGGGGATCCGCACACCCTGCTGTCGACCGAGGTAGATCCCCCGCACGGGCACCTGCAAGCGAGGTGTGGGTTTCGGAATTTGAATCTCCCATCGGCTGTCTTCTAAAAGGGTGGCTCCATCCGTACCGGTGAGTCCCGCACGGATCGTCACACGGTAATGGTGGTCCGGCAGAAAGGTTCCCGTAATGACGGCCTGGAGGGGGCCCAGCACGACGGTATACGGAGTTTCGGGATCGATCTGCAGATGTGTGCGAAAGTCCTCCTCCCGGATCACACACGGGCCGAACCCACCCGCTCCGGATGCGCACCGGTAATCGACCGTGAGGGCAAATCCGTCGACGTGTTCCCGAACCGTCACTTTGCGGATCCATAACTTACGCATCGGGGCGGTCACGGTCAGCGTGACCGTTCGGGAGAACGATACGTTCGGCCATGCCGTGGGCATGCCCGCGCGGATGCGGATCGTGTATCGGTTGCTACCGGTTGCCGTAAACGCGACACGCAGGGTCTCCGGTTGCGGTCCAGACCGGACATGCAGAATCGGCACTTCGGTGCCATTGCGGGGGTCGTACACCTCGATATACGGATCCACACCGACATGCTGCAGGGGTAGCGTGGCCGCGATCTGCACGGTGATCACGCGGGACGTCCAGCGAACGGGAGCAGCCTGGAGGATCGCCGGTGCGGGGGTCTCGATCGTGTATGTGGTGGCCGGCACCGGAACCGTGCGGAACGACCGGACAGGAAGACAGTCGATGCGCACCGTGTACACCGTTGCCGGCGCCAGCGGGTGGTCCAGCAGGATCTCCATGGACCGGAGCGACCTCCAGACGATGCGCCCGGAAACGGCCGGATCAAGTTGAACACAGCGGGCGGCCGATGCGAGATCGACAGTGGTTCCCGGTGCGGTATCTACGGCGCGGGACGTATACACGAGCAGTCGTTTCGGTAACACTGTTCGGATCCGTCCTGTCGGCTGCACCCATACGATGGGACGCATCCGTTCACGACCTGTACCGGCGGGACGGGCGGTGACGGTGTGCACTGCTTTTGACGGGTGCCTTTCCTTCCAGTAGGCGACGCCGATGATACCGCCGAACAGTCCGAGAGTCATCAGTATGAGATAAACGAACAGACGTTCTGGGGTTGAACGATTCACGGGAGTCCTCCTGAGGGCAACCTGTGCTGAAGTTGAACCTGCGATCCGGAATCGGGACGGATGACCCGGATCCGCACCCGGGCCGTGTGCCCAAGTCGGTCTACGGCGACGACGGTGACCGGACCCTCGGGCGGATCCACCATTTGTACCTCACCCGAGCGGGTTGTACCCATGAATCGGCCGTTGACAAACCACGCAATGCGGTCGTCCGATGCGGGTGTTTCCGCCATTAGCGGGACGCCGCCCTGGGGAATAATCGCACGCGTGAGGTCATAAATTCCCCCTGCCTGCGGCTGCAGAATACGCAGGCGCTCGGCGGATGCGGTCACGATGCCGCAGTCCGCAGGGGGTAACGGTGGTGCGTCGACCGGTATCGTTAGATACGGCCGCGCCAGCGGCGGGATGATCGTAAACGTACGCAATTCGACCGTTTCCGAACGATATCCCCGCCAGGGGCAGAGTCGCCGACCGGTCGTGCGGTAGACACGCCAGCGCTGATGGTACGGACAGGAGCGCAGGATGCCGGTGCCCCGAACGGCCTGTACGGTCTTACGGCGGGGACAGGCCGGGGTCGCCCGGTATCCGGAGAATGCACAGACTTCGACAGAAATCACACCGGGAAGCGCGTGCGGCGGAGTGTCCTGACCCGGATCGAGTGCCCAGAGAATGTCAAACATGATGGGCGCGGCCACAGCCGCACCGACGATTCCGGAGCGGCCCTCACCGGTGAAGTTTCCCACCCAGACCCCGACGGTGTATGCACGGTGGAACCCCACACTCCATGCGTCCCGCCGTCCCCATGAAGTTCCCGTCTTCCAGGCAACGGTTGCACGGGGCCAGACCACGTCGGACAGGAAAGCCGCATCCGGACGGTGACGTCGTTGCAGGGCACGTACGGTCAGTGCAACCGCGCCGGGATGGAGCCAGCGAAACTCGTGAATGGGCGAGGCATCTTCCCGGAACCGCAGCGGACCGTGCCATCCGTGTCGGGCCAGGGTGACGTACAGGTTGGTCAGATCGAGGAGACGAACTTCCAGCGCTCCGGCGATTACGGACAGCCCGTATGTCACATGCGGTTGTATATGAATTCCGGCGCTGGCAAGGTGGTGCATGAACGTCCGAAATCCCGTCCGGCGCAACAATAGAACGAACGGGATGTTCAGGGATAGCGCCAGGGCGTCTTCAGCGGGAATGAGTCCGTAATAAGCGCCCTTAAAATTGGCGGGACGGTAATCGCCAATTCGTATCGGGAAGTCCTCTAACAGGGATGCGGGTGTGATCACGCCCCGCTCCAGTGCCAGCGCATAGAGAAAGGGTTTTAACGCCGACCCTGGCGACCGCAGTGCTCGAAACCCGCGCACCTGACCGTGGTGTTCCCTGTCCCAGTAGTCCATGGCGCCCACCAGTGCCCGGACCTTCCGGGTGGCGTTATCTACCACGACCACGCTGACCTGCGTCGCGCCGGCCTGCAGCACGGCCATACGATGCGCCTGAACCACCCGTTCGGCGATGCGTTGAACACGCCGGTCAATACTCGAACGAATCCAGGGCCGTCCGCGATACCGCAGATAAAGTTCATCGGCAGCGTGAGGTGCTTCCAGTGGCATGGGGTGGAGGCGACGCGGGATGTTCATTGAACGCGCGCGGTGCAGCGTCCGCGCATCGATGAGTCGACAGGCAGCCATGCGTTCCAGTACGTGATCCCGTGCCCGTCGTACCCGTGCGGGGTCGGCATGTAAGAGGAATCGCGTCCTCGGCGCCTGCGGTAGACTCACCAGAAACGCCACTTCCGCCGGGGAGAGCCGACGCGGTGGGTGTCCGAAATACGCCCAGGCGGCCGCCATGACCCCATCGATGTTCCCACCGTACGGCGCATACTGCAGGTATGCCCGGAGGACACCCCGTCGGCCCAGCCGCATCGTGTACTGAAGCGCACGCCAGGATTCGACGACCTTTGCGGTCAGCGTGCGCGGACGGGGTTCGAGTAACCGTGCAAGTTGCATGGCCAGCGTGGATCCCCCGGAGACGACCCGGCGTGCACGGATGTTCTGGAGCGCTGCGCGTGCGATCGCCAGGGGATTCACGCCGGGATGCCATGTAAACCACCGGTCTTCGTAGCAGATCGTGGTCCGGATGAGTAAGGGGTCCAGATCGGACAGCCGCGTGGCGATCCGCCATTTTTCATCGTTCGAGAGATACACGCGCATCCATGTGCCGTCCCGGTACCGGATCACGGTGGCATACGCCGGACGGGTCAATCGTGTAGGCAGGGGTATGAGCAGGAACATGCCCAGGAAATGGACAGCCCCTGCTACAAGAACGATCCCGCCGATGCCGCACAGGTATCGATATGCTCGGGACACTGCTCTATCGGTCTCCCGGTTCCGGTCCTCGATTTTGCAATCTCCCATATAATGGAACCGCCGTGAACCCCGGGGGTTCATTATACGTTCAAATACTTAAAGGTTTGAAGCTGAGCCCGGGACAGGAAATGGGACACGGGGTGTCCCGGTGGACCACACGATATACGGTCATACAGGATGCGCTGACATCCGACCCCGGTGTCAACGGAGCCATCCATTGACCCGGTGTATCTTCTGTCCCGATCCCGGTTTGAAGTGAGGACATCCCGATGGGCGCCCGCTGGGTGGTCGTGCTGGATACGAACATCCTGGTCGCCGCCGCGTATCACGCGGGGAGCCTGGCGCGAAAGATTGTACAGTCCTGTCTGGACGGTTCGCTGGACCTCATTCTCAGCGATGCCGTGCGGGAAGAGATGGAACACATTGTGCAACGTGCCGTTCGTTCTCCAGGCATGCGCCGACAATTGCAGGGATTGATCGCCCGCGCGCGGTATGTGAGTGTCGGGCATGTGCCGCGTGTATTGCAGAAAGACCCGAGTGATGACCATCTGCTTGCCCTGGCCGTTGCCGGGAACGCTGATTTTCTGATCACGCAGGACCGTGTCGTGCTGGAACGCAGGGTGTACGGTCGCACCCGCATCGTCACTGTTCGGGAGTTCTGGGAGTTCTTCCAGCGGCACCCGTATCCCTCCACCGTCGTCATGCGATACGACGTGTGATATAATCAGGTAAGTCGGTCTCGGGTGTCAGGTCCCAGGTGTCGGAGGTGGGGGAACAGATATCAGCGGGTGGTGGGACGGGTTGCCATCGCATCGACCCAATCGACGTCCCTTCGCCCATACCGGTCTTTGACGTCGTCGGCATGAATTGATTTCGGTCATGCGCGGAGAAGTCCATGCATGACACAACCCGCACGTGTATTCATTCTGGACGATGAACCCGACATTGTGGAGGTCCTCAGCGAAATCCTCGCCGAGGAGGGTTATGCACCGCAGGGCGCCGGAGATCCATTGCGTGCGCTGGAAATGATCGAACAGAGCGAGCCGGACGTGTTATTGCTCGATCTGCGGTTGCCCCGGATGGACGGCCGAGAAGTGTTTGAGCGCGTGCAGAAACGGTTTCCCGATATGCCGGTCATCATCATTACCGCGCATGGAGACATTCCCACGGCGGTGGAATTCATTCGCCGGGGGGCGTTCGAGTTTCTGGAAAAACCGCTGTCCCGCGATCGGGTCCTGACAGCGGTCCGGAATGCGGTCGAAAAAGCGCGGCTGCAACGCATGCAGAGCGCATACCGTCACTGGGCCACACCGCCGCGACTGCTCGGTCACAGTCCGGCGATGCAACGGTTGCGGGAGGAAATCGAACGGGCCGCCCGTACGGACGCCACCGTACTGATCCTCGGTGAATCCGGTAGCGGCAAAGAACTCGTGGCCTGGGAGATCCACCAGCGATCGCGCCGCCGGCATGGACCGTTTGTTCGGGTCAACTGTGCGGCAATTCCGCGGGAACTCATTGAGAGTGAACTGTTCGGACACAAGAAGGGCGCGTTTACCGGGGCGATCGCCGATCGCAAGGGAAAATTCGTCCTGGCCGACGGCGGTACGCTCCTTCTGGACGAGATCGGTGACATGCACATCGAGGCACAGTCGAAAGTGCTGCGTGTCCTCGAAACCGGCGAAGTCGAACCGATCGGCGCCGGGAAGACCCGGTTTGTGGACGTACGGGTCATCGCGGCGACGAATCAGGACCTGCAACAGAAGATGCAGGCCGGACAGTTCCGTTCGGATCTGTTTTATCGGCTGTCGGTGATCGTCATTCAGGTCCCGCCGCTGCGGGAACATCGGGAAGACGTGCCCCTGCTCGTGGAGTGGTTCTCGCGTCAGTACATTGAACGGAACGGTCTGCCGGAGATCCGCTGGACAGAAGACGCCGTTCGTCGCCTGCAGACCTATGACTGGCCGGGCAATGTACGCGAGTTGCGCAATTTTGTCGAACACTGTCTGACCATGCACACGCGTTCAGAACTGACGGCGGAAGACGTCGACCGGTACATGCGGGAGATCCGTCAGCGTACCGGTCAGGTACCCGCGCCGGAACCCACCGCGTCGACCTGGCCGTTTCCGGCCGGTGATTCCCTGCGGGAGTTTATGGAACGCGCGGAACGGTGGTTCATTCAGCGAGTATTGCGCGAGACCGGCGGCAATGTTGCCGAAGCCGCGCGGCGGTTGCGGATTCCGCGCAGCAACCTTTACAAGAAGATGGAAAAGTACGATATTAAAGTCAGACGAGATGTGGAGTAGGTGTGGCCGTCGCTCTGCGGGTTGATCGGCCCGCGGGGAGGAAAGTCCGGACTCCACAGGACCGCATGGTTCCGTAACGGAACCGGGGGTGACCCCAGGGAAAGTGCCACAGAAAACAGACCGCCCGGTATG
>CAZIRO010000017.1:0-25691 GCA_964541595.1 uncultured Acidobacteriota bacterium
CAGACGCGCACGCAGGTCGGGTTCCTTTCGCACGCGCTCCATCCATGGCCAGTTCGGACGGCGCGCGGGTCGGTAATCCCCCTGCATGGGATCGAATACGAGCCGTTCGCCGTTACGCCGCCAGTAAATCCCCCGCTGGGTCTTGCGCCCGAGTGCGCCCATTTCGATGAGTTGCGCGATCCAGTCCGGGACGGTGAACCATGCGTGGCATTCGTCTTCCACCGCCCGGGAGCGCAGCGTTTCGATCGTGTGCGCGAAGATGTCCAGGCCCACAAGGTCCAGCGTGCGGAATGTGGCCGTGCGGGGCCGATCCAGCAGGGGACCGGTCAGCGCGTCGACTTCTTCGATCGAAAGGTCCATGGCCTGCATGAGCTGAATGGTGGCCAGTGTACCCCATACGCCAAAACGATTGGCGATAAAGTTCGGCGTATCCTTCGCCCAGACAATCCGTTTTCCCAGACGGCGTAGCAACCAGTCAGCGAGTGCCTGCATGCGGGCAGGATCCGTGTTCCGGTGCGGAATCATTTCCACAAGGGGCAGGTATCGGGGGGGGTTGAAAAAGTGCGTTCCAAAGAAACGTGCGGTGAATGACGGCGAGCGGTGTTCCACCATGGCGTGAATGGACAGGCCGGATGTGTTCGTGGTGACCCATCGCGCGGTCAGTTCCGGAACGTCCAGACGGGCAAAGATCTGCTGTTTGACGTCCAGACGCTCAACGACGGCTTCCAATATCCAGTCCGCGGACAGCACGCGCTCCCAATGGTCTTCCATATTGCCCGGACGGATGCGGTCCAGAATCCGTACGGAAACGAGCGGCGACGGGTCCATCCGTGCCAGCGCACGCACGGCGTTTTCCGCAAGGATCGAACGTCGATTGGACGGCGCATCGGGAGGTACAATGTCCAGCAGGTCGACATACAGACCGGCGCTGGCAAATAACGCGGCGAGTTGCCGCCCCATGACGCCGGCACCGAGTACCGCGACTCGATGCGGGCCACCGTCATCCGTACGCACGTGTGTATACGATGTCATGGGATGAACTCCTCGGGTCGGTCGGTTTCCGTGCGCCGTTCAGACACCCTGGGCAGCCAGTGTGTCGCGAACGGAAAAGAAAAAGGCGATCTCCCGCTCCGCAGATTCCGGAGAGTCCGAACCGTGAATGGCATTCTGCTCGATATTGGTGCCGAACTCGGCGCGAATGGTTCCGGGCGCCGCCCGTGCCGGATCGGTGGCACCCATGACTGCGCGTAGATGCGCAATTGCATTGTCCCGTTCCAGAAGGATGGCCACAATGGGACCGGAACTCATATAGGTGGTCAGGCTGTCAAAGAACGGTTTACCCCGATGCACTGCATAGAACACTTCGGCCTGGGCTTTGCTCAGATGTACCATGGTCATGGCGCGAATGACAAATCCTTCCCGTTCGAGACGGTGAATGATCGCACCGGCGACACCACGCTGTACGGCTTCCGGTTTGATGATCGCGAGCGTCCGTTCCATGGATCCTATCCCCCGAAGAGAAGTCACATCGTGGAGGGGTGGAAAGGCACCGTTGGAAAACCACCGCAATTTGCGGGGGTTATTATGTCAGAGGTCCACCGCGGTTTGCAAGCGGACAACCCAGGAGACGGGGTACGGCGCCACGATCGCCCGATATCGATACCGGAATTCCGGATGCGTTCGCATCTGTTGCCATAGATGCAGGCGCCATTGAAACAGCGGCGGGTACGGATCGGCCGTGGAGGTGGGTGGAGCCGTACCGCATGCTCCGGAACGACACACTGTTGCATGGACTGCGTGTAACAGCGACAGTGTCCGCATGCGATACATGGAAATGTTCCGTACGATCGCCCATACCCGTGACCAGACTTCCGACCACCGTATCCCCCCCGGCCGTTGTGCGGGTATATCGTCCGATAGATAGGCGCGGAACCAGGCGGCAAACCGGGAGGTCCACGTGGGTGTACGACGACCGTGCGCAACGTCCATGCGCCAGCGGTAATGCATGTATACGGCCGTCAGGAAACCGTCCAGATACAGGGGATCGGCCACACGGGTTTCGTCCAGGATGGGCACGTGCGGCAACATGCGGCGGACGGTGTCCGTGAACACGCCGGACGTGCGATCGATCGGTTCCGGATCGTCAACACGCCGGAACACTTTCGTGTCGTCCACGGCACAACTGGGGGAACGGGATTTCAAAACAAACCCGTCCACATCACGTACCGTTTGCAGGAACTGTTCAGAAAATCGTGTGACCATGTCCGTCAGATCGCGACCGGTTCCCGTCTGGATCATGCGTTTACGCATTCCGGTGCCTGTGGATTCCAGTACGATCCGAATCGGCGGACGGGGAACCGGCAGACCGATCGCGACCTCGGGACAGATGGGGATCCACTCGAAACACGTCCGCAAGCGTTTCAGTACGGGAACCGAAATGATCTCCCCATTATATCGATACGGAAACAGGTTCAGACAGGCGCTGACGACGATTCGCGGAACCCGACGTCGTGACTTCATGGCGTACTCCTGCAGGTCGTTTCGGTAACGGACTGTTCCCAGTTCAATAACCACCGCTTGATCGGAGTACCGGCCGCGTATGCGCCGATAGTCCCGTCACTGCGGATGACCCGATGGCAGGGAATGAGAACCGGGAACGGGTTCGTCGCCATGGCGCGTCCGACGGCGCGTGCGGCCCGGGGCACGCTGACGATCGTCGCGAGTTCTCGATACGTGATCGTCCGGCCGGGTGGCACGCGCAGAAGCGCGTCATAGACACGACGGTGGAACGTGGAACGAATGGTGTGCGGCGCCCGATATTGCCATACGGACTGTACGATTGCGAGATCCCATCGGCCGATCCGATACATTTTGAGCCAATCAATGAGCCAGCGGGCGATCGGATCACGCCGGTCCGGTGTGTCCACGTCTTCGATCGTCCAGGGGAGGCCCGTAAAGGCCGTTTCCGTCCACCAGAACGCCCGGCGGATCCCCTGTTCGGACCATTCGACGATCCAGAGTCCGATCGGTGTGCCCACGACCATACGCGCCATGGACGGCCATCTCCGGGAGTACGTGTCGGGCATCCCACCTGAAGATGCAACAGCGGAAGTGCACCGGACGGTGTGCCGCAATGCAGGCACGGTGTGGTCCCTGGCGTTCCGCAATTCGCGGGTGCGCGGTCAGAACCGGAGTCCCATGGCCAGAACGAATTCGGAGTTTTCCGTGATCACGATCTTGGCCTGAAGGTAAGGTGTAATGGGGCGTCCGACGAGGGCTGCGCCGAAGATCACGTTAATGCCGGCGTCCGTATCCGCAGCGCGGGGACCTTCCGGATTGAAATACAGCACCGCGAATCCCGCACCGATCCACAGAGAGGTATCCCGCGTGGAATAAAAATCATAATGTATATCGAAATTTAACGTGAAAAATGTGGCTCCTTCTACAAATATATATTCTATGTTTGGGTTGAAATACATGTCACGCAGCACGCGCGTCAGTAGCTCGATACCGATGAATGCGTCCTCGCGATCCGCATACATGCCGAGTCGGGCACCGACCCAGGACTGTGCATGGGCGGGCGCAACAGTCAGAATGCTGTACAGGATCCACAGCGTGATCAAACCGGCGATGCGGCGGAGCGAAATCCATCGGTCAACCATGCGCTGGACCTCCTCAACGATTCGGAGTAGCAGGGGTCTTGCAGGTTTCACTGTCCTGCATGTGCACAATGCAACACGGTACGGTACGTGCATGTGTATACGGCGATGATGTTCTTATTGTATCGCATGGTGTTGGAAATACAACGGTCGAGTATGCTCAGGTCTCAGGTGTCGGGTCTCAGGTGTCGGGTCTCGGGTCTCCGGTCCCAGGTCCCAGGTGTCGGGTATTCAGGTCCCAGGTGTCGGGTCCCGGGTGTCAGGTCTCGGGTCTCAGGTCTCGGGTCTCGGGTCTCAGGTGTCCGGTGGCCGGTCCCGGGTGTCGGGTGGCAGGGCATCCTGGTTGACGGTATAGCGCGGGATTCATCGGGACACCCCCGTGTCTCATTCCCTGGCCCGATCCCCGTCGGTTTTGTTCCCATTCCGATCCTGGAACTGTCCGACTTGATTCGGCATCCGACAGTTCGATATGATAAGATCATCATGGGTCCATGGAAGATATTCCGCGATCCCGGTCGCAGCGAAGTGGTGCACTTTTCCATTTGGGAAGTATGCATATGCGGTATATATGCGGGATCGTTGGACTGTTCGGCGGAATCCTCCTGGGAGCCGGCTGGGTCCCCGTAGAGGCGGGATCGGCCTATTACAAGTATATCGCCCCGGACGGGGAAGTGGTGTATACCAATGTGCACCCGCGCGATCGTCGGCGTTTACCGCCGGCGCGTCTGGATCCGCGGAAGTACCGGAAATACGACCGCTGGATTGCGGAAATGGCCCGGCGGTACCGGATCGACCGCCGCCTCATCCTGGCGGTCATTGCGGTCGAATCGGATTTTGATCCGCGTGCTGTCTCCCGTAAGGGTGCGATGGGTCTGATGCAGTTGATGCCGGCCACGGCGCGCCGATACGGGGTACGAAATCCCTTCGATCCGTACGAGAATATTCATGCAGGGGTACGTCACCTGCGGTATCTGATCCGGCGGTACGGGGGAAATCTGCGGCTGGCGTTGGCGGCGTACAATGCAGGGGAGAACGCGGTCGATCGGTACGGAGGCATTCCGCCGTATCCGGAGACCCGGCAATATGTCCGCAGCGTATTGCGTCTGTATGGCCGCGGCTACCGGCGGATTTATCGATACAGGGACGCGCGCGGCGTGATTCACTTTTCCGAGCGCCGGCCCGATCCCCGTATTTACAGAGACATTCGGTTGATTATTATAGATTAAGGCGATCTCACAGGATACGGATAGAAAGGAGTGTATATGCCCAATCTGGAGAGCCTGTTTACCGATTACATGCAGCAAGGGCGCCGGATGATGGAACAGGGGCGCTATGAGGAAGCGCTGACGTTTCTCGAACGGGCCCGCAGGATTCAGCCGGACGACGTACGGCTGCTCAACCTGCTCGGAACGGTGTACTTCAAATTGAACCGCCTGGACGAAGCCGAACAGATCTATGAGGTTCTCGTTCGGAAAAACCCCAACGTGGCCATTCTGCATTCCAATCTCGGCATGATTCGGCTCAAGAAACGTGACTGGGACGGCGCCGAAGTGGCGTTTTTGCGTGTATTGCAACTCGATCCGGAACACAAGAAGGCGTACGGCTATCTCGGACTGATCGCCGAACAGCGTGGCGAACTCGAACAGGCGCTGGACTACTATCAGAAAGCCGGTGTGCAGGCGCCGATCCAGCGCGTGCAGGCGAAACTACGGGAACGGCAACAGGCGGAGGCCGAGGCTCCGCTGGAGCAGGCCGACATCGTACGCGTCGAACCGCTGGAAGGGCGGCCTGCACCGGAAACCGGACCTGTGGCCACTCCGGAGCCCTCGCTGTCCGAAACGGCGCCGGGTGCGAAACCGCGCACTGAACTGGAAGAGACCCTGCCCGGAACACCGGAGGAGGTGCAACCGGCCGAACCCACCGCACCCCCTCCACCTGCCGAAACCGCGCCGACCGGTGCCGCCCTGATGCAGGAAACCATCATGATACCGCCGGGTGCGGAATCGCCATCCGCCGCACCCCCTTCCGTACCGGAACCCGGTAGCGCGCCGTCTCCGGCCGAGGCATGGCGGGAGGAACGCGAACCCCGTGCGGAGGGTCAGGAAACGCAGGTAGAAGTGGACCTGTCCACCACGCAGGCGTCCGCGGACCGGTATCTGACACCCACGCAGTACGGTACCGCACCGGAACCGGAATCCCATGAAACCGCATCGGAAATGGCTGCGATGCCGGCGGTCGCGACGCCCGCTGAGGAATCTCCCGCGCCCCCGGTTGAGGAATCTGCGTCCGAAGCGGCCGAACATCTGGCCGCGATGGCAGAACCCGCCGAAACGGAATCCGCACCTGCGGTGGAGCCTGCTGCGCGTGTGGAGACCCCTGCGCCGAGTCCCATCGTGCAGAGTGAACGGTTTGTGGAAAGCCTGCCCATTCGTCCGGTCAATCTCGGGATCTACGCGCGGGAACAACTCTACGTTTACGCACCGGTCGGGTCCGAACGGTTTCTCCTGCTGGAACCCCATTTACTGGAAATCGTGATCTCCGATCGTGTGATCTTCCGTGAGGGTGCGCTCGTCGGATATTCCGGAGAACTCGAATTCACCGATATGGAACTCACACCCGGATTGCCCGTCATTCAGGCAAAGGGCTATGGGTTAATGTTCCTTGCGTATGAACGCCGGTCCATTCATCTGATCTCGCTCAACGAGGAGACCATTTATATTTCCATGCCCTGTTTCCTGGTCGCGCAGGCGACGCTGCACCTTGAACCTCAGGTGATCACGCAGAGCAACAATCGCATGTTTTCGTATCTGAAAGTCAGCGGTACGGGCACGGTCGGGTTCGTCATCCGCACCAAACCGCTGGTATTGAAGGTTCTCCGGCATATGCCGGCCGTCGTCCACTCGGACGCCGTGATTGCGTGGTCCGGATCGCTACGTGTCATTCCCGTGGAGGACCCGCGGACACGTGCGTTGTTACGTTCATACAGTGAGGATGCCATTCCCGTACGGTTTGAGGGCGTCGGCGATCTCATCGCGGAACAGGGCGCGCTCTGGGGTGATCGCCGCACGTTGCCATTCATGCGCTGATGCAGTGCGATACCTGTGAACGGGCAGGGGATGATGCGGTATGGGTTCGCACGGTGGTTATGGGTAGGGATGGTGTGTACGTTTTCGGTATATGCGGCGGAACCGATTCCGCGCCACCTCGGACCGTTCCCGATCCCCCGTGCGATTCACCCTGCCGTTCGGTTCTGGATCGACGTCTTTACCCGCTACAGCGGCAATCAGGCATTGATCATCGATGAAGATCCGCCGCATTACATCCTGCGCATTGTCGTTGTCGAAGGCGCGGATCCCTGGGACTTCAGCCTCCGCCCTGCCGTACGGCGTACGCTGGATGAACAGAAGGTGCAGATTCGTCAGGTGTTGAGCGATCTGGAACGCCACGGTGCAAAGGCCGCAACGTGGAGTCCACAGCATCGCTGGATATGGCATCTCTACGGCGACCGTATCCGGCAGGATCCGCGGTTCCTGGACCGTTTAAAGGATCGGTTGCGGATTCAGTGGGGACATCGGGAGCGGTTTCGGCAGGCACTGGAGAACATGACCCGATATGTGCCCCATCTACGTTCTCTTCTGCGTCAGGCGGGCCTGCCGGAAGAACTCACGTGCTTGCCGCTGATCGAGTCCGGGTACAATCCCTATGCCGTGTCTCCGGCCGGCGCACGGGGGCTCTGGCAGTTCATGCGCAATACCGCCCGGAAACACGGTTTGACGGTCAATGCGTATATCGATCAGCGGCTGGATCCGCTGTATGCCACCGTCGGCGCTGCGCAGTACCTCAAACGGGCGTATGAAGAGTTCGGCAACTGGCCGCTGGCGATCACTTCCTACAACCACGGGGTGCAGGGCGTTCGACGTGCGGTACAAACACTCAAAACGACGGATTACGTCACGATCTATCGGAAATACCGGGGACCGTATTTCGGATATGCCTCCCGGAACTTCTATCCGGAGTTTATTGCCGCCTGTCTGATCGCCCGGCATCCGGAACGGTATTTCCCATCCTGGCAGCCCCGGAACCCGTGGCAGTTCGCGGAGTATGTACTTCCCCGTTCCATGCGGATTCGAGATGTATTGCGGACCATCGATGTCCCGCTGACCCTGTTCGTGCAATACAACCCGCAATTTACGCTCCAAGCGTTCTTTGCCAACATCCGATTGGAAGCGGGAACGCGGATCCGGATTCCCGTGCTTCCGGATACGGCGACCGAGGCGGCATTTCACGTTATCCGTCCGGGTGAAACACTGCATTCCATCGCCCGGTTCTATCGCGTATCCATTGAACAGTTGCTGGATCTGAACCCCTTTCTGGATGTCCGTCGTCTGTTGCCTGGCGAACTGATTCAGATTCATCCGGCACGCCGGGAGGACGGCGTACACCGCGAAGCCGTTGCCGGCGTCCGGGGTGGAAAATAATGCGGGGGCACGCGTTTCTGCGGGCACATCGTCCCCTGTTCCATCCGTTCCGGTTCTGAGGGGTGCGGACCCGTCAGGAGTGGGGTCGATGATACCGTTCCAGTTCCCACAGCTTCCGGTATTTCCACCATGCGTTGGCCGCTGCGAGATAGGCCACCCACCATCCGCAACGACCGTTGAACAACGCGCCACGGACAATGCCCGTATACATCCAGTTCCATACGGGCAGACACCAGCGATGGAACCACCGGCTGCGCCGTCCCCGTTCGTATAGATCCAGGGCGCTCAACGTCGCGTAGAGACGAATTTTCTGCTGCACATCGTCCAGGGTACGGTACGATTCGTGAATCAGGTACCCCGACAGCGTTGCCGTTTTGCCATCGACTTCGATATGTTCGTGGACGCGCCGACCGGCAGCGACGACACGGGCACGGTCCCGACGAAAGAGTCGCACCTTCGCATCGGGCCACCACCCGCCGGACCGGATCCATTTGCCGAGAAAGAAGTTCCTCCGCGCAATGCGATAGCCCGCAACATCCACCGGCGGATGCAGCCGTTCGACCGCGTCGATCAGCATCTGGGATACCCGCTCGTCCGCATCCAGCAACAGCACCCATTCGCTCATTGCCTGGCGTATGGCCCATGTTTTCTGGTCCACGAACGATGTAAACGCGCGGGTGAGCACACGTGCTCCGTATTTTTGCGCAATGGAGACGGTCGCGTCCGTACTGCCACCGTCCACAACGAGAATTTCCCGAACCGGCGGTAGTCCGGCGAGGGTCGGTTCAATCACGTCTGCAGCATTCAGCGTGATCATGACGATACTGATCTGGCGCCAGTCCATGGCTCACATCCCGAAACGTTCCGGGAACACGCCTGCGGATGTGTGTGCTTTTTCTGAAATCGGGCCAGGCCATGGGATACTGTGGGGAAACCCATCCTGTCATGCGTGATTCCCCTGCGATACGATGTCGGTCTCCCTGCGCCCGGTAGCTACCGGCACACCTGGGCATCCAGTACATTCCCTGGCCCATTTCCTCTCTCGATCTCAGGTCACTTTGTCACCCCGCGTCATGGGGTCTCCCGTTGCTGTTCTGACCGTAACTGTCCATCCCCGCCTGTCGAATCGCGGCATCCAGGCAGCGTGCGAGGGATTGCAACTGATCCGCGCGGACGGTCCGCAGGTTCAACACGAGTGCATCCTGTTCGATCCGGGCCACCACGGGCGGGTGTCCCAGACGCAGCGCGCGGGCGATGGTTGCAACGTGTTCGGTCCGAATGACGACCGCGACGGAGGGAATGTGCGTGGTTGGTGCCAGTCCTCCACCGATATAGGCGACGTCGCGTTGCACATGCACCGTGAGACCATGGCCCCCGGACGACCATCGGCGGTGCAGCCATTGCTGCAGTCGTCGTGCCCGCATGTACAGGCGACGGAGCGGCGTGCGCAGCATCGCCAGGACGGGAATGCGATCGGCAGCGTCCGTACGGAGGTGCAGATCAAGCACCGTATCCAGGGCAATGAGTGTCATCTTGTCCACACGCACAGCCCGGTACAGGGGATGTTTGCGGATCTGCGCGCACTGGGTACGGGACCCGACGATGATGCCAGCCTGGGGACCGCCGAATATTTTATCGCCGCTGAAGCATACCAGATCGCACCCCTGGGCAAGCACCTCCTGCACCGTGGGTTCATCCCGCCCGGAGAGGGGCACATCCGGATGCGCGATCAACCCGGATCCCAGGTCCATCCACACGAAAAGCCCGCGCGAGTGTGCCCATTCCGTGAGTTCCCGGAGCACGGGTGTCTCGGTGAAGCCGACAATACGATAGTTGCTCGGATGTACCCGCAGCACGCCCACGGTGGCGTCGTCCACGGCGTGAATATAGTCGGCAAGACGGGTACGATTCGTCGTACCGACCTCCACCAGGTGCGCACCGCTCAGCGCGAAGATTTCGGGTAAACGGAATTTGCCGCCGATTTCAATGAGTTCGCCGCGACTGACGAGTACGCGCCGATCACGTGCCAGTGCGGTGAGCACCAGCAACACGGCGGCGGCGTTATTGTTGACAATGACCGCATCCCCGCAATTCAGCAGCCACTGGAACTTCTGCGCAAGGCGTGCTTCTCGCTGGCCGCGTCGGCCGGCGGCCAGATCGTATTCCAGATCGAGATAACCCGCGAGTACGTCGTTCAGGCGGTGGATCGCCTCGGACGGCAGAGGTGCACGTCCGAGATTGGTATGCAGCATGACCCCGGTGGCGTTGATCACCGGTCGGTACGCCGGATGCAACAGCTGCCGCACATAGGCCGGAAACCGTTCAATCAGGTCGGTCCGGTGCCGGGGCATCTGACCGGACTGGATTTCCATCCGCAACATGTCGACGTACTGACGCGCGATCCGTTTGATCACGTCCGGGCGGACGGACTGCAGATCGGGTTCGGCCGCGCACCGTTGTTGCAGTTCGTGGATCGCCGGGATCAATGCGTATGGTGTACCCGAGACGTTCTGCATGATCCGCTCAGTCGGCAGGGTCGTCTGATTTCCTGTTGAGTCGGAAGAAATCCGCAGGCAAGGGCATGCGATAGAGTGCGTTCGGTGTGTTGATCCAGAGGTATTCCTCACCCTGGAACGCCAGTCCGACGGTCGGAGGTCCGGCCACGATGTGTTCGATATGTCCCTGGGTGTCAAACCGGTAGATACCGCTGTTCTGATACCGTCCCTGAGACACGTACAGGTTGCCGTGCTGATCAAAGGCAATTCCGTGCGGGCGTCCGAAACCGCTGTAAAACGGGATCACATTCCCGAGGGTGTCGATCATGTAGATGGTATCCCATGTGAGATGGGGAACGGCAACGAACAGGTTGCCGTCCGGATCCAGCGCGAGGTGATACGCGATCGGGCTTTCGGGCAACTCGGCGAATATGGAGACCTCGCGTTCCGGCGAAATCTTATATACTTTGCCTTCCCGGTTGCCGACGAACAGATGACCCTGCGGATTGAACGTCAATCCGAACGGGGTGCCCAGATCCTCGGCATACACTTCCAGTTGATCCGGTCCGATCACGCGGTACACGCATCCCTCGAAGCGACTGCTGATATAGAGCGTATCGTTGGCATCCAGCGCCAGAGACGTCGCATTGCGCACCGCCGTGATGTAACTCTCCGCGGTGCCGTCGGGCGCGATCCGGTATACGGAGACTTCCGGAACCTCATCGCGAGTACCGCTGACGGTGGTGTAGACATACCCGAGCCGGTCAACGGCGGGATTGTTCACGGCGTGGATGTCGCTGAGGATGCGTTCCCCGAGCACGATCGGGTATTCCGCCAGGACGTCATCCCCGAGTCGGATCTGGATGGGGCTGCGCGCGTTCGCCGGAATACGGACACGGCAGGCGTGTCGCCGTAACATGCGAATGAGCGCACGGGCTTCGCCGAACCAGATCGACAGGTCGAGAAAACGGTCAACCGGCCAGTCGTCGGCAAAGATGGTAATTTCCCCGCCTTCGATCGCCATGCGCGGATAGATCCGCTGAATCTCCATGGAGTACCCCATCAATTTCCGAGCGTGTTTTCCAGCGATTTATGCACCTTACGCATATTCCACGGCAGTACCCAGGACTGCCAGAACATCGTCAGCGATGTGTACAGAAACCCCGTCGCAAACAGCGCGGCAAACGGGATACTGTACCACAGATTTTCTTCCATACAGTAATAGATCACCGTGCACAAGTACAACCCGAGACCCAGACTGACGGTCGGCAATCCCCAGTGACGCAGTCGATATGCGGACGCCGCCCATACGGACGTGCGTCGGTCCCGGACACCGTATTTGGGCGTCCGCTCGAACGGGGAATCCATGCCGAACAGTCCCTCAAAGACGGCACGCGTATTGTTCAGCGACAGGCCGATACCGACGGCCATGAGCATCGGGATCAGATACAGCCATTGCCACCACTCGTGGACGCCGCTGGGGTTTTCTCGCTGGGAAAGCGTATAGAACGTCGCAACGGACAGGGTGGCGAGACAGAAGATCGGCACGTCTATCCACAGGAGTTCATAGATCCCCAGGCGGTATCGGGCCCAGATGACCGGTCCCAACAGCAGGCCGATCCAGGTGATCAACACGTAGGAGAAATTGGCCGTCAGATGGAACAGCGCTTCCAGTTTAATGCGCCAGTCCAGGGGACTGCGCAGGATCGTGCCGATCAGTTTCCGGGCCGTTTGCACTGACCCTTTGGCCCAGCGAAACTGCTGGCGGAAAAACCCGGCCATTTCCACCGGCAGTTCCGACGGGACGACGTAATCCTTCAGATAGATAAACCGCCACCCCCGGATCTGGGCCCGGTAACTCAGATCGAGGTCTTCGGTCAACGTGTCGTCATTCCAGCCGCCGGCGGATTCGATGGCGCTTCGCCGCCAGATTCCGGCGGTACCGTTAAAGTTGAAGAACCTGCCCGAACGGTTGCGTGCGGTGTGTTCAATGACAAAATGGCCGTCGAGCATCATGGCCTGAATACGGGTCAAGAGGGAATAGTTGCGATTGGTATAATCCCATCGCACCTGAACCATCCCAACCCGTGGGTCCTGGAAATACGGGATCACCCGTTTGAGGAAATCCGGTTGCGGTTCAAAGTCCGCATCGAAAATGGCGATCAGTTCCCCCCGGGCCATGCGCAGGCCGTGTGCAAGGGCGCCCGCTTTATATCCGGTCCGTTCGGTCCGGTGAATGTGAACGATCGGCACGCCCTGACGCCGATAGAATTCCACAAGCCGTGCAACCGTTTGTGTGGTCTCATCGGTTGAATCGTCCAGTACCTGAATTTCCATGCGGTCCCGTGGATAGTCCAGCCGGCAGATGGCTTTCAACAATCGCCCGACGACGTGGTGTTCGTTGTAAATGGGCAACTGGATGGTCACACGTGGCCATTCCCGTGGGGGTGGTGGCGGGGGCGGGTCTTCGCGGACGTACCGCTGATAGAGGAATACCATAATATACCGGTGGAAACCGAACAGGGACAATAACAAGATCCCCCCCATATAGGCAGCAATCACCAGGTATTCAAGTGTCATGGAGGCCCCTCCGCGAGAGTTAACCCGATTCGGACACGGATCGCTGGCTGGAAGGTACAATCAGTTTAGATGAAGCCAACCATGTGTCAAGCCAGCGATCGACGGCATGCCGGAGCAGATTCCAGACGAATTGATAAACAGACAGGGATTCACCGTACGGATCGGGGATGAGGGCATCGTCGGCACCGTCCAGGAAGGATCCGAGCAGGACGACCCGGTCCTTGAACGCCGGGAAGTGGCTCAGGATCCAGGACCGGTGCCAGGGTTCCATGACCAGGATCCAGTCCGCACGTCGGATCATTCCGGGCATCAACGGCCGCGAACGGAATGTGGACAGATCGAGGCCCATGGCGGCAACGACGCGCTGCACCTGGGGAGGTGCCGGATACCCCTCGGCGGCCATGATACCCGCGCTTTCCACCGTTGCCGGGATGGCCAGTGATCGGAACCGGTGTTGTAAATACACCTGTGCCATCGGACTCCGGCACAGATTGCCGGTACATACAATCAGAATGTGCGGACGGTGCTTGGCTGTACGCATGCGTACCCTCGCATCTATCCATCTCAACGGTTACGGTGTGCTGTCTACATGTATCGTTTAACGCAATAACAGGATCGCAACAAGCACGAACATCGCGACCGCCACCAACCACCCCAGCCAGGTAAACAGTGTGGTGTACTGGGGCCGCACGAATATCGTGGTATACGTGGTCGTGGCTGCCCGTTCGGGTAGCGGTCCCTTCTGCAGTTGCCACTGTTCTTCGATCTGGTCGAGCAGAAGCGACAATCCCACGCGGGCACGCTGCAGTTTGCGCAGGGCGCGACTGCAACGCCGCCACATGTTAAACTGACGGGCAAAGAGTTCCTGGCAACGTAACAGGTGCCGTTCATAGAGTTCCGCCGTTTCCAGCATGTCCCGGATTTCCTGGATCGCATCCGCATCGACCTGTTGCACCCACTGTTCCGGCGTGGCCTGCTGCAAATGGACCAGTTTGCGCGCTGTCCGGGCCATTCGATAGCGCAGGATGGCACTGAGCAGGATCAATCGATAGACCGCACGTTCATCCGGTGTGACCCGATCGTAGAGAAACCCCATCTGGTAGGCTTCCACTTCGGTCGGTTCCAGAGAAAACGGACGCAACGGTTCGGAAAACGCGATCTCCGAGAGTGTCCGGTCCCAGTTGACCTTCTGGAAGGCCGCCATCAACTGTTCAAAATCCGGCTGCAACCAGCCGGGCACCTCCACATGGTCGGCCCCGGCGAGTTGCATGCGCAGGACATCCAGTTCCGTATCCGAAAGACGCATGACCCCGGTCGGTTCCGTCCGTTGCAACAACTGCCGTAGCATGTCCATGAGCGATTCCATGCGCTGTTCCAGGGACGCCAGGATGTGGACGAACTCTTCACTCTCCAGAATGGCCGCATGGGTTACCGGCGGTGCCGGCGTTTCGACCGATGGGGACGGTGCAGATACGGGTTCCACCGCGTGCGGTGCCGGGATTTCTCCGGTGGGTTGTAGACGTTCCAGTGTGTGAATGGACGACTGGATGCGATCGATCTCATGCTGGTAGAGTTGCATGAACTTGCGTTTGGTCGTGAGGTTGAGCCGGAAGAACGGGATCACCACCTGCGGGTGCAGCATCGCAAACTGAACGTTTTTTTTGTAATCCCGCAATCGGGCGAGGAGTTTCCATTCCAGCAGATCGGTATAACTCGTCACCTGCTCGATCTCGTGCGCCAGACCGTCCGCACGTTCGACCATCCAGCGCACACGATCCGGTGGCAGGAACGGTATGTCATAGTACATGGTGATCCAGTCGCGCAGTTGCAGGATCTGGTCTTCCGGCCGGAGGACAAACTGCTGGCGCTGCGCATCGCGCACGATAAACAGTTTCGTCAGCAGCAGATCGATCTTGTCCCAGTCGTCCTGCGCAAGCGGGTATTTCCCGAGAATGAACTGCACGAGATACACGAGAAACCGATCATCAAAAGTTTCCAGCCGTTCGATATACCGCCGGATCACCGCCGGTTGCACATTCGCATCAAACTGGGTCAGGACGTACCGTGCCCGTTTCAGCCCGTCCTCGATCTGGATCAGGCGGTGTTCCACGTCCGGAACCTGATTCAGGTCCACCTGCATCAGTTCCGACAGGTCACGGTATACGCTTTCCAGACCGACGTCTTCAATCTGACGGAGTTTGAGCAACGTGCGCAACAGGCTCTGGGCTGTCTGATAATACACCCATAACACCTTATACTCATGCTGGAGCCGCTTCAGGCGGTCTTCCAGCGGATGGCTCATATGTCCAGCGGTTGCCATTCGCCACTCCTCAAATGTTCCGGCCGGCGGGCAGCGGTCCGGTTCAGGAATGCGGTCAGGAGACCGTCCTGGTGGCCCATCAGCCGGATAATGTTCCGCGCGACGACCAGCCGCTGGATCTGGTTGGTGCCCTCATAGATCTGGGTGATTTTTGCATCTCGCATATACTTCTCAATCACGTACTCCCGGACGTATCCGTATCCGCCGAACAGCTGGACCGCATCGGTGGTGACCCGCATGGCCACGTCCGATGCGAAGAATTTTCCCATTGCAGCCAGCATGGTGGCCGTTTTCAATCCCGCATCGACGGCGCGTGCGGACGTGTATACGAGTTGCCGCGCGGCCTCGATCAGCGCAGCCATATCGGCGAGCATGAACTGAATGGCCTGTTGCGTGATCAGGGGTTGGCCGAACTGTTCCCGTTTCGATACCCATTCGACCGCCATTTCATAAGCACCCTGTGCCAGACCCACGGCTTGCGCCGCCACACCGGGCCGTGCACGATCCAGGGTCATCATCGCATTGTAAAAACCGATCCCCTCCTGACCCCCAAGCAATTGGGACCGCGGTACGCGACATTCCCGAAAATGCGTTTCATGAACGGGCACTGCGCGGATCCCCATTTTGTCTTCCTTCTTGCCGATGAAAAAGCCGTCCATCCCTTTTTCCACGATGAATGCGCTGATGCCCCGGGTGCCTTTCTCCGGGTCCGTGGTCGCATAGACGGTATAGATCGATGCGGCTTCCGCGTTCGTCGTCCATTTTTTGTCCCCGGTGATCACATAACTGTCCCCGTCCCGGACGGCGCGTGTTTTCAGACTCCCCGCATCCGATCCGGCCCCGTACTCGGAGAGGCAGAACGCCACGAGTTTTTCTCCACGCGCGATGGCGGGCAGGTAACGGCGTTTTTGTTCTTCGGTACCGCTGATGATAATGGGAAATGAACCGAGCGCGTTGACTGCATATGCCACGCCGACCGCACCGCACACGCGTGACAGTTCCTCCACAACGAGACACAGGTTCAATACGCCGCCCCCATGCCCTCCGTATTCTTTCGGGATCCATACGCCCATGAGGTCGTACTCGCGCAGGGCCTCGATGGCTTCCCAGGGGTACTCGCCGGTCTGATCCCAGCGCGTCGCGTGGGGGAGGACATACTTTTCCGCAACCTCGCGTGCACGTGCGATATACTGACGGTTCTCTTCAGTCAACAGTTCCCGCGAGGGTACCATACGTCCACTCCCTCTTCGGACCCGCACAGCAATACCCTACGGATCAATCCATCCAGGGTCCGGCTGGGTCATTTGTATTGCGGGATAGACACATCGGGGGAGACCCAGCACCCGCAATTTCCCCCGATGATGTGTATGACGGAAGCATTATTGTAGCCATTTGGCCGGAAAAACGAAAATCCATCCGTTTGCATCCATAGGTTATGCACGAATCCGTTCGATGCCGGTGTATACGTTGCACCGGTCATTCCGGAAGAACCCGATCAGCGTCATGCCGTAATTTTCTGCAAGCTGGACGGCCAGACTGGTCGGTGCACCGACGGCAACCAGCATGGGAATCCCCGCGCGGATGGCTTTCTGCACGAGTTCAAATCCGGCGCGTCCGCTGACGAGCACGATCGTGTCATCCGCCGGTAGAGCGCCCTGCAGGAGCAACGCGCCGACGAGTTTGTCCATCGCATTGTGCCGGCCCACATCCTCACGGAGATACAGCAGACGCCCGTTCCGGTCGAATAGTGCCGAAGCGTGTAATCCGCCCGTGCGTGCAAACAATCGCTGGGCCTGGACCATCGTGTCGTACATGCGACACAGTGCCTGCATGGACACCGGTGCGTGCATACGCGGACGCTGCGTGCACATCTGGCGCACCCAATCCAGGGTCGTCTGTCCGCAGACGCCGCAACTGGAAGAAGTCAATACGTGGCGGCTGCGTTGTGTGACGTCGAACACCATCCCCGGTCGGAGGTATACCGAAACGACGTTGTACCGCTGCGGTTCATGGGGATCGGGACAGTAGCGAATCGCCACCACATCGTCTCGATGCGTGATCACACCCTCCGTAAAGAGGAATCCGGCTGCGAGTTCGTAGTCATGTCCGGGGGTGCGCATGGTCACCGCAATGGAGTGAGCGGTCCAGCGGCCATCCTGTGTGACCATCACCCGGATTTCCATGGGTTCTTCGGTAATGACCTCGTCCGGCCGGACGTGCCAGCCGTCCGGACACCGAACGTGGACCCGGCGGGAAACCGTGACGCCGGGACGGTCCGTATCCGGGGATAACGATACGGAAAGATCCACCGGATTCGGAGTCAAATCAGACGCGCGTGAAGAACCGTCGTTCAACGGCATGGACACCTCGTTGCGGGCGATTTCCATTCGTATCAGTATAGTCCCTGCTGCGAAGAATGGCGAATAGCCCGTATCCCCTACGCTGCGGGCGACCTCCCGTTGCCCGGGACCGGCGGTCCGGGAGACCGGGCATAAATTATACGGGAATTTCTGAACACCCGGATGCCGGAGAACCCCGTTCCTGTGGCACTTCCAGGGTTCAACCTCCGGAACTGAATACGGCGCGGTGGGTCAGTGAGATCGATACGATGAAGCGCAAACGGTGCGGGATCATCACCGGATACCTTGTCATCGCCATCGTTGCCTGTCTCCACCGGGCGGACGGGACTGCGTCGCGCCCGCGTGCTGTTCCCCGGACAGACCACGCACCCCGGTGTACCGAACTGTGGTCCGCTGTGCCGCCGTGCGCCATTGCTGCGTTACGGTCGTTCTATCATATGCGCTTTCACACCATGCACCGCCTGCTCGACCGCTGTCAGGCAGCGTATCCGCACGATCCGTTCCCCCTGTTCGTGCGGGCACTCATCGCCATCCGGTGGAATGATTACGTCACGCCATTGCCGTTCGATGAAATTGAGGGACATCTGCACAGGTTGCGGCGAGCGGTGCAGGCGTATGCAGTCCATGCACCGTCGCCGGTTGCCCTGCACGTGGCTCGTGCGGGAATGTACGGAGTGTTCAGTCTGTGGTACGCCATTCGGGAGCGGAATTTTGCCGCCGGTCGAATGGGAAAACGCATGTTCCGGGAGATCCGCCGGTTGCGTGCGCTCGGGTTTTCCGGATGCCCGTGGATGGACTATCTGGAGGGTACCTATGACTATTTCGCGGATACCGTCCCCAAACTCCTGCAGTTCCTCGGGCGACTGCTCGGCATTCCGGGCGGGAACCGGACGCGTGGACTCGCGCTGCTGACCCGTGCAGCGTTGCGCCCTTCTCCGCTACAACCGGAGGCCGTTCGAACACTGGTGTATATCGATATCTTCTTCGAGCACGACTACCGACGGGCCATGCGGTGGTCCGAGCGGCTGGTGGTGATTTATCCCACCAACCTCACGCACTGGACGTTTTACCTGCGGGCGGCGATCCATGCACGGGACTGGACGACGGCGGATCGGATCTGGCACGAATGGGTCCGGCGGGCGATCGCGTTACGGTATCCGCTACCGGAACTGACCTGGACGGAGGCCGTATACTGGCGCGCCCGATGGTGGATGCACATGGGCAACTGGACCGCAGCGGAGCGGGTTTTACGGTATTTACGCCATATGCGCGCGCACCGGCCGCCGTGGCTGGATCCCTGGATCGATTTCAGTCTCGCACAGGTGTATGACCGGACACACCGCATTCCGGAGGCCATCCGCATCTATCGGCGGCTCCTGCGCGGACCGGACGTGCGCGCCATGCATCGACTCATTCGCCGTCGGTTCCGGTCCGGCCGTCCGTTGCCGCTCGACTGGAGCAACTATTGATGCGGATGGTGAGTTCTGGATGGAAATATCCATTCACAATCGACAATCCGAAATCAAACTCTGTTCATGCCCGGGTGTCTTCCAGGGAGTCCTGAATGCCGTAGCGTGCGATCTTGTCATACAGTGTCCGTCGGGAAATGCCCAGCATGCGCGCTGCACGTGCTTTATTGCCACCGGTCCTGCGCAGTGCTTCGACGATGGCTTTGGCTTCCAGGACCTCAAGGTTCAGATCGGCGTCGATCAGATGGGACAGACCGGCGTCCCCGCGGGCATGCGCGGATACCGCTCGCGTGGCCGGTGTAACGGGGTGAGAACGTGTCCGCACAGCGTCTAAAATGGTGGGGGAGATCAGTTCGATCGTCAAACGTCCGTGTCCCAGGGTGGCCATTCGCCGGACTTCGTTTTCCAGTTGACGGACGTTGCCCGGCCAGTCGTATGCCATGAACACGTCCAGCACATCCGGGGCCACTTCCACACCCGGGAGATTGAGCGATTCCATGATTTCACTCAGGAAGTAATCCACGAGCAGCGGGATATCTTCTTTCCGTTCACGCAGGGGTGGCAGCTCGATGCGCACGACATTCAGCCGATAGTACAGGTCTTCACGGAACCGACCCTCACGCACGTAAGCATCGAGGTCGCGATGGGTCGCCGCGATGACCCGGACGTCCACGTAGATCGGACTGACGCTCCCCAGACGGCGGACTTCGCCCTTCTCCAGGACGCGCAGGAGTTTGGGTTGCAGAGAGAGCGGCAGTTCGGCGATTTCATCGAGCATCAACGTGCCCTGATGCGCCGCTTCAAAGAGTCCCTGGGTGGTTTTATAGGCGCCGGTAAACGCGCCTTTTTCAGCGCCGAACAATTCCCGTTCCATCAGGGTTTCCGGAATGGCCGCGCAGTTGATCGCGACAAAACGGTGCGCGGACCGATGGGACGTTTCGTGGATGGCCCGTGCGACGAGTTCCTTACCGGTTCCACTCTCTCCGACGATGAGCACCGGCAGATCGGTGTCTTTGACCTGTTCGATCAGTTCGTACACCCGCTGCATGGCACCGCTGTGGCCCACGAGCCGGTGGTAATACTGACGGGGACGGGTCTTGGATTTCTGGAACTCCAGTTGCAGCTGCAATTCCTGGATCTGGACATGTGAACGCTGGATCTGCACGTGTAACAGGCGATTCGCCTTTTCCAGTTCCCGTCGGGACTGTTCCAGTTCGTGGTACGCACGTGCCAGGCGTACGAGCGGTGCGGCAATCCCTCCGAACAGCACGGCGATCTGCCGGTCATGCTCGTCGAATACGCCGTCCATTTTATTGATCAGTTCCAGCGCACCGAGCGGAACGGGCGTGCCTGACGGATCCTGGACGATCAGCGGAATACACAGGATCGAGCGGGTTTGAAATCCGGTCTGTCGATCGGCTTCCGCATAAAAGTCCGGGTGTTCCGGTGCATTTGCAATGAGCAACGGGGACTGCTCCAGGACACTGCGCCAGACGATCCCCCGCCCGCGGGGGACCGAAATGTGCGTCCAGGCGTCGCGCTGCACCGCCCGGTCATCGCTGCGGCGAACGGAGATGTGCGTATCCATCGTGTTGCCGGACTCACTGATGAGAAACAGGCTTGCGCGTTCCGCACCCAGAAGTTCGGTGGCCTTTTGCGTGATGAGTTCCAGCACCCGATCGAGATCGTCCATATTCAGCAGAATCTGACCGAGATCGACCAGTGCGCGAATGATTTCCTGTGCCTGCACGTGCTGGGCCAGGTCGCGTGTCTGGTGCCAGTGGAACAGCCACTGGAGAATCGGAATATACGCGAATGGAGGAATTTCGGGTTCCCCCACGGGGTACCAGAGGAATGTCGCGACGGGTCCCGGATGACGAGCGGCGAGCAGATTGCCGTCCATGACCAGTGCACGCGTGAACGCCGGATACTGCGGCAACTGGTCAATGCGTATGGTTTTCAGGTAGCGCAGAATGGCTTCTCGTGCGTCCGATGCGGTGGGCGGCACCAGCCAGTCTACCCGGTGGTGCGCATGCAGGATCCCTCCGGTCCAGGCATCCCAGGGATAATGACTCCTTGAGGTGATCATCGTTCAATCTCCATCCCGGCGCCGGTGTGCCCCATAGGGGTTTCCAGAATGCGCAAACATGGATACGTATCTCCCATCCCCCGGATGAGTGCAATGAATTCGGGCGAATCCGTGGTTGAACTTACGCCTGCGCCGCCAGGAGATCGGGGAGCGCCGTGATCGACGGGATCTGAAAATCGGGCCGTTCACCGGTATCCGTATGGCTGAGTACCGGATCACGCCGGATGAGTACGCCGCGCAATCCGAGCCGTTGCGCCGGCAGGATGTCTTTTTCCAGGTCATCTCCGACCATCCATGCGGGGCCGGTAAAATCGCCTATAGAACGCAGTGCCATCTGAAAGAATACGGGATTCGGTTTTCCGAACACCATCTCACAGGACCGGCGGCTGGCGTATTCCAGTGCGACCACGAAGGCACCGGCGTCCATTCGATAGCCGTCCGGCGCCTTCCAGAGGCGGTTCTTCTGCAGTGCGATCAACCGGGCACCCTGCAACAGTGCACGCAGCGCCTGGTTCAGGATCGCAATATGCCAGGTGTCTCCCATATCACCCACGAGCACGAAGTCCGCCGGCGGTGTCTGTACCAGCGGTATGGACGCCAGATCGGGGCGCAGATCCGGGTGGACGAGCGCGAGCACCCCGTGTTGCAGCGACCGGGTACGCAGCCATTCATAGGCAGCGCGCACCGGGGTGAACATCCACCCGGCGTCGATCGGCAGTCCGGTATGTGCGAACCGTTGCAATAACTGGGCGCGACTGCGCATTGTCGTATTGGAAACGAACCGGATCTGCCACCCCCGGTCGAGCAATGTCCGTACCACCGCCGCCGCACCCGGAATCCATCGGTCACCCTCAAAGAGTGTTCCGTCCAGATCGAGCAGTATTGCACCGCGCATGGCCCTCATCGCTCGCTGGTTTCGGCGGATTCCAGTTGCTGAATACGTTCACGTGCCTCGCGTAACTTGCGCTCACAGAATTCTGACAGCCGTTTGCCCTCTTCGTACAGACGCACCATTTCTTCCAGCGGAAGATCGGCGTTCTCGAGTTGCTCCACGATCTGTTTCAAACGTTGCAGCGCGGATTCAAATGTCAGGGGTTGCTGATCGGTCATCCCGTGCCTCCTCAAAGGGGTATACGCCGTCCACCGTCGTTCGGATGCGTCCGTCCGGCAGGATCACGTCCATACGGTCGCCCACCCGGACGTCCCACACGCTGCGGATCGGCTGGCCGTCCGGGGTGCGGCAGTCGAGCAGACGTGCACGCAGGTGACGCAATTGTCGATCCACGTCCTGCCAGGTTTGCCACTGGACGGTCCACGCGTGTGCTGCCGAACGGTGCAGTCGATCCTGCCAGAATCGGAACGTCTCTTCCGCGTGGCGAACCGCCGTATGGATGCGCTGAAGGTTGCACCGCGCATCGAGTTGCGTCCAGGCGTTCCGCCGTGCGTGGAGGTGCTGGTGTATGAGATGTCGCAGGTGGACCCGCAGATCGCGCACCCGTTCCATGTGCATCGTATATTTTGCGTACAGTTGCGCCGGTGATAGCCGTTGACGCAGTTGATGAACCGTGTGTTCCGTTTCCTGCAGTCGTCGGCGCGTGCGTTCCCCGAGGGATACACTGAGATCCGCGATCCACTGGACCCATCGGTTGCATCGCAGTTCGATGAGTTGCGCTGCCCGGGTCCAGCCGGTTTGATGGTAGGCATGTTCCTTGTGGAGTAAACAGTTGTGAATGCTGCGGTCCAGACGGTCACAGAAAACCTGCCATTCGTCGATCCGCCGTCGCCGTTGCTGGACGATCAACTGTGCGGCCTGCGTCGGTGTGGATGCGCGAAGATCGGCCACCAGATCGCTGATCGTCATGTCTTTTTCATGCCCGACAGCGGAAATGACGACTTTACCGCAGTCTTCGGATACCGCACGGATCCGCCGCGCCAGATCGGGATCGTTGAACGCCCAGAGGTCCTCCAGCGCGCCGCCGCCGCGACCAATGATGATCACCTCGACGTCCGGATGCTGGCTCAATCGTTCCAGTCCACGGATCAGTTGCGGTACCGCCGCTTCTCCCTGAACCTGAGAATGGGCGAGAATGACCCGCAGGGTGGTGGCGCCGTCGGTCAATCCGTACGCCTGACAGAAAGTGTATAATTCCTGCCCACTCGCGGGCGGCAGGACCTCCAGCACAATCCCGGTTTCACCGTGATTGTGCAGCGTTTTCAGAATATCCCGCACGGCGGCGCCGTCCAGTGACGTGACCACGCCCACCGTTTGAATCCATGCCGGCAGTGGCCGTTTCCGGTCCGACGCAAACAGCCCTTCGCGTTCCAGTGCATCGCGAATCCGGACGAATTCGAGATGTAAGCGTCCGGCGCCTTCCGGGATGACCTGACGGACGCGGAACCGGCATACACCCCGGGGACCGTAGAACGTGACTGTTCCGTAAAAGAAATACGCCTGTCCGTCCTGCAACGGAACCTGGAGACGTGCCCGATCTTCGGGAAAAACGATGGCCTCGATCTGGGCGTCCGGGTCTTTGATCGTGAAGAACATGAACCGTTCGTTCCAGACTTTGCAGTTCGAGACTTCCCCCTGGACCCAGATGGCGTGAAACCGTTCCTGCAGCAGCGTGTCCAGCGCTTCGGTCAACTCACGTACTGACCATACGTGCACATCCGGCGGCGGCACATCCGGCAGGTGCGTCCGTTCGGCGGGTTGCGACGCGAGGTGTTCCGGAATCGGTGCGAACAGTGCCTCGATATCGTCCCATTGTCCCATCGTGCGTGGCTCCCCTTTGAACTGTATAGTTATGATACACCATTCCGCTGCACTTGGCGAGCCGCTTCGTGCAGGTCGTCACGCAGCACCTGCACGAGTCGATCGACGACCGTGCGCAGGTCCCCGCTGTCCCGATACCAGTCGCGCATCTCGTCGGCTGCCGTCGGACGGTCCAGTCGGGCATACAGATGGGGCCATGCGATATCGGCACCGATCTGTCGTGCGGTCGGGAGAAGCGTGTCCAGGAGTTGCGCCATGGCGTCGCGTACATACACCTGTGCGGCATTGCGGTCGCAGATCAATCGGGCATCCATACCGAACCGCGCTGCGCGCCATTTGTTTTCCTGCACGATCCACCGGGGCAGATACGTGAGCTGTTCTCCGGCGTCGTACCGGCGGCCGAGATCGACGACCAGCGTCTGCACGAACGCGGCCATGGCAATGATATCACTCACGCGCGGGATGCTGTCACACACGCGAATTTCCACCGTGCCGTACAGCGGATGGGGTCGGATGTCCCACCAGATCTCGCGGAACGTTTCAATGCTGCCGGCGGCGATCAACGTGCGGACGAACCAGACGAATTCGTTCCAGTTGACCGGCGGGTAGGGCAGTCCCGCGGTATTCAGGGATTCAAAGATCTTGGAACGTGTGGATTGCAATCCGGTATCCCGCCCGATCCAGAACGGAGAACTCGCGGACAGCGCAAGCAGGTGCGGGATATAGGCCATCAATGCGTTGAGGATGGCGATCGCCTGTTCGCCGTTCGGAACGCCGATATGGTAATGAATCCCGAAAATGGCCAGACGGCGACAGACCCAACCGTGTCGTTCGACCAGTGCGAGGTAGCGGGGATTCTCGGTGATCGCCTGATCTTTCCAGTGGGCGAAGGGATGCGTGCCGGCACAGGCGATCGCATATCCGAGACGGTCACAGACGGTCAGCAATTGTTGCATCAGGGTGCAGAGATTCTCCCGCGCTTCACGAATGGTGCGACAGACGTCCGTATTGATTTCCAGATTGGATCGAATGAGTTCCGGTTTGTAGTGACGATCGTCCTCGATGGCGGCGAGGATCTGCGGAACGGCCTGGATGAGGTTCCGGGTGGTCGGATCGATGACCTGCAGTTCGACCTCAATGCCCAGCGTGGGTTCCGGGCTTCCCCGGAACTGCAACGTGGGCGCGATCACCCCGTCATCTGCGGATGGTTTGGACTGGGTCATATGTGAATCCGTTGACTGGGGTCCAATGGGTGTATTTCGGTACAATGTCAAGGCCGATCCGGCTCGCAATCTTATAGCATTTATACTTCAGGGAGGAAGGTTTTGCAAGTGGCGGGACTCTGTGATCGGGACAGGAAATGGGACGTCAGAACCCCAGGAGCCACCGGTGTGCCGGTGGCCACCGGTCTCCGGTCCCGGGTGTCGGGTCTCAGAAAGACCAGCATCTCATGGGCTGGGGATAGCGC